>JAJRTU010000218.1 GCA_024278135.1 Gammaproteobacteria bacterium
ACCCGGCGATGATTTCCCGGATACGATCCAGGTCGTCCCAACGTTTTTTTCGGAATAGACGAATCCAGCATTCAAAAAGTCGATAAAGCAGTCGCCGATCCCAGGAAGCATCCGCGACAGAAGGAACATGAATGATCTGCTCGTTTTCGTTATACCAGCGTCGCAGATCGGACCAGCGATCCCCGCAATAGGCGAGAGCAGAAAGGTGAAGGATGTGAAAAATTCGCTCTTCTTCTTGTTCTGGCAAATCAAAAAGGCGGCGCAGCGTAAAGGCCCGCCATGCTCCGGCGGCACATTGAGCACGCAGTTCGTCATTACCAGAAGCGGGATTCAGCACAGCGCTCAGCCCTTCAATGGCCGCCATTTCATAGGCCATGGCAAGACGGCGTAGCAGATCATCATCTGAACCGTTTTCCGGAAAATCGATGTGTATCTGCCGGCCAACCGCCCTCGATACAAGCCTGGCATTGGCCACTTTAAGACCCCGGTCACGTTCGGCTTCACTTAAGGCCAATACAGCCCAGTGATTATCGACAAGCTGGAGGTGCTCTTCTTTGATCATGTGTCACCTCCTTTGCCTGTCTGCCGACGAGGCAGGCGTGATTGAACGACCTTTTTACTAAGAGAGTCTATACTTCCAGCAGGCAAATAGATGGCAATCAGTTCGATGGACATTACTGATGGGCAGCCCTTGCCCAGCTTGGTTACGCGAACCTGCAGATCATCACGGTGTGGTTCAACATCTCGCACAAGCAGACCGAAAAGACAAACATCTGCGCTGTCGGCGTTATAACGTTTGTACGCGTTGATGAATCGTCCTTTACAGGAGGCGTTCACTGCCCGATGCCAGAGGTATTTCACCAAATCGTCACGAATTGAAACATTGTCTCTCAAGTCTTCAAGCTGCTGTTTGAGCCCGGTTCTTCCATACATTGCTCCCGGCGGATGTTTTGCTTCTCCGGAAGTCTTGACTTCACCGAATGCAAAGCAATCTTGTTCGCCGTCATGACCTGCCTGTTCGGCAGACAGGTGAAATCCCACCAAATCAGCTCCCGGAAGGCTTGAGCCGGATTTCCTTTCATCCCGACCATCTGGCCAAGGGAAAGAACAGTTCCGGTGATGGGTAAGGTATGATTCTGCCAGACCTTCGCCTACTCGCCAGGGCTCCGGCTCCTGCTCACTATTAAGGACTCTTTGGACGCCTTCATGATCAAACTCTGTTTCACTCAACCCTTCCAGTATGGCAGCGCAATCCGCATTTCCAGCGTCATCGAATACAACTTCTGCCACCGGCCCTGCCAATGCGGTATCCAGCTCCTCGTCAGTCCAGGAGATACCGCAACCGGTGACCTGTCCGCCGGACATGCGGGCCGGCGCTGTGTCAAGCGTATATTCGACTGTGCCGGAGGGCAGGGTCATGTCAGGTTCTCCACAGTGATATTTACCGGATTTTCTTTATCCAAATCCCATTGTGCAGGATTATTCACGATGTATTCACGGATGCGGTGCAATTCATTGTCATTGCGTATGATGTGTTAATAATAATTGCGTTGCCATAATTTCGCGCCGGGGGTGCCACGCATTTTGTTGACACGTTTGGTGGAAACGGTTTTGAATGCCCCGATTAAACGTCCGATGGATTTGCGCGTCATTGTAGGGGCGGTTCGCGAACCGCCCCTACGTGATTGGTCGACGATCGCGATAATTCCGTGAAAATGGTTCGGCATTGCCACCCATTCATCCAATTCAACATGATTATATTGTCGTTCCAACCATTGCCATGCATCTGATACGATCCATCCCACGTCATTCAACGTCATTTCACCATCGACAATATTACCGAACAGACATTCCCGGTTTTGTGTGCAGATGGTCACGAAATACGCGCCTGCCTGTGAATAATCATATCCCTTCAGGCGGATGGAACGGCGACGATGGATATCAGGATCATATTTCATACCCCGGCCTCCTCAATGAATTTCTCCGCATCGGGCACGCGCAGTTCTCCGGAAATGAGTTTTGGGAGGAGGGTGTCACGGAGACAAGCGAGAGTTTTAGATTCAAACAGGTTGTAACGAATCTTGGCGAAAAATGGACTGATACGGTTGTCAAACGCCTGTGTCAACTGCGGTGATGCAAATGGTATTCTTATTGATTTAAAGGTTTCTTTGGTAATTGTGTTAAACACAGATCCATGCCCGCTTCGCTGAAGGTCTGCCACCTGCTCTCTAATGGTGTAATATACAAACCCATCCGCAATTCCATTTTTGCCACGTACTCCGTAACAAGACTGATTCATTGCCATTGGAACGCCAACAACAGCACATTTGCCAACAGTCCCTCTGGCACTGATTATTGTTGTTCCTAAAGGTAGTATTTTTGTAGAGGATTTCTTTACTCCGAGTTCGGTTATGTGTTTTTCCGTGTCAATAACAAAGACATCGCTTACAGAAGGTGCGTCAACGACAGAAAACCAGGGTATAGTACCTCCCCAATACTCAGGAACCGATGTTTTAGGAGTGCCACCACCAATCAAATCAAATAGATCGTAAAGGGTCTTCACCCTCCACCCCTTCGGAATTGGACCGAGTTCTGAATCTTCGAAGCTATTGGGGAAAAGGTCGGCGATTTCTTTGGGCAGGCCGGGTGACAAAAGGTCTCGTTTGCAAATCTCTGCTTTCAGCCACTCACGCCCTGCGCCTGTCTTGAGTTTTTTCTCACGTGCGATAGCCGCTTTTTGCGTCGGCAATTCCTCCCAGTAGGCAATGCGAATGGGACGGTGAGTTTTAGTCCATTCAGCCCCTTTGCCGGAGAGGTGCTCATCAAACCGCCTCTGAACGTCCTCTGTATGTCCGATGTAGATACTGCCCCCCTCGCATTCTATCGCATAAACAAACCAGACTCCCGGTCGGGCTTTAGGTGCGGCCTCCTGCCTGCCGGCAGGCAGGTCGGCTTTGGCGCGGACCGGGTCAAAATCAACAAACCAGCTCTTGAAAATGGCCCCGGCCATCTTCTCCAGCGTACGGTTCATCTGCCGGTTCAACTCGATCTTGTCGTCCAGCGAGCCGAGGATATGGGCGATAGCGCGTTGTTCAGGGAGAGTAAAATAGGGAATTTTATGACGAGATACATGCTCCCATTTGGCACGAGGCATTTTGGTGCCCTCAGAGCCTTGCATCGAAAAATTAACAAACTCTTGAGATGCCATCCAATAGTACAGGAATCCTTGGTCTATTCCGTCTTTTGCTCTGACGACCCAAATATCAGTTGAGCAAACACCATCAAATGGTGCTCGAACAACCTTTCTAAAATATGGCTTTAGCTTCCCAAATAGAATATCACCCGCTTTAAACTGAGACTTTGCACTGGATACATCATTGGCGGAACCGTAACCATTAAGGTGAAGCGTTCCTTGTTCAATATGTTCCAAGCCGATGTATCTAGCACCATTAGAGTCTTCAGGTTTTACAGTGTTACGTATTAGGGCAGCAGAATCACCAAATGAAAGAAAATTATTCCCCATAACCCAAAGCCTCCAGATTCTTCCTGATCGTGGCTCCTGCCTGCGCCGGGGCTACGGCAGGCCGGTCAAACTGATCCGCCATAGCGAACTGTTCGTACAGTTTTGCCGTAAGTTCGGTCATCTTTCCTTCTCCGGCAGTTGCAACCGCCTGTCCCCGGCGAGCAGGGTCATCTGGTGAATGGCAATCCGGTTGAGCCGTTCCAGCCGTTCTTGCTGCGACAGGCCCTCCGCGATAAACAGCGCGTTCAGATTTTCCAGGTTGGACAGACAGACCAGTTGGGTTACATCGGCATAATCCCGGATATTGCCTTTTTTATCCGGGTTGGCCTCTCTCCACTGAGCCGCTGTCATTCCGAAAAGGGCCAGATTCAGCACATCCGCTTCGCTGGCATATACCAGGGAGGTTTGCTTTTTATCCAGTTCCGGCGGAATCAGGTGCTGCTGAATGGCGTCAGTATGAATGCGATAGTTGATTTTGGCCAGATTGCGGCGAATATCCCAGCCCAGCGTTTTTCTTTCTTCTTCTTTAAGCCGTTGGAATTCTTTGATCAGGTAGAGTTTGAACTCAACGGAAACCCAGGAGGCAAACTCAAAGGCAATATCTTTGTGTGCATAGGTTCCGCCATATCTCCCCGCCCTGGAAACAATACCTATGGCCCCGGTTGCTTCAATCCATCGTTTCGCCGTCAGAACAAAGCTGTTCAACCCTGCCTGTTTTCTAATCCCATCGAATTCGATGGGATTAAAATCCGGATTATTCAAATGTTCCCAAATGCCGAGAAATTCAATAGTATTGCGGTTGCGAAGCCAGTTTTGAATAATGTAATCTGATCGTTTGCTGTCCTTGTAGCGGGCAATATCTGTAAGCGAGATGTAATCTTCTTCCTTGACACTATACAGCTTTATTTCCTTGTTCAATACCTTGATTCTGGCCATGAACTATTCTCCAAACCCCAAGACTTCAAGATTCTTCCTGATCGTGGCTTCAAGCTGATCTGCCATGGCGAACTGCCCGTAAAGTTTTTCCGTAAGTTCGGTCATCTTTTCATCGAAAGGTACACCGTCGTCTTCGACTTCCTCAGCACCAACATACCGGCCAGGGGTAAGCACGTAGCCGTGGCCTTTGATCTCGTCAATTGTGGCGCTCTTGCAAAAGCCGGGAACGTCTTCGTACTGCTTGTCGTCCCGCAAGGCGGGATCGCCACGCCAGGCGTGGTAGGTGTCGGCAATCCGGCGGATGTCGTCTTCTGTGAGTTCACGGTGAACCCGGTCGATCATCGTGCCGAGCTTCCGCGCGTCGATGAACAGCGTCTCGCCGCGCCGGTCGCGGAAACGCCTGCCTGCCGCGCCCGCGGCGCAGGCAGGGCCGTTCTTCTTGTCCCTGGCAATGAACCAGAGGCAGACGGGAATCTGCGTCGAATAGAAAAGCTGGCCGGGAAGCGCCACCATACAGTCCACCAGGTCGGCCTCGATGATGTTCTTGCGGATTTCTCCCTCGCCGGACTGGTTGGAGGACATCGACCCATTGGCCAGAACGAAGCCGGCCAGACCGGTCGGGGCC
>JAJRTU010000219.1 GCA_024278135.1 Gammaproteobacteria bacterium
GAACGGTGCGAAACGTTGGGACGCCATTACCCGACTCGCCCTGGCCGACACGCTGTTTGAGACAACCGTCATGCTGGTCATGGAAGGCTGGCAACCCGAAGATAAACAACGTATCGAACTTTTCGAATGGATCTGGCCGAAGATCATCCGCGGTTGCGACCGCCTGGAAAGCAGTTGCCGGCGTGGCTTTGGTGACTTTGATATCGGTCAGGCGGCAATGCTGCACGCCATCAGTTATATGGACTTTCGTGTGAATTTTTACGATGCCAAAGATCCGCTCTACCCGACCTTCAACTGTTTTGAAAACAGACCCAATCTGGAAGCCTGGTGGAAAGACGCCATTCAGCGTCCCTCTGTCACTCATCACTACAACGTGGATTTTCAGGGTGACGACTCGGCCGAGTTCTGTCGCAAGCATGTCAACGAAGTACTGGCCCTGCAACAGGAACACGCCACGCTGTGATTAAACACTATTACTGGCCCACGCCGAACGGTCACAAGACCGCCATCATGCTCGAAGAAGTGGAACTCGAATATGAGCTGTATCCGATTGATATCCTCAAAGGTGAGCAATTTGCGCCCGAGTTCATCAGTATAAGTCCCAACCATCGCATTCCCGCGATCATTGATACCGACGGTCCTGAAGGCAGGCCTTATCCGGTTTTTGAATCCGGTGCCATCCTGCTGTATCTCGCGGAAAAAACCGGCAGGCTCTGGCCCGGCGACATGAAGTCACGCTACGACGTCATGCAGTGGTTAATGTTTCAGATGGGCAAAGTCGGTCCCATGTTTGGCCAGAACGGTTACTTCCAGGGTTATTGTCCTGAGCATGTCCCATTGGCAAAGGCACGTTATCACAGCATCAGCATGCAGATTTACGACGTGCTGAACCAACGTCTGGGAGAAGCGGAGTACCTGGCAGGCAATGATTATTCCATTGCCGATGTAGCCACTTATCCCTGGATCCTGCCGAAACAACAGGCCATGCACAAGATCGATATTGAAGCATTCCCGCAGGTAAAGAGATGGGCAAACGAGATATCAAAACGACCCGCAGTGCAACGTGGCGTGGCCGTGCTTGCCGATGATATGAAGGTGGGCAATCCAAGCAACGATGCCTATAACAACATGTTTGGCAATGAACAATTCAAACAAAAATGAATCTACATGCAGCGGAGAGAATTGAACTGTTGCGAAAATAAAAAGGGGACCTGACGGTCCCCTTTGTGATGGCAGTGAATTGTCTTCAGTAACGGTAACTCAACTCGACAGCCCAGGCCCGCTCGTTGCCGGGATGAATAAAGGAACCGCCGAATTCCTGGGCGGGGATAACTTCAGACAAGTAATTTACATTCATCAGGTTTTTCACGACTCCGTGCAGGCCCCATGTTTCAGATTCCAGACCCACTCGAAGATTGACCAGGGCATAGCCATCGCGCTGTGTTAAATCCTGGCTCATACGCCCGAAACCAAAGCCGGTAAACAGTGTGGGCGTGTCATCACCTGTCTGGGTCGTGGCAAACCAGGTCGGACCGACTGCACTGTAATCCACCCGCGAGACAAAGTCGACACCCTCCAGAAAGCCGGTGGGCTTGATATATTCCCCACCAAAGTTAAAGGTATATTCAGGTGCGTAAGGCACACGGTTGCCCACGGTCTGGGAACGATTACTGTTTTTATCGATCTTGGCGTTGGTCACCGCCCCGCCACCGTAAATACGAAGCGCATCGGTCACCTGCACGGCAAGCGCTGCCTCGAAACCGGTAATAGAGACCTCATCAATATTGGATACCACACGCAATAATCCAAAAGGACCAACGAAAAAGTTGAATATCTGCATATCATCGACCAGAGTATGGTAGACAGCACCTTCGAAATTGACACGTCCATCCGCCCACTGCGACTTGAACCCCACTTCAAAGGCATTCGAGGTTTCTTTGTCAAACTGATCACCGATAGTGACCTGCGCACCGAGCCCTGCGCCGCCCAGTCCAACTGGATCAAGCAGGGGCGTATTGAAAAACAGATCAACAGTAGCCTGACTCCCCTGATTGTTAAAACCCCCGCTTTTGAAACCCACGCCCCAACTGCCGAAAAATGTCCAGTTATCATTCGCCGTCCAGCGCAGGCTGATTTTGGGCTGGACCTGTTGGAAAGTCTGTTTACGATCCGGAATACTTTGATTGATGCTGCAGCCCGGCGTCGAAAAATCGATGAAAGCCGGATTCAAGGGCGAGCCCACGCCATCGCCCAGTCCGGCACAGGGGAACAGGCCGAGCGGGAAAGCCAGAAAGGTATCCGTGTAATCTATGAAATCAGAGGTTTGTTGCGCCGGTGAGGGTACCAGCGAAGTGACTTTACGTTTTTCATTGTCGTATCTTATCGCCGCCGAAATTTCCAGGCTTTCCGTTACGTCATAAGCCAGTTGCCCGAACACGGCAAACACTTCGGTATCAAAGCGATCATACACCAGGGCTTCCGTTTGCGGACCAATCAGTGCGCGCTGTACATCCGCACCCGGTACAAAGCCCACACCCGGATCTTCTATCGTGGCCACACCGACTTCCCGCTCCAGGTTCAGGTAGTACATGCCTGCTTGCCAACGTAAGGACTGATCGCCCGGTGAAGTCAAACGCAATTCGAAACTGATATCTTCCTGGTTACGTTCCTGCCACTGTGCCCCGTCGCAGGTGGTCGGTGTGTAGGGACCAAAAAAGGAAGTGGCGGGAACACCGGAGTTGAATTGTGGCGCCGGCAACGGGTCAGTGACTGCCGCCGCTGCAGCGGATGCAACACAGTTTGCCTCCGCATTAAAAAATCCGAAGGCACCGCTGGTTCCGTCGGCCAGAAAAGATTGATCGATGTTGCTGTAAAGAAACCAGCCTGTGACCGTCGCCCAATCCATATCGTAGTCGGCTTTAATGGAAAAATCCTGGGAGTCCTGGTTGTTTTCAGGATCAATATTGGCCTGAAATACAAAATCGTGATTATTCACATCCTCGAAAAAGGGTGTGTCCGGTGCATTGAAGCCGAATACCGGCAGCGCGAACGCAGCGTTAAAACTGATCGAAGCGGCATCCACTTCACCGTAATGGGCCCGCACATCCACGCTGAGTGCGTCGCTGGGCTCCCACAATAACCGGCCATTGATGTTGTAATCCTCAAAATCGTCAACGATATTGGTGCCGGGGTTGGTGCCTACATTGACATTATTATAAAACCCGTTGGTTGATCGGTAGTCAATGTGCACCCGACCTGCAAGGTTTTCACCCAGACCGCCGCTGGCATTGGCAGAGACATAGTAAGACTGATCATTACCGGCAGAAGCCTTGATATCTGCTTCAAATTCCTGGGTCGGTTTGTTGGTGGTGATAATAATGGCACCGGCAGAAGCACTGCGCCCATAGATGGCGCCCTGTGGCCCTTTCAGTATTTCAATCTGCTGCAGATCTGCGAATTCTCTGTTGAAGGCACTGGGGTTGGTATACAGAATACCATCGACGATGAAGGCAAAGTTGGCTTCGGCGTCACGTGAACCGTTAATGCCGCGTATGCTGACCTGCGCATCGCCCACCTCTGCGGTATCAACAAAGGAGACGCCAGGCGTCAGGGCAATAAAATCCTCCGCACGTTCGATGCTGGCACGCTTGATGGTGCCTTCGGTGAAGGCCGTGATGGAGGCCGGCACATCAATCAGTTTTTCTTCACGCTGCCGTGCCGTCACGACAATCTCTTCGATTTCCGTCTGTGCATAAGTCGGTATCGGCAGACCGCTTGCCGCGATGATCAATACGCCCAAAACCGTTCCAGTTTTAATGACCTTACCTTTCATAACCCCACCCCTCGTATTATTGAAATCCCCTGCCTGCACAGGGCCGAACTCACTTGATATCAATGAGCATCAACGCTGTGTCTGTTTATCGCAACACCAGCTGGACAGCCCCCCTTTGCTGAGCTGACTGTATATCACAGTCTGTTTTTTATGTATACAATTTATTGTTTATAAAGATAATGCTGTATACGTATATCTTCCGCATATTATCCATTATACCTATGCTTAACAGGGTAATATGCTAGAGACAGGCTTACCGATATTTTCTCCGGAATTAGACCCTTAAAGGTGAAATGTATACAAATTTGTCACTATTCGGATAGAAACGCCTGTTGTGGCCTTCCATCGACAGGAACAGCCCGGGCTGAGGAAATTTCCCTGTCAGCTGCTTAACTCCTTGAGTCGTTTCGATTGAGCTTCTATATTGCAGGCAGGTTTATTGACGAACAGGCAGAAAAATATGTCCAAAGCAGTACAGGTCGCCTATGAATGGATTAGAGAACAGATACTCAGCGGCCGCTACCCGGCCAGTTCGCATTTACGCGAAGAACATATCGCGGAAGAGGCCAAGGTCAGCCGAACACCCGTTCGTGAGGCCTTGCGGCGCTTAAGCAACGAACACTTCGTCAAATTTGTACCGAACCAGGGTGCCTTTGTCACCAAGTGGGAAGAAGATGATGTCGATGTCATTTTCGATTTACGCGCCATGCTCGAAGGGTATTCAGCCTATCGGGCGGCCATGCGCATTGACGACGAGGCCATCGCGGAACTGGAAAAATGTGCCATCGAAATTGAAAAATTGTGTGAGAAACACAGCGTGGAAAATCACCGTAAGACCATTGAGTATAATCACCGCTTCCACAGTATTATCATTGAAGCTGCAAACAGTGATCGAATTAATCGACTGCTTTCCTGGTTAGTGGAAATTCCCATGCTGCTGAAAACCATTGATCGTTATGAAGACAAGGATGTGGAACGCAGCAACCATCACCACCGGGAGTTGATTGAAGCCTTCAAGGCACACGATCCCGATTGGGCAAAGAGCGTGATGGAATCACATCTGCGGGCGGCCCATCAGCGATATATAGCAAAAGATGACAAAAAATCTACAGTAAATAAACCAGCGAAAACAGTATGAGATTGGCGCCCGCTTCGTTCAGGCAATAACAGCGGATAGAAACTTACCCTTTGTTGTCCGAGCTGCGACTACATGCTCGACAGGTATTTCAGAACCTCATCCTTCGATACGACATCCGCATATTTGGCATGCATGTCGTGCAAATTGGCGGCATGGGCTTCAGCGTTTCTGTCAGCCACCGCTTCTC
>JAJRTU010000220.1 GCA_024278135.1 Gammaproteobacteria bacterium
CGCCGCCCGGCGCGTCCAGGAAAAAGAACCCTGGAGTCCGCGTCGTGATCAGGCCTATATCGGTGTTTTGATTGATGATCTGATCACCCGGGGCACGCTGGAACCCTACCGCATGTTCACCAGCCGGGCGGAATACCGTTTGTTGTTGCGCGAAGACAATGCGGATCTGCGCCTGACGGAAAAGGGTCGTGAACTGGGCCTGGTGGACGACGAACGCTGGCAGTTGTTTTCAGTAAAAAAACAGGCCATCGAAGCGGAGCAAGATCGCCTGCAAAATACCTGGCTGACACCCGAACGCGTATCCGAGGAGGAGGCAGCCCGGGTATTCGGAGAGCCATTGGCACGGGAATACAGCCTGATGCAGTTATTGCGGCGGCCGGAAGTAAGTCACGCGGCCTTGATGGGCCTGAGCAGGGTTGAAGATCACCAGGTCAGCGCTGAGGTTGCGTTTCAGGTGGAAGTACAGGCCAGGTATCACGGTTATATCGAGCGACAGGAAAAAGAAATAGCCCGTAACGTCCGTGATGAAGACACCGCCCTGCCAGAGGCGATTGATTACGTTAAGGTGAGTGGCTTATCAGCGGAAGTCACACAAAAACTCACCGCCCAGCGGCCGGCAACACTCGGACAGGCTTCTCGCCTGCCCGGCATCACACCTGCGGCCATATCTATCCTGCGCATACATCTGAAGAAACAGGCCTGTCAGCTACAGGAAAGTGCCTGAATAACAGATACAGCATTGCTCACCGAAGGCATGGATTTACAGAATCAACTGCAGTCGGGTTTGCTGGCCCTCGGAGAGGATCCTCTTGCCCATCCCTGTGATCGTTATCTGGCTTTTATTGACTTACTCGATAAGTGGAACCGGACCAGTAACCTCAGTGGCATCAGGGAAAAGCCGCTTATGTTGACTCACCATATACTGGACAGCCTGTCGGTATTGCCTTATTTGCATGGCACATCAGGTCTGGACGTCGGCAGCGGAGCAGGTCTGCCCGGCTTTATTCTGGCGCTGGCCCGGCCCGATATGCATTGGGTACTGCTGGACAGCAAGCAGAAAAAGACGCGCTTCCTGAATCAGGCCTTGCTGGAACTTGGCCCTGAAAATATCGAGGTGGTGCGTGCGCGCATAGAGGACTATCAGCCGGAACGGGAGTTTTCAACTGTCATCTGTCGTGCTTTGATGACAACGGCGGCGTTTTGCGGTTTGACCGCAGCCCTGCTGGAAACAAAGGGCCGTATCATCATGATGAAAGGCAAGGCTGTGGAAGAAGAAAAGATGCAAATTGATGAAAGCCAATATACTGTACAAATACAGGCGCTCAGCGTCCCGGGCGTAGATGCCGCGCGACAATTGTTGCTGATAGAAAGACGTACAACACCGGATAATCTAACTGTGTAATAATGCACACCCTTTTGCACACAAGAATCAACACATAAACGTGACCAGAATAATCGCAATAACCAATCAGAAAGGCGGTGTGGGCAAGACGACCACCAGCGTGAATATAGCTGCCTCGCTGGCGGCGACGAAAAGACGTGTGATGTTGATTGATCTGGATCCACAGGGCAATGCCACGATGGGCAGTGGTGTGGAAAAGTCCGAATTGGAGTTGTCCGCTTATGATGTCCTGATGGATGAAAAAACCATTGCCGAGGTGCTGGTGGATTCGGTTGAGGGAGATTACAGCTTATTGCCGAGTAACGCCGATTTGACCGGAGCAGAAGTGGGTCTGCTGGATGAGATTGCCAGGGAAATCCGTCTGCGCAAAGCATTGGAGAGCGTCAAAGACGAGTATGATTTTATTTTTATTGATTGTCCGCCCTCTTTAAATATGTTGACGGTCAACGCACTGGTGGCTGCCGATGCGGTCATCATTCCGATGCAGTGCGAGTACTACGCATTGGAAGGGCTCACTGCCCTGTTGTCCACCATCGAGAAAATACGTAAATTTCTGAATCCACATTTACGTGTGGAAGGTCTGCTTCGAACCATGTTCGACCCACGCAACAACCTGGCGAACCAGGTCTCCACACAATTACTCGATCACTTTGGAGACAAAGTTTATCGCACTATTATCCCGCGAAATATACGTTTGGCCGAAGCCCCCAGTCATGGTTTACCCATTATCAAGTATGATCGTTCTTCACGGGGCGCGCTGGCGTATCTGGCGCTGGCCGGAGAAATGTTGAATCGGGAAGGGAAGGCGGCATGAACATGACAACAATGTATGGTGTGGTGGATTTGTTGATGAGCCTTCGGGAGTCCTCGTAGTGGCTGCCAGGAAACGGGCATTGGGTAAGGGGCTGGATGCGCTGTTGGGCAACCGTAGCGGGGCGGAGCTGGGCGCTATTGAGGGTAATGAAGAATTGCGTTATTTACCCCTTGATCTGATAAAACGCGGGCAGTACCAGCCGAGGACGGATTTTAACCAGGAGGCCCTGCAGGATCTGGCCAATTCCATCAAGGCACAGGGTGTCGTGCAGCCGATATTGGTCAGGCCTCTGGCCAGAGGTGATAAATACGAAATCATTGCCGGTGAGCGGCGTTGGCGTGCCGCGCAACTGGCCGGCTTGCACGAGGTACCGGTTGTGCTGCGCCAGATTGATGATCAAACCGCCATGTGTATGGCCCTGATCGAGAACATCCAGCGTGAAGACTTGAATCCTCTGGAACAGGCACAGGGTCTGGCGCGCCTGCTGGGTGAGTTTGATATGACGCATGCCGATATTGCGGATGCGGTGGGTCGATCCCGCTCCACAGTCAGCAATATGCTGCGTTTGCTTGAACTTAACGCCAATGTGAAAAAGATGCTGGGCAAGGGCAAGCTGGAAATGGGCCATGCCCGGGCCATTCTGGCCCTGCCGAACAAGGATCAGAGCGATGTGGCGCAGCAGGTGGTGAGCCAGGCACTGTCAGTCCG
>JAJRTU010000221.1 GCA_024278135.1 Gammaproteobacteria bacterium
ACCGAAAGGGTCGGCAGCAACTTGAGCGACACATCCGAGTCCTTTGGTCTATTGTGCATCTGGGTCATGGCACATTGATTGGAACGCTCATAAAACACCATATTATTGGCCATGGCGGCAGTAATAATAATATCGGGTTGTTTGAATTTACCTTCCATTTCATAGCCCATGGAACTGTGTGACAAGATGCAGTGCGTCATAAGAAAGGGATTATCACCATCGGGTTGATAGACGATATGGGGTCGCCTCGCCAGCCGGGTGATAAACGCAAAAGGCCTGCCGGCAGCATCAAACACACCCACTACTTCTTCCTCAGGACCAAACTTTTGCAGCGCTTCGCTCATACTGATAAAAACCGGCTTACGCACAGGTTGAAAAAGGAAACGGGTATGCATCAGGTAACCAAACGCACAAATTCCACCGAAAGCCAACATGCTCCCAATAAACAACCATGACAATGGACCGGCTGACAATGCCTGGTAAGTGGCAAACAGCATCAGAATAACGGAAATAATCAGCACCTTGATGGAGTGTTGATAGATAAGCCGTGCGCCGGCCGCATCGGCCGCTATTTTGTTCGTGAGCATAAGTATGCCCAAAGTGCCGGGCAGGATCGCCAGCGCGCAAAGCAATACCGCCACAACAGCCATGATTTCAAATCCGCTCATGTAGTCCCCCGATAATATCCCGAATAGTATTTCTCATGGTTCAGGACCTGTTGGCAATGCAGCCAATTGCCCCCTCGAACATTATTTTTGCCACAACAGAAAATATATACTGTACCGTACAGTACATATTAGAGAAAGCCCGAAAAATAGTCAACGTAATTAAATGTATCAGCCGGTCATGATTGCCTGAAACGCCGATCGGCGAAGCCGTGGTTTCTTTAAGTAGTGAATTTAACCCGATTCAGGTACCGACAAGCGGCTTGCCTGTTGATTCAACTTGTTCAGCAGTTGTTCAAGCTGCGCCTGTTCCCGCTTCGACAGTCCCGACAGAAGTCGGGCTTCATAGCGTCTCGCCAACGGTACGATTCGGCCATATATCGAGTAACCTGATCTGGATAATCTTAATATGGAGCGACGCCGATCCTGCCTGGAAAACTTTCTCTCGATACACCTTTTCTTCAACAGCTTCGTTACTGCACGGCTGACACTGACCTTGTCCAAAGCCGTTTTTGTGCAAACCTCATCCGCCGATAAATCCCGATCCTGTCCCAATACGGCCATCACACGCCATTCAGCCGTACTCAGATTAAATCTATCGGAATATAAACTACCCAGATTACGACTGATCTTGTTTGTCACTATGGATAAACGATAGGGAAGAAACTCATCCAGATTGAGCGCAGGCCGGCAATGTTTTGACATCTGATATTTGATTTATGCTTTAAAGTGTTTTTTCAGCCCCTGCCAACATTCAATATAATCTTTTTGCCGTTGTGCGGCTTCCAGTGCAAACTTCGTCGGCTGAATGATGTAACGTGACTCAAACATAAAGGCCATAGTGTCTTCATAACGTCTCGGTTCAAGCGCCGCATCAGATGCACTATCAAAAGCATCGACATCCGGTCCGTGGGCGCTCATACAATTATGCAAACTCGCCCCGCCCGGTACGAAGCCTTCCGGTTTGGCATCATACATGCCATAAATCAAACCCATAAATTCACTCATAAGATTACGATGATACCAGGGCGGACGGAAAGTATTCTCAGCCACCATCCAGCGCGGCGGAAAGATGACAAAGTCCACATTGGCGACACCGGGTGAATCCAGTGCTGATGACAATACTGTAAAGATGGAGGGATCGGGATGATCATAGCTGACCGTGTTCATTGTATTGAATCGCTTCAGGTCATACCGGTAAGGGGCGGCTGTCCCTGTCCACGCCACCACGTCCAGCGGAGAATGCCCGATGTCGCAGGCATAAAGATTGCCCATGAATTTATTGACCAGTTGATAGTCGCCTTCCCTGTCCTCATAGGCCGCCACCGGCGCGAAAAAATCACGCTCGTTGGCGAAGCCGTCTGATCCCACCGGACCACGTTCCGGCAATTGCAGTATTGCGCCGTAATTCTCGCACACATAACCACGGCTCGGGCCGTCCGGCAGGACCACCCGAAACTTGATCCCACGTGGAATGACACAAATTTCCCCCGGCCCGACTTCAACGATGCCACACTCGGTATGTGCTCTGAACCTGCCCTGTTGGGGCAGGATAAGCAGTTCACCATCGCTGTTATAGAAAAAACGGTCCTGCATGGACTGGTTGGCCAGATACAGATGAATACCGATGCCGGTCACGCCAACGCTGCCATTCGCCGCAACAGTCACCAGCCCGTCAATAAAATCCGCCGGGCCTTCAGGAACAGGAAAGGGGTCCCAACGCAGGGGATTGGGGGGGGTGTCAATCTCGGTAATGGGGCCGCTGCGAATCAGACCCCTGTCTATTGGTTGAAAATCACCCTGCACCACCGACGGTCGAATACGATAAAACCAGTTGCGGAAGTTCTGTGCGCGAGGCGCAGTAAAGGCCGTTGCTGTAAACTTCTCCGCGTACAGGCCATAGGCGACTTTTTGCGGTGAAAACCGGCCGGAGGGCAGGGCTCCCGGCAGGGCTTCGGAACAATGCTCATTCGAAAAGCCCGGTAAATATTCCAGCCGCTCGGTTGTTTCATTCGTGGTGACGACACCCGTCATTATAAAATCCTCGGTGAGTCTGCAGGGCCTCTGGTTGACGAACTTGATTATTTCAGTATAGTTTCAAATGTAACTAGTTTCAAATAGCTTGTTTGAAAGTGCCCGCCGACACCGTTATAAAGGAGAAGACAGTGAAATTAGCCAGTTTGAAAGAGGGTGGCCGTGACGGTACGCTGATCGTTGTCAACCGCGCTGTGACACAGGCGGTAACGGTGCCGGATATTGCCGTGACGATGCAGATGGCGCTGGATGACTGGGCCGGGATTTCGCCGCAACTGGAAGAGGTGTTTACCGGCCTGCAAAGCGGCAACATCAACAGTGCCTTTGATCTCGATCCAACGCAGTTGGCTGCACCTTTGCCCCGCAGTTATCACTGGGCCGACGGCAGTGCCTATGTCACTCATGTTGAACTGGTGCGAAAGGCCCGCGGTGCAGACTTACCCGCCTCATTCTGGACGGACCCACTCATATACATGGGAGCATCCGATGCCTTTATCGGGCCCTGTGATGACATCCTCATTGAAGACGAAGACTGGGGTATTGATTTTGAATCAGAAGTCGTCGTTTTTACCGATGATGTGCCGGCAGGGATATCTGTCGACGGTGCCAGGGAACACATTAAACTTGTTGCTCTGGTCAATGATGTTTCCTTAAGAAATCTTATTCCGGCAGAACTGGCCAAGCAGTTCGGTTTCTACCAGTCCAAACCCTGGACATCGTTTACACCCGTTGCCGTGACTGCGGATGAACTGGGTGAGGCCTGGGATGGCAGCCGATTACATCTGCCCTTGCACAGCACGCTGAACGGTAAAAAAATTGGCAGCCCCAATGCCGGAGTCGACATGATATTTGACTTCCCGCGACTGATACACCACGCGGCCAAATCCAGAGATCTGATGGCAGGAACCGTTGTCGGTTCCGGTACCGTCGCCAATGTCGGCAGCAAAGACGGATCGTCCTGTCTGGCGGAAATCCGTTGTCTTGAAACGATAGCCAACGGCAAGCCATCAACACCTTTTATGCGTTTTGGTGATCGTATTGAGATAGAAATGTTCAATCAGGACGGCCTCTCCATTTTCGGTAAAATTGATCAGGTCGCCAGACAGTATCACCCACCCCGCTGATAAAGATTAACCTCATGATCAAACTGTACAGCTATTGGCGATCATCAGCTGCCTACCGGGTCCGTATCGGCCTGAACCTGAAAGGTATTGAGCACAAGATTATTCCTGTGAACATGCTGAAAGACGGTGGAGAACAGCATGGTGATAAATATCGTCGACTCAATCCCCAGGGCCTGGTACCCACACTCATTGACGGGCAACATACGATAAGTCAGTCTCTCGCCATTCTTGAGTACCTGGAGGAAAAATATTCACAAACACCTTTACTGCCGAATGATATTGTCTGCCGAGCCGAGGCGCGACAACTCGCGCAACTTATTGCCTGCGATATACATCCTCTGAATAATCTCCGGGTAATGCAATACATCAAACGGGACTTGCAGGTCAGCGATGAAGTAAAAGATCGCTGGTATGAAAACTGGATAGCTTTGGGATTCGACGCCTTTGAAACCAGACTGTTGAGTATTGATCGTGAAGGGCCGTACTGCCTTGGCGAAAATATCACGCTGGCAGATCTTTGTCTTGTCCCACAGATGTATAATGCCCGCCGCTTTAATATTCCTCTGGGCAACTACACTGCGCTTTGTGCAATAGAACAGGCCTGCCTTAAACTCGAGGCCTTTATCCAGGCCGCGCCGGAAAATCAGATCGACGCAAACGGATCTTGAATCGTGCCCGACGTTGAAGATGGATTCATTGTAATAGACGATATCCGTCTTGAGTATCACCGTATCGGCAACAACAGCAGGCATTCCCCCACTCTGGTATTTTTGCATGAAGGTCTCGGTTCCGTCTCCATGTGGAAAAATTTTCCTGAACAACTTGCTGAAAAAACCGGATTAAATGCTTTTTCGTACAGTCGTCAATCCTATGGGAAATCAAGCTTGCTGCCTTTGCCGAGACAGGTGAACTATATGCACGATGAAGCATGTAAGATATTGCCCAGCGTACTTGAACTCGCTGATATTAGTCATCCGATCTTTATCGGGCACAGTGATGGCGCATCCATTGCCATTATCTATGCCGGATCGGCCAGGCTGCCACAGCCTGTGGCGTTGGTATTAATGGCACCACATGTTTTTAATGAAGACCTGAGCCGAGCCAGTATTCGTATTGCAAAACAGGCATTCAAAAAGAAAAATCTTCGAGAACGTCTGAAAGTCTATCACAACGATGTCGACAATGCCTTCTGGCGCTGGAACGATATCTGGCTGCATGATGATTTTATAAACTGGAATATTGAAGAATACCTGCCCGCCATTTCTACCCCGGTACTGCACATCCAGGGGAAAAATGATGAGTACGGTACAGCGGCGCAAATCGAAGCCATCCGGATCCAATGTGCCGGCCCGGTGGAAGTCTTGATGCTCGATAATTGTGGGCATTCACCCTTTCGAGATCGAACCCAGGCCACTCTAGATGGCATAAGTACTTTTATTGAGCAACACGATCTGTCCCCCAACTGAATAAGCATTCCGACCTGGTAACCACAGGGGAAATACTCTCAGCCAGACAGCCATCGTAAGATGCAGGAAAAGGTATCGCCGTTATTTACAGTCACCCCATCCTTTCGACATTTTCACACATAATCCGGAACGGATTGATATCTGCGGTCATTTGATCGAGATCAAGTGGCCGGTAAATTAATCCTACTATGCTGGAGCTGATATCAATCATCAACGATACGTCAACCTGCTTGACAAGAAGGGCAAGTGAATGGTCAGTTTCGTATATTAATACGGAGTCTGCTGCTGTTACTCACTGGCCTGGGTATGGCCCTGGCCAATCCCGACGGCGCTCATGTCGTCAACGGGCAGATCGGATTTGCGCATCCTGATCCCACTACGCTCAACATCAGCAACACCCCCGGTACCATCATCAACTGGCAACAATTTTCCATTCAACAAAACGAGTCTACCCGATTTATTCAGCAGTCTGCATCAAGCGCCGTCCTCAATCGTGTTGTTACCCAGAAACCATCCGATATTCTTGGTCAGCTATTGTCAAACGGCCGGGTATTCCTGATCAACCCGAACGGCATCGTGTTTGGACAGGATGCGGTAATTGATACAGCGGGTTTTATTGCTTCGACACTGGACATGCGTGATGAAGATTTTATTAATGCGCACCTGAAGTTTCAGGGAAAGAATGCCGCCGATATACGTAATCAGGGCTACATCAAAGCTGGAGCCAATGGAGATATTTTCCTGATTGCTCCGAACATAGAAAACCAGGGCATCATTGAAACCCAGGGGGGTGAGATTATATTGGCTGCCGGAAAGAGTATCACCATCGCCAGTCTCGATTCCGATCATATCGTCTTTGATGTGCAGGCACCGGAGAACGAAGTGGTAAATCTGGGCAAGATGATCACTCACGGCGGTGCGGCCGGGATGTTTGCCGGCACCATCAAACATTCCGGTGAAGTAAACGCAGACAGCATCAAGATGGACCGACAAGGTCGGATTGAGTTGGTGGCAAGTGATGATATTGAGTTACGGACGGGTTCGCTCATCAGCGCCTCGGGCAATAAAGAAGTTGATGCCGGCACGATCAGTATTCAAGCACACAATATCGCCAGTGACAACCATGGCACCATATACCTGCAGGGCGAGATACATGCTGAAGGCAAAACCGGGGGACATATCAGTATAGCCTCTGACAGCCTGCTGGCGGACGGGGGTATCAGTGTCGATGGAGAGTCGGCTGGTGGCAGAATTGATATACAGACGCAGGGCCGCGCCCTGGTCACCTACAAGGCTGATTTGAGTGCGGATACCACCGAGGGTAAAGCCGGTACGATACACCAACAGGCCGATACCGGCCTGTTCAGCTCCGGGACTTACAACGCCCGAGGCAACACGGGTGGTCGGGTGGTCCTGCTGGGTGAGGAAGTTAAACTCGCCGATGCCAGGGTCGATGCGAACGGCCAACAGCAAGGCGGCGATATCCGTATTGGCGGCGGCTTCCAGGGAAAAGAAGCGGATATACCCAATGCGGAAAATACCCAGGTCAACGGTGCGACGACACTGACTGCCGATGCCATAGAAGCAGGGGACGGCGGCACAGTAGTAATCTGGTCCAACGGTCAGAGCCGCTTCTCCGGCCACCTCAGTGCCCGGGGGGGCGCCAGCAGTGGCAGTGGCGGTACGGTGGAAGTCTCGGGCAAGCTCGGTCTGGCCTACAACGGCGAGGTTGATTTATCTGCCGCCAGAGGCGCATCCGGTACTTTATTACTGGATCCGAAGAATATCAGCATCATCAATGGCTCGGGCTCACAACTGACAGAGTTGCTGGACCCCAATCCCAATGCCCTCGATGAATTTGGTTTTGCTGCGGGTGTCTATTTAGGCTCCGGTATGTTGGCCATACCGAAAGAAAGAGATAGTTTCGCCGCCAACAGCGCCGGCGCAGTGTATCTATTTAATCCGGACACGGGTGCACTGCTGGCTACTCTGACCGGCAGTCACGCGAATGACCATGTTGGCCTGGGTGGCATCACGGCTCTCAGCAATGGCAATTACGTAGTGGGGAGTTTCCAGTGGGGTGACGGAACCAATTCCCAGGTCGGCGCGGTGACCTGGGGTGATGGGTTCACCGGTATCAGCGGGACTGTCAGCGCCGTGAACTCACTGATCGGCACACAAAATTATGACCAGATTGGCAGGAGTGGTATTACCGTCCTGACCAACGGTAACTACGTCGTGGCAAGTGAGCTCTGGAACAATGGTGGTGTAGCATGGGCCGGTGCCATCACCTGGGGCAATGGCCTGGGCGGCACGGTCGGTACGGTGAGTGCCGCCAACTCGCTGGTGGGAACAACGTTTCATGACCTGGTTGGCTTTGGGGGTGTTACCGCTCTCAGTAATGGTCACTACGTGGTAAGCAGTACCGCCTGGAACAACAGTTCCATCGCAGATGCCGGAGCGGCCACCTGGGGCAATGGTCTGGGTGGCACCGTGGGTGCCGTCAGTGCGGCCAACTCTCTGGTGGGTACCACTGCGAATGACAACGTTGGGGGCGCGATCGCGCTCAGCAACGGCAACTACGTGGTAATGAGTCCAAAATGGGACAAGGGCGGCTTAGCAAATGTTGGGGCGGCCACCTGGGGCAATGGTCTGGGCGGCACTGTGGGCATCGTCAGCACCGCCAACTCACTGGTGGGTTCCACCGCGAATGACTATGTTGGGGGCGCGATCGCGCTCAGCAACGGCAACTACGTGGTGTCCAGCATCTACTGGGATAACGCCGGCATAACAGATGTCGGTGCAGTCACCTGGGGGGATGGCGCCGGCGGCACTGTGGGCACGGTCAGTCTCGCTAACTCTCTGGTCGGCGCACAGGCGAACGATCAAGTGGGAGGCGTAAGTGCCCTCAGCAACGGCAACTACGTGGTGACGAGTCCAAAATGGGACAAGGGCGGCATAACGGATGTTGGGGCGGTGACCTGGGCTGATGGTCTGAGCGCTACCGTAGGCACCGTCAACATTACCAACTCCCTGGTGGGATCTACGACGAGTGACCAGGTAGGCTTTAATGGAGTCACCGCGCTGAACAACGGTAACTATGTCGTAGTAAGTCAACTCTGGGATAACGCCGGCGTAGTGGACGCCGGGGCAGTAACCTGGGGAGATGGTCTGGGCGCCGCCGTGGGTACGGTCAGTCCCGCCAATTCCCTGGTGGGTACTCAGGCAGGCGATCAGGTTGGCGCTTATGGGATTACCGTCCTGAGCAATGGTAACTACGTGGTAGCGACCCCATCCTGGAGCAACGGCCCTGTATTGTATGCCGGGGCGGTGACCTGGGGTAATGGCCTGGGCGGCACCGTGGGTCCGGTCAGTGCCTCCAATTCACTGGTAGGCACACAATTAGGTGACAATGTGGGTATATCCGGTATATCCGCCCTCACCAATGGCAATTATGTTGTGGCCAGTGAAACCTGGAACAACGGAGGCATAGCCCAGGCCGGAGCGGTAACCTGGGGCGATGGTACCAGCGGCATCAGCGGCGTCATCAACGCCGGCAACTCTCTGGTAGGCTCCTCTACGAATGACAATGTGGGCCGAGGGGGCATCCTTGCCCTGAGTAACGGCAACTACGTGACGAAAAGTTTCGCATGGGACAACGGGGCCATAACAGATGCCGGTGCAGTCACCTGGGGCGATGGCACCAGCGGTACTGTAGGTCCTGTCAGTGCCACCAACTCGCTGGTGGGGACCACGGCGAGTGACAATGTGGGTTCGAACGGTATTGTTGAGGTAGGTGGTGGTAAATTCGCCGTCTTCAGCCCCTGGGTTGACACGATAAGCGGCCTGAATGCCGGCCAGGTCATGGTCGTTGACCCGGTTGTCAGCGGCGCGACCAACACGCTTTTCAGTGACACGCCAGGCAGTAGCGTCAATATTAGCAACCATGCCATTGAAGCGACGCTGAATTCAGGCACCGCCCTGGTCTTGCAGGCTAATAATGACATTACTCAGAATGCCGGCGCTGATATAAGTGTGATTGCCAGTGGCGCGGGCGGCAATCTCAGTCTGCAGGCGGGGCGCAGTATTATCCTTAATGCCGATATCGCTACCGACAACGGTGATCTCAGCGTCGTGGCCAACGATGCGAGTGCCAATGCCTCCTACCGCGATGCCGGTGCAGCACAGATATTAATGGCCAATGGTACCCTGCTGAATGCAGGTACGGGCAACATTAACCTGCGCCTGGGTAACGGCGCGAACAGCGGCGATATCACTGTCGAAAACCTGAGCGCTGCCGTGGTTACTTTGCTCAATCAGGGAGCGACGGCCAACAGTGACATCATACTCGGTGGCACCATCAACGCCACGACACTGGATGCGAGCAGCAACGCGGTATTTTTCAACGATAACCTTACCGTCAATGCTTCCAATTTCAGCGCCGATACGCTGACTGTCTCCCTGTATAGTCTGGATCTCAACACCGCGATCATTACCAACATCTTCAATCTCGCCGGGGGCGTAGTAAACCTCAACGGTAGTCTGAGCGCAGATACGATGAACTGGACGAATGGGGCCGCCATTAACGGAGGCGGCAGCGGCACACTCAACATCAATGCCGGTGGGGGCCTGAACC
>JAJRTU010000222.1 GCA_024278135.1 Gammaproteobacteria bacterium
AAACCGAATGCCGTCGGCAGTGCTTTTTCTCTCGCCATCACCATACCAAGACGGGCCGTGCCAAACAACGTGGCGTTGATCGCCGATGCTGTGGAAAACAGCGCCGCCACGCCAATCAATACAAATCCAGCCTGCCCCAGAAAAGGCCTGGCAGCCACTGCCAGGGCATACTCTTTATACAGACTGATTTCATCCGGCAGCAGGTTGCCCGTCGCCACGATGGAAACCAGTACATAAATAACTATAGTGATGCCTATGGACCAGACAATCGCCATTTTCAGATCGCGCTGCGGATCTTCCATTTCATTAATGGCATTGGGGATTAATTCAAAGCCTTCATAGGCAACGAATATCAGAGCCGCGCCCATGATAATGCCATCGTAACCGCGATTGACGACAGGAAAAATATGATCAGCCTTGATATAAAACAGCCCAATAGCGGCAAACAAAAACAGAATAATCACCTTGACGATCACGATCAACAACTCACTGGTACCGCTGGCCTTGATGCCATATAAATTTATACCGAGAAAAGTGAGCAATATCATTGTTTCCAGCAGATGATGCATGGCAGGGTTGGCACCGTCGTCACCGAGCATGGCACTGCCATAGACGGCAAAGGTATAGGCATAGAGTGACATTGTCCCGACGTAACCGACCAGCAGCAACCAGCCGCCAATGGCCGCGACATTCTGATTATTGAAGGCGTGTTCCAGAAAGGTAAAGCTGCCGCCGCTGGACTGGAACACGAACCCCAGTCGGGCATAAGAGAGTCCGGTCAATAATGCGATGCAACCACCCAGTGCAAAAGCGATCGGCGCTGCGTGTCCTGCCTGGGCAATCGCCAGACCCAGTACCGAGAAAATACCGCCACCCACCATGCCGCCAACACCCATGGCGATGACTTCCTTCAGCGTAAGTTTTTCTTCGTTATTCACAGTCTTTGCGCTTTCCGGTAAACCCTGGCATATCTATTGTAATCGTCTTCGGCAACCATCAATGATGATGTATTTCAATATCGGTCTGATCCTGCAGTTTTTCGGCCACCTGTCGTAAACGTGAACGAACTTCGCCCGCCAATGGCCTTATCGCCTCGTTGTCCACCAGACCGAGCACCGCAACGGGATCCATGAAACCTATCCAGCAGGTTTTATCCGCTTCTTCACGAACCACGACATTACAGGGTAACAACAGTCCAATATTCGGTTCCCGGCTCAGGGCCTGATGGGCCAGGGCCGGATTGCAGGCACCCAGTATGCGATAGGGTCGCATTTCCTCCCCGAGTTTATTTTTGAGCGTGGCGGCAACATCAATATCCGTCAAAATGCCGAAGCCCTCCTGCTTCAGGGCATCGCTGACCTGCTGGATAACGGCGTCCAGATCACCGGTTTTGCTTATATGAAATTCATACATACATGTTCTCCTTGACTCATTGATATTATGGCTTTGAGCATGACGAGAATATTAGGTGAAACAGTGCAGACGCGCTGTCACCCTGGTGACAGCGCCGCGTTGTCGGAATAGGTGAGAACGACAAGGTCTGCTGTCGTTCGCAATAAACTCCCTGAGTGTCATACAGGTGACAGACGAGCACGGTTAAAATGCTCAGACTTCGCCTCAATATCAATACAGGGCGTTACCGGGGCGGGACATTGCGACGCTTTACCTTGAGGAGCAGTTTGGTATGAGAATCAGCCGAAATACCCTGTCCACAATGATGCTGTCCTTCCACGGGCGACAGCGCCACCATCGTACAACAATCATCCGCTCCAGTGTGAGGAGTTGAGCGCCGTTATGAATAATCATGAGACGCCCGCATCGAAAGTATTCGGTCTTTGGAGTGCGGTCTTTCTGGGCATTGGCTCCATGGTCGGAGCGGGAATATTCATTGTGATCGGTGAAGCGGGAGCGATAGCAGGCAACCTCGTCACTGTTTCATTTTTGATCGGCGGGATTATTGCGTTGCTTTGCGGCTACTCCCTGAGCAAACTGGCCATCCGCTATCCCAGCCGGGGCGGCATTATCGAGTATCTGGTACAGGGCTACGGAGAAGGTTTTTTTTCCGGATCACTCGGGATATTGTTCTATTTTGCACAACTGGTGGCACTCGCTGCCGTCACCAAGTCCTTTGGCACTTATGCTGCAACCTATGTAGGTAATGGTATAAGTCCCCTGTATACCAACCTCTTCGCTGTCAGCATTCTCCTGTTCTTTGTCATCCTTAACCTGATCGGTGCCGCAGTGGTTGCCAAAGCGGAAAATATAATTGTAATCATAAAACTGAGTGCTTTAATTGTTTTTACCGTCTCGGCGCTGTTCTTTATCCAGCCGGCTAATTTAGCCATCAACAAGGCGCCTGGGATGCTTAACATTTTGTATGCGCTGGGGCTGACTTTTTTTGCCTATCAGGGTTTTAGTGTCATTACCAACAGTGTCGAAGATATGCAGGATCCCGAACAGACAATGCTTCGGGCAATGTTCTGGTCGATTGGACTGGTGACAGTACTGTATATCTCTGTTTCTATCGCCGTGTTCGGTAATTTACCCTTAGCTGAGATTGTCCAGGATAAAGATTTTGCTCTTGCCGGTGCGGCACAACCTGCTTTTGGTGTCTGGGGATTCAAGATTATGGCGGCGACTGCGCTGCTGGCAACGGCATCAGCGATCAACGCTACGCTCTATGCTGTAACACAGATCAGTTACACACTGGCCAAAGACGGCGACCTTCCCAAAGCCTACGATTACAATATCTTTCATAATACCGAGGGACTGCTTATCTCCGCATTACTGATCATCCCGATGATACTCTTTTTCAAACTGGGTGAAATCGCCACGATCGCTGCGATTGCCGTACTTCTTATTCAGGGCTTCACCCATACCGGCCACCTGTTCAGACACCGGCAGACCGGGGCTAATCTCTGGCTGATCCTGGTCGCCGTCATTGGGGCATTCGGCGCGGCAGGATTTGCTGTCAGTTACACTTCAAAATCTATGCCGCATATTATTTATTACATCATCAGTATTTTTTTTCTCGCATTCATCTTTGAAGTATTACTACATCTGTTCAGCAATCGAGACGTGCGAAAGCAGATTGTATCTGAATTTGAAATAATGGAGGAAGATGCATTGAAGCAATTATTTTTCCTGCGAAAAAAAAGAGAAAAATAACAGGAAACTGCGCTGCTGAGATCGTTTGGTATAAATAACGGCAGCGGTGTCACTGAGTATTATCAGGTACCGCAGATGGCATTCACTCTTGCACGGTTCGTAAATGCCGGAGAACAGAACCGAAGAGTGCACAGTGTCCACATCCCTCTGAATTCAACAACCCGCCTTTGTGATACCATGACAATGTACTGTTATTCCCGGCAATCAACCCGACTCGGTGGGAGAGAAGCACCATGAAAAGAAATCTGGTGTATTACAAACATTGTAAAAGTGTGCTTCTCCAATCTCCCCTGTTTGCGGGACTGACGGAAGAACTGCTTGAGGATATGCTGTCG
>JAJRTU010000011.1 GCA_024278135.1 Gammaproteobacteria bacterium
GATTATGTGGCTTACGCTTACCGGTGATCGAACTCTGCAGCAATTAAATCAATACGCCCGCAACGTAATCAAAAAACGCCTTGAGACAATAGAAGGTGTGGGTGAAGTACGTCTCGGTGGAGAACGCGAGCGCACTATTCGTGTCAACCTGGATATCCGGCGAATGGCAGCCTTTGCCGTCACTATTCAGGACATTATCGCGGCCTTCAGCCGGGAACATATAAGACTCCCCGGTGGCTTTCTGGTCGGTGAGCGTTTCGAGGACCTGGTGAAACTCGATCTCGAATTTCACAGTGTACAGACATTGAAAGAGCTTATCGTTGCCTATCCTGAAGGAGCTCCTGTGCGCCTTCGTGATATTGCCACGCTGGAAGATGGACTGGCTGACTTTCGCCAACTGGCGCATTACAACACGCGCTCGGCAGTAGGTATCGGTATCGTCAAGGTAAACAACGCCAATACGGTCGCCATAGCCCACGAAGTCAAGCGTCGACTTGATAAGGAAATCCGCCCTCAATTGCCGCCGGGAATTGCCATTGCTGTTGCTCACAACGATTCAGAGTTGATTGAAGCGATTGTCCGTGGGCTGGAAGAACATCTGCTCAGTGCGACCTTGCTGACGGCGCTGGTGGTATTGTTCTTTCTACAGAATTTACGTTCGACCCTGATTATTGCTGCTGCTATTCCCGTATCACTGCTCGGTACCATTGCTGTCATGTATTTTATGGGTTACACCTTCAACACGCTGACGCTGCTCGCGCTGCTGCTGCTGATCGGAGTGGTGGTGGATGATGCCATTGTCGTCCTTGAAAATATCTACCGTCACCGGGAAAAGTATAAAGTGGATGCCGTCACTGCAGCCCTGGGCGGAACCCAACAAGTAATGTTTGCCGTGATCGCCTCAACTCTGACACTGGTGGCAATATTCGTCACCGTTATTTTTCTACAGGGCATCGTCGGCCAGTTTTTCCGATCCTTCGGCGTGGTCGTCACTTTCGGTGTCATCGTTTCACTACTGGTATCGCTGACGCTCACACCGATGCTTTGCGCCCGCCACCTGCAAGTTACCACTGACCATGGGGCTGTCTACCGTCTGTTCGAACGTGGTTTCCAATGGATGACCCGAGTGTATATATCCCTGCTCACATCAGCACTTCGCCACCGATGGACAGTGATGGCCTTTACCATTGCCATTGTTTGTTCCAGCGGCTATTTCTTCGCGAATATGGGTAAAAGCTTCTTTCCCGTTCAGGACGAAAGCCGTTTTCTGATCACTTTCAAAGCACCGTTGGGCTCGAGTATTGAAACAGCAAAACGCAAGTTGATCCAAATTGAGGAAGTATTGTCACACCATAAAGAAATCACAGGCCAGTTCGCGACTATTGGCTCCAATCTTTCCGGTCAGGTAAACGAAGGCCAGATCATCGTGAGGATGTTGCCCCGTCATGAACGAGACAAGTCCCAGGCAATGCTGATTGAGCAATTACGGGAAGAATTCGCCAGGATTCCGGGCGTTCAGGCCTTTCCTTCGGAATTGCCACTTGTCGGAGGCCGGCGAGGCGAACCGCTTTCGTTTGTACTGGTCGGGCCGGACTTAAGTGAAGTGGCACGGCTGGCACAGAATCTTAAACAAAAACTGCTCTCTCACCCGGTGCTGGGCAACATCGACCTGGAACTCCAGCTCGACCTGCCACAACTCGAACTGGCCATGGATCGTGAAAAAATCGAGACCCTTGGCTTATCGGTCAATGATGTCGCCATGGCTGTAAACGTGCTTGTAGGTGGACTCGACGTGGCCCGCTTTAATGATCCAGGTGACGGAGAACGCTACGACGTGCGTTTGAAGGCGAATGAAGGTGATTTAAAACACCCTTTCGACCTGAGTCGCATCTATCTGCGGGCAAAAGATGGCGAGATGGTACGACTCGATAATCTTGTTCGCCCCAAACCGGGGCTCGGCCCCGCCGTTATCTCTCGATTCGATCTTCAATATGCGGCGCAATTTTTCAGCACGCCCACAGTCTCTCTTGCCGATGCAATAAATATTGTGAATGAGGAGGCCAAAAAGCTGGTCAGCCCCGGTTATCAGGTGAAAATGACAGGCCGTGCCAAGGAGTTTGGCAAGACAGCCGGTTACATGTTGTTTGCCTTTATTACCTCAATAATCCTGGTTTATATGGTCCTCGCCAGCCAGTTCAATTCCTTCATACAACCTTTCATCATCATGATCGCACAGCCTCTGGCAATCGTCGGCGGCGGCGCCCTGCTTTGGCTGACCGGCCATTCACTTAATCAATTTTCCATGATCGGTCTGGTACTCCTGATCGGGCTGGTCGCAAAAAATTCCATCTTGCTGATCGACTTGACCAATCAACTGCGCACGGAAGGGAAGAACATAAACGAGGCGCTGATGGAGGCATGCCCGATCCGTCTGCGTCCCGTACTGATGACCTCATGTACTATCATTCTCGCCCTGCTCCCGGCTGCTCTCGGCTATGGTGCCGACACCGATACCAGTGGTCCCCTGGCGGTGGCAGTCATCGGCGGGATGATCAGTTCAACACTGCTCACGCTGGTGATTGTGCCGGCAGCCTACTCTCTGGTTGAACATGGCCTGTTGAAGTACGAACAAAAGAAACAAACATGGTCGGTAGATCCTTCCAACGCAGGAAGCACTACCTGATAAAACAATATCAAAGCAATGCCGGGCAGCAGCAACTTTGAAGCATGGCATTGGCGATAAATTCTATAAAAACCTGAACCCGGGCGGTACGTCTGAGAACGGGATGTGTAAGTATCCAGATATCCCGGTTTGTAGTGGCAGTGCCGGGAGGCAATCGTTGTATAGACAAGAGCACATACTAATGACAACTGATATTTATTGGCTGACACTGACATTGATCTTCTCCTCCTTAGTGTTTATGCCTTATGCATTCGTCAGAATTACCAGAATTGGTTTTTTTCGCCTTCTCAATAACCCTTTACCGGAGACGATCCCTTCGAACAGAAATGACGCACCGGGCCTAGCGTACCCATATGAATGCGATTGAAAATATCGCTGTATTTGCTCCGCTGGTACTGGCGGTTCATGTCACGGGAACAGCCAATGAGATCACAGTACATGCGTCTTTCTACATTTTTAACACGCCTTATGTCAGAACATTCGCTTATTTCACCGGGCTGACAGCAAGTTTAACGCTGGCCTATCAACTCCTGATATGATTGCAGCAGCGTTGAAACAATAATGCTGCCGACTGCCGGCCTGCCAAAGGAAAACAGATGAAAGATATTGAGAATGCCGTTACCCAACACTACGGAAATAAAGAACTGCTGACACGAATTCTTGCCGCGCTTGAGAGTACCGGGGTCGATCCTCAGCACCCACAGCCCGAAGACCTCGCCGCAGTCGATGAATTTCATATAGGCGGGCGTAAAGCGACTGCCCATGCAGTAAAAAAGATGTCCCTGGAGGCAGGACAACATGTCCTTGATGTGGGTTGCGGCATCGGCGGCACTGCGCGTTACATTGCCATACAGACCGACTGCCGGGTCAGCGGAATCGATCTGACTGCTGAATATATCTCAACGGCAAAAAAGCTGACAGAATTGACCTGTTTGAGCAACAAGGTCTACTTCGAACAGGCCAGTGCCCTTGATATGCCTTTCGACAATGAACATTTCGATGCGGCTATTACCATTCATGTTGCCATGAATATCCCGGAACGGGCAGCACTCTATAATGAAATAGCACGTGTGCTGAAGCCTGGTGCCATATTTTGTCTCTATGACGTCATGAAGAAAAATGACAACAGCCTGAACTTTCCCGTTCCCTGGGCGGAATCGGCCGGGACCAGTCATCTTGTCACAGTGGAAGAAATGCATACTTTGCTTCATGATGCGGGCTTTGACCTGCTGGATAGCGAAGATCGTACTGACTTCGCCATCGATTTTTTCAAACAGAACCTGGCCGCGGCGACCAAAGGACCGGCGGCACTCGGGATACATCTTGTCATGGGAGCCAACGCAAAAGAAAAGATGAAAAATATTCTGGGCAACATAGAGAACGGCAGCATCGCACCGGTACAGATGATGGCCAGGTTAAGGGGATAGCGGATTAGCTTCGCCAGGCTGGCGCAGAATCTTCACCAGACAATGAAGAAGCAAGCTCTCTGGAATACAATTTTGGTGCTCGCCAGATTGCAAATATTGCCGGAAACACCAGCAACACCATGATCAATGCGGTCATGACGCCACCCAACATCGGTGCAGCAATCCGTTTCATTACATCTGCACCGGTACCGCTACTGAGCATAATGGGCACCAGGCCTAAAAATAAAGCCAGTCCGGTCATCAACATCGGTCGAATACGCTGCGCTGCACCCTCAATGATGGCCTGTCTGAAATCAGCATGACTATTTAATAAACCCGCTTGCCGGTATCTACGCCATGAGAGATCCAGATAAAGCATCATTAACAGGCCCAGCTCGACCGCCAGACCCGCGACGGCGATCATGCCCACCACAACAGCGACACTGAGTTTGTAATCCAGCCATGCCAATAAGCCGATCGCTCCTGACAGGGAAAACGGGATAGCCAGCATTATTATCAATGTCTCCACCAATGATTGCCGGTGCATAAATAACATAAAAAAGATAAGAAACACGGTCAGTGGTACCAGGATTTTCAGCCTGGCCCTGGCCCGTTCAAAGTATTTAAACTGCCCGGCCCAGTCAATACGATAACCTGCCGGCACCTTGACTTTGTCGGCGACAACTTGCCTGGCAAGACCGACGTAGTCCGCAATGCCGATCTTTTCGTTGACATCAACAAATACGAATCCCACCAACTGACCGTCTTCATTGCGTAGCATCGGCGGACCAGTGCGAAAGGTGAGATCCGCGATCTGGGCGATAGGGATCTGGGCACCGTTCGCGCTCGGGACGAATACCCGCTGTAGTGCGTTCAGGTTATCACGATATTCGCGTGCGTAGCGTACCAGTATATTATAGCGTTCTCGCCCTTCCACCGTTTGCGATACGATACGGCCACCCATGGCCGCTACAATCACATCCTGTACGTCACCAACATTGAGGCCATAGCGAGCAGCCTGATCCCGGTCAATGTCGAAATCGAGGAAATAGCCGCCGGTAGTCCGTTCAGCAAAGGCACTGCGTGTAAAGGGTGAAGTTCTTGGGTCCTCC
>JAJRTU010000223.1 GCA_024278135.1 Gammaproteobacteria bacterium
GATGGTATCCGCTACAAGGTGAAACTGTTGCTTCGCGCTGTGGGTGCCCGGGATGATGTCAAGGTTGAGGGTTCCTGCTCCGGCAACTTCTCGGAGATACTGCCCTTTCATAATCTGCGGCTTGCCTTTGCCGTACCCGTCCCGACGGAAACGACGGACATCAACGAACAGACGTTTCCGGCAAAATGGGAAACGGTGCAACTGAAGTACAACCGACCCCGCGACCTGGATGCGGGTGACTGTGAACTGGTAGAGCAGCTCTCCAGACAGGTATTCTCAAAGCTGAACGGACGCGATCTGGATGACAACTCGAGATGTGTTCCGCATCAACGCGGTCTTGGTTCTCCGAATTTAACCGCCACATTCCTGATACGACAGGCGCCAGAAACGCTGGAGCCCGCAGACCAAAATCAGCAGCAATAAACACCAGCGCGCTTGTTACGTAGAACACTGATGTTAGAGGATCCTGCGTGCTTGCGCACGGGAATGGTGGAAGAGGAAAGGGAAAACGGGGATGGCGCCTTATTCAGGGTCATAGCCGTAGTCGTTGCGAGCCTGTTCTCCGGTGATGTAAGCGTTTTTTAAATCCTCTTTAATTTTTTCTTCGGACCGTTTTGCCGGATTTCCAACACCTCCGCCGCTGGCGGTAAAGATCCGTATCACTTCATCTTTTTTCACGCTTACGGAGGTGCACATGTGGTGACGTTCGATGCTGCCGTCGTGGCGCAGTATTTGTGCGTAATTGTTGGAGCCTTCCCGGCCGCCGTGTAAGCCCCAGGGTTTCGATTCGGTTCGGGTTGCCGCGTAGGTTAGATGGACTTCGTCAGAGGTCACGCGATAGTCGAGTACCACACCCTTGCCGCCCCGATACTCACCAGCGCCGCCATCTTCATTGTGAAAGGCATACTGATCCACCTGCAGGCCGTAACGGGATTCAAACAACTCCACGGGGATGTTAAAGGTTTCGCCGTTGCCGCAGCAAAACTGGCCGTTGTCGCCATCAAGCGTTGTGGATGCTCCCCAACCGCCCACCAGGGGTTCACCCATGACAAAAAACTCCCTGGTATCGGGGTGGATGCCGCTGACAAAAGTGGCGCCGACACTGCGTTGATGCCCTGCCGGCAGTCTGTCGGGAACAACCGGGGCCAGGGCTTTCCACATTACGTCGATGGCGGCGATAAGGGCTTCGTAATAAATGGATACCGGTGCCGGGGCCTTTGCGCTTAACAGCGTACCCTCGGGACAGATGACCTCCAGCAGGCGAAAACAACCGCCATTGGCGGGGATCTCCGGATGGGTGATGGCCTTGAATATGCAACGTGTCCCGGTGACCAGGCCGGTAAAAGAACAGTTAAACGGCCCCGGTACCTGAGGATCGCTGCCGCTGTAATCGGCAATGACCTTCTCGTCGCTGATATTCACCCTGACACAAATCCGGAAGGGGCCGTTACCCAGCCCGTCATCTTCAATGACATCTTCGGCAAAAAATTCGCCTTTGGGCAGCTTCTGCAGTTCCGCCCGCGTCATGCGTTCACCATAGTCGAGCAAGGCCTGCATGGCATGGATCATATTGTCGCGATTATATTTTCTGAATAATTCAATGATCCGTCTGGCACCGACTTTGGCGGCCGCCACTCCGGCATGCATGTCGCCCAGCGTACTGTCGGGTAGACGCACATTACTTCTGATAATTTCTTCCAGTACCGAGTTGATGCTGCCTGCCTCGTAGAGTTTCAAAAAATTAAATTGCAGACCTTCCTGGTAGATTTCGGTTGATTCCGTGGACACACTGCCCGGGTTGGCGCCACCGACTTCGGTCCAGTGCGCCTTGTTGACGGTGAAAGCGACGAGCTCATGCTCAAAGAACACCGGACAAACAATCACCACGTCCGATAAATGGGAACCGCCGCCGGCATAGGGAATATTGGTGATGATGATATCGCCATCCACGATATCGCCGTCCCCGGAATATTTTTCCAGCGTGGCCACGACGGCGGTATCCAGCATGGCGAGAAAGGCGGTTACCCCGTTGCCCTGGGCCAGCAAATTACCCCGCGCGTCGGTTGCACCGACAGCAAAATCATTACTTTCATAGATGATGGGGCTCATGCTGGTCCGGATCATGGCATTGAACATCTCTTCGCCGACGGCGACCAGCGCATCCTTGATGACTTCGGAAGTAAAGTAGTCCTTATTCATAAATCACGCCTGTTCAACAGCACATGGTAATTACCGAAGCTGTCCACTTCGGCGCTGTGTCCCGGTGATATCACCAGTGTCATCGAAGGTTCCTGAATGATGGCCGGGCCGGATACTTGCATCTTCGCTTCCATGCGCAGGCCATCGTATACCCTGGTATCGTGAATGCCATATTGATCAAAATCCACCCGGCGCGTGTGCAGGATTGTCTGTTCAACTTTTATACCGGAGGCCTCTTTGCGCGCCAGTGCCGGTTTGGCAACGGGTATGATTGCCACCAGGTGGAAATTAACGATTTCAATCCCGGTATCCAGTCTGTAGGTATAGCCTTGTTCATGGGCGCGATGAAATGCATCGGCAATGTCGTCCAGATGCAAAGAGGAAGTCTTATCCAGTGTTACCGGCACTTTGACGGAATGTTCCTGGCCCTTATAGCGCATATCCAGGTGGTGACTGAATTCCAGCGTGTTGTCCTGCGTCTCACTTTGACCGCTGCTAAAGTCGATTGTTGCCTGCGTTCTCATGGATTGAAAAAGGGCGCTGACATGTTGAACAGTTTTTTTGTTTAAATTGAACAACTTTGTCTGTATATAATCTCTGCGGATATCGGTCAGCAGCATGCCCAGGGCGGAAAACACGGCGGAATGGGCCGGTATGATAACGCGGGGAATATTCAGTTCTTCTGCCAGAGCCACGGCGTGCATGGCGCCGCCACCGCCAAAGGCAATCAGGGAGAACTCCCTTGGATCATAACCCTTGTTCGTGGACACCAGACGCAGGGCATTCGTCATATTTGAATTGGCCACTCTGAGTACGCCACGAGCCAGCTCTTCCCGGCTCATGTCCAGGCTCTTTTCCAGCGGCTCGAAGGCCCTGTGTACTGCCTCCATGTCCGGTGTTACTTCGCCGCCGACAAAATTGTCAGGGTCTATCCGTCCCAATAACAGGTTGGCGTCGGTGGTGGTCGGCTTTGTCCCGCCCCTGCCATAGGCAGCCGGTCCGGGTATGGCACCGGCAGACCGTGGGCCAACGTGTAATTTATTCCCCTCATCTACCCAGGCGATGCTGCCGCCACCATTGCCGATTTCAACAATTTCCGAGACAGCGGTCTGGATCGGATAACCCGGATTCGTCCGGGTTTTTTCAATATGATAATCGGTGGACACGCGAATCTGACCATCTTCTATCAGAGCGCACTTGGCGGTAGTGCCGCCGATATCCAGTACCAGCAGATTATTGATACCGATTTCATTACCGAGCCAGGCGGCGGCGAAGATGCCACTGGCCGGTCCTGACTCGATCATGCTGATAGGATTATTGAGAACCGCATCGACCGTAGTGATACCGGTATTCGACTGCATCAGGTAGGGGTTTTTCCTGCAGCCTGCAGCTTTGAGTTTCTGTTGCAGGGACTCGATATAACTTTTCGCTACCGGATGGATATAGGCGGACAAGACTGTGGTATTGGTGCGTTCGTACTCGCGCCATTCACGGCTGATTTGATGTGAGGCCAGTACTGAGACCTCGGGCCAGAGCTTTGTAATTGCTGCGATCGTCGCTTTTTCATTTTCCGGATTTATGTAGGCATGCAAAAAGGAAACGGCGATGGCCCTGACCTTTTCCGATTTCAGAAAATCAAGCATTTTCGCCAGTGGTGTGAGATCCACTTCTCGCACCGGCCGGCCCCGGTAATCAATCCGTTCATCCAGTTCCAGCCGCAGGTAGCGCGCTACAAAGGGTTTCGGTTTTCTGAAATTGAAATTAAACAGATCGGGCCGGTTGCCTCGAGCGATTTCCAGTACGTCACGAAAGCCTTTTGTGGTGATCAACGCTGTTTTGACACCTTTTCTCTCGGTGATTGCATTGATGATCACCGTTGAACCGTGAGCAAAGAATTCTATATCGCCTGCGTTCAGCCTGGCTTTTTCCAGAGAGTTGATGACGCCGGTTTCAAAATCCGGTGGTGTGGTATCGACTTTGGCCGTATGAATGACACCTTTCCTGCCGGAAACCGGATCATCTGAACAATATACCAGGTCGGTAAAAGTGCCACCCACATCTGTTGCTACACGCATCTATATCTATTCCGCCATTCCGGGGACAGTTTACTTAATTCAGATTTATTGTTATTGATTTGCATGTTCTGACGTTCGTCATCACCTATTAAGTAAACTGTCCCCGGAATTCTTATATTTCTTTTTTTCTTGCTGGAAACGAATAACCGACAATGTCTTTTTCCGGTGGTGTCTGATAAGCATGGCGGGAATGTGTGAGATCACAGGAGATAAGGGCCTCAGCCATCTGGATCGCTGCCACCAGTGGATCGATGACGGGTACGTCGATATTGCGCTAGAGTAATTGCCTGCGAATGCCCCGGGCACATCCCAGCATGCCGGTACAACCGAGAATAATCGAGTTGGCATGCCGGTCTTTTATCAGTGGGACGGATTTTTCCGTCAGTGCCCCGACCAGAGCATCGAGATCAGACTCCAGATCCAGCACAGATATATTGACATAATCGAAGCCAACATATCGTTCACTTAAACTGTATTTAGCCGCGAGGTGTTCCAGCAGCAGACGGACATTATCCAGTACCGAGATAATGGCAAAATTATCACCAAGCATGTTGGCCAGGTGCATGGATGCCTGGCAGGGTCCGATGACGGGGATGTCAACCAGTTCACGCGCGGGGCTGAGTGCGGGATCACCAAGGCAGTTAATCACAACGGCATCACAACCTTGCTGTTCCGCCTCGAGGACTTTTACCAGCGTACCCGGTTGTGCCAGGGCTTCATCAAAAGTGGATTCGATGGAAGCCGGCCCGGTCTCTATTGTTGTATGAGACAGGCGTACGCGTTCCGTCGCGTAGGCCTGCAATTGCGCCTCGGAAAACAGATCACTGATTATCGGCGTAATGACGCGAATATGGTGAGTCATCCGACAGCTCCTGTTAAGCAGGTACCTAGAATCGATATTCTACGTCGACACCGTAGGTTCTGCCCCGGGCAAGAAAACCGATATCACCAAAGGCACCAGAAAAGGCGGCGGCGTTATAGTCCTGCCAGTAAGAAGTGTCGCCGATGTTTTTACCCCAAAAAGTGAGAATGATATTTTCGGTTTCAAAACTTAAACGCGCATTCAACAGACCGAAGGGGTCCATGGAATTGGCATTGTCAGGATGCCAGTACTTGCGTCCGCGTTGTTCATAGTCGACCCGCAGACGACCGGTAATATCACCGACAGTCTGCACATACTGCGTACCGATGTTCAGTGAGTATTTCTGGTTCTTCGGCGTACGGTTGCCTTCATCCTGTGGCCGGGCAAGCGATTCCTTGATTTTTGTATCGGTGACACCGAGCGTGCCGTAGACAGACCAGTCATCGGTAAGCAAGGCCTGAATTTCAAGTTCACCGCCGTAGATGTCAACTTCTTCAATATTGGCAATCACCTGGGAAGCGGTGATCAGATCAACAAAGAAAAACTGGAAGTTGTCGCTGAGGCCGTAGAAGAAGGAGGCGTTTACCCGCAAACGACCATCCATCAGATCGGACTTCAAACCAATTTCAAAGTTGTCGAGCGTTTCTTCGTTGAATGAGGGGCTGCCGATAGCCGGGCCGTTGAAACCGCCGGAACGGAAACCGCGACTGTAACTGGCATAGGTCAGGACATCGTCAGACCAGCGTTTGGTCAGTACCGCTCTGGGTTGTAAATCAGAGAAGGACCTGCTGGGGGATGTTTGTATCGGCGTTATCCCGGTGTGTCTACGTTTGTCATAGTCGTAGCGCAGACCTAAAGCCAGCTCCAGATCATCGAAGATATCATATTCCACCTGTCCGAATACGGCGTAGGCATCGTTGTCATTGGTTTCATAAATGGAGACCAGTGGTGTGGCAAAGGCCAGACCACTGCGATCAAACACGGGCGTGGTGGGATTGAAATCCAGCGGAGCCACCGTGGATAAACCCCGTTCGGTGCCCAGGTAATAGAAACCGCCAATCCAGCGCAGTCGACTGTCATCGGCGGAGGCGAACCTGATTTCGTGACTGATCAGTTCCACGTCCAGTCGCTGTTCCTGGCCAACAGCAACGGGGAAGCCGAAGGCCCCGGTCAATACCGCACCAAGGCTGGTTGTGACACCATCGGTGAAGTCAAGGTCGGCAAAGTAGTTTTCGTTGACATCGGTGTAGTTGAAAATATAGGTTGCCTCCACATCGCCCAGTTGCCAGTCGACCTTGAATGTGGTTTCAAAATTCTCCAGCAGATCGGTTCTGCCCAGTACATTCATCCTCGGTTCGTTGTATTCATTGTTGTTTGGGTTGGAGATTCCCGTCGGGTTGGGCGCCGTTCCTGTTAAAGGATTGAAAATAAAGGTATCGCTGCAACAACCACCATCTGCATCAGAGTAAGCGATCCGCGCTTCGACACTGATAGCATCGGTCGCATTCCAGATCAGTTTGCCGCGTATGTCCTTTGTTTCGTAAAAATCAACTTTCTCATCAAGAAAATTATTATTGACGATACCATCGAAGTCTTTGTAGGCACCGCTGATACGAAACAGAAGAGTGTCTTCAATAAGTGCCCCGCTCAATGCACCACTGAATTTTTTCTGATCGCCATTGCCGTAACCGGCTTTCACATAACCTTCCAGTTCATTACCGGGTGCCTTGGTGACAATATTGATAGCGCCGCCGATGGCGTTGCGGCCGTAGAGTGAGCCCTGCGGCCCTTTCAGCACTTCGATACGTTCGATGTCAAACAGCTCCTGCTTGAATTGCTTCTGATTGTTTTGTGGTACGCCGTCGACGACGATGGCGATTGGGGAGTCGGCATTGTTAATCTGCGCCACGCCCCGAACCTGGACAAAGGTATTACCCAGGGTAAAGGAGTCATCGAGTGTCACGTTTGGAGTGAGATTGATAAAATCCTGGGTGCTTTCGATACCTGCCCGGCTTATCTCATCCGCGCTGAACGCGGTCACGGCAACAGGTACTTCCTGCAGGTTTTCTTCCCGGTATTGCGCAGTGACGACAATTTCTTCCAGTACCGCCTGTGCGGTTGCGGGTATTGCCAGAACCATGCTCAGGATACTGAGAAAAATACAACTCGCTCTGCTTGATATTAAGTTTTGATTTAACATACTCCCCTCCAATGACGCTGTTGTTGCGATAAACTGATTAGTAAATAATTAAATGAGCTTGTGGATTTCTTCAATCCGTAAAAATTCTTCTTCGATCCCAAAGGCCTGAGGCCCGAATACGGCCAGTGATTCCGGCGTCCTCATCACCGGTGCGGCACTGGTGCCGATGACCTTTACTCTCTGCCCGTAGGCCAGGCCCTCAGTGGTGATGGTCTGTCCTGTCTCCCTGTCTACGACAGAGATGAGGTCGGGAACGATGGCGACGGTCCGGCCATTTATTCTCGCCACCAGGTTTTCATTTTGAAATTCAATCTGCATGCTGTCTTCGCTGCCATCGATGGCGGCAATATGGCAATGGCCAATGGAAAAGCCACGAGTAGTTTCTCTATGGACATCGGCCACCTTGCCATCGAACAGCACGACACAGTGGTTGTAATATCGGGTTGTTCGAAGAAAGTCCTGCAGGGCCTGCACCGGTTCGCCGCGTTGTCTGCCCGCCACCAGTGCTCTGCCAATACCCAGCGCGATGCGCAAGGTGCCTGACACCCCGTATTCTTTCACCTGTTTACCGCTTAAGGGATAACAGGAGATCATCACGCTCAGACCCATTTGTATGGCACAGACACGGATGAGATCTTCAGCGCGCTTGGCGTCGGATGTTTCGACGATGACACTTTCCAGATGTTCATCAACGATGACTGCCGGTGTCGTTGCCACGCCATAGACGTTATAGGTCACCATCTGGATTTCCGGGAAGGCCCGTCCCATACCATCACTATTGACAATCGGCAGCCCCATTCTGGCCGCAGCGACGATGGGTATCATCGAGTTCATTCCACCGATTTCGATGGGTGAGATGGCGACCGGTTTTTTCCCGATATATTCGGCCAGTTTGTTAATGGACAGGTCGATATCGTCCCCGGACGCGGCTTTTTCCACCAGCACAGTGGGTGCGCCGAGCATGGCAGAGGTAAACACCGTGTCCTCATCGCCGAGGTCTTCCGGTTCAATGATTTCCGGCATGCCGAATTCTTCGATGGCGTGTCTGGCAAGCAGCATGCCGATATAGGGATCACCACCGCCACCGGTACCGAGAAAGGCGGCACCCTGGGCAAGGTCGACCAGGTCATCAACACTGAGACTGGACTTGGTCATCTGCTTTTCCGGCCGGTTCATCAGAGTATCAACTCACCGGCGGCCCTGGCACGAAGGCGTACCGAGTTTCCCGGTACGTATTGCAAAGGCAATTCCTCGAAATCGATTATTTCAACGGAGGCTTCGTTGGCACCCGCCGAGATGGCCCTTTTTACAGCTTCCTGTTTTGCTCTTTCGATGACGATCTCCCGACCTTCTTTTTCGTAGGAATAGACTTTATCCACCTCGCCACCCACCTGAGCTATGGAAGCACCGATGGCATTAGCGACCGCAGCATGTTCCGGGATGATCACTTCTGATGTGCCGGGAATCCTGTCCCGGATTAACACGGCGCCGCCCCCGACCAGAATCACCGGCATGGCTTCTGAGCTGGTTTTCATTCTGTCCACACCGACGTTAACGATATGATGAATCGCCTCCACAGCAGCTTTCACCAGATCCGCATCGAGATCACTGACGAGAGAGGCATCGCCCATGTCGGCATAGCCGGCGGCGACGGCGATATCAGATGCGGTGAGTACCTCACCGTTGAATACCCTGGCTTTTTCCGTCAATTCATAGCCTACAGACTGTGGACCGACAATGATTTCTCCATTGCCGCTGACCAGGCTGCCGCCGCCGAGGCCGAGAGCAAGAATATCCGGCATACGAAAGTTGGTTCTGACTCCCCCGATATCCACGGATACGGATGATTCACGGGGGAAGCCGTTGATCAACATGCCGACATCGGTTGTGGTACCGCCGATATCCACGACCAGCGCGTTTTTCAGTCCGGAAAGACAGGCTGCGCCGCGCATGCTGTTGGTAGGTCCCGAGGCGAACGTCAGTACGGGGTGTTTTTCCACAAAATCGGCTGTCATCAAGGTGCCATCATTCTGGCTGATGAAAAACGGGGCGCGTATTTGCAGTTGAGACAGGGCACTGCGGAACGAATCGACGACTTTGCCGGAAAGATCAGCCAGGCTGGCATTCATAATGGCCGCGTTCTCCCGCTCCAGCAGCCCAAGTCTGCCAATACGCGAGGACAGCGTGATTTCCGCATCAGGAATTATTTTCAGGACGATGTCCTGTGCCCGCTCTTCCATTTCCGAGTTCAGCGGCGAGAAAATACAGCTAATCGCCACCGCCCTGATACCGCGTTGTTTTATGTCCCCGGCCGCCTGTTCGATTGCGGCTTCATCAAGCTCGGAGATATGTCTGCCATCAAATTCATAACCGCCTTTAACAAGATAATGATTCATGCCGACAGCGGCGGCAATGTCCTCAGGCCAGTCGATCATGGGCGGCAAGCCACGGCTGGCGGGCAGCGCAAGTCGTATGACGGCGACTTCAAGCAATCTTTTTCTTTCGACAAAGGCATTGGTGAAATGGGTCGTTCCCACCATGACACTTTTAATTTTTTGCGGAGAAACTTTTGAATGATCGAGTATGTTGGTGATGGCATTAATGATGCCGTCACTGACATTGCCCGAGGTCGGCGCTTTATGACTGGCCACCACTGTTTTGCCGTCCATCAGCACAGCATCGGTATTGGTACCGCCTACATCAACGCCTATTCTCATCGCCAAAGTTTATAAAAAGGGGGGATTTCAGAAATGTAACTATTGCCTCGTCCGATGAAAAGCTAAAAAAGCAACAGAGTGTAGAGAAAAAAAAGTAGCGCTTTTTTACTGTGTCATTACTGCCACTACTAACATTAGTAGTCAGTATTAATATCAGTGAGTTATGTGTCTAAAGAAAAGTTTTCACTGCGTGTCCGTATTCTGCTCAGGTGAACGCAGGGGAAGCTCTTTAGAGCAGTCCCATCTCCTTTGCCCTGGTGATGGCCTGCAGGCGGTTTTCCACGCCCATTTTTGTATAGATGTTTTTCAGATGATAGCGTACACCATGCGCACTCAGACCCGTTTGCCGTGCAATGACTTTATCCGCCTGCCCACGGGACAACTCGGATAATATTTGTATCTCTCTTGCACTGAATCCCTCCGCATAAGCGGGAATGGGTTTTTGGCCGGTGCCGGCGTGAATGATCTTCTGCAGAAACTCCATGCTTTCGGTGGAGTACCGCTGTTCCCGCATATAATCAGCAAGCGCTTCGAACAGTTTGCCGATACTTTTCTGTTCGTTCAGAAAAGGTCTTGAATAAAAGCCGACACTTGCCAGTTGCATGGCTTCGGCGAGAAGTTTTATCGCACTTTCTTCACAGCTTGTTTCTATTTCATTCAAAGCCGCCTGGATCTGCAGATTAATCAGCAGGCGAATATTGTTGGTTCGTTTGGCCACAGCCCTTGCCTGCGCAAGCCAGTTTTGTATTTCCCGGGGTGCGTTTTTTAAACGGGAGGCACGGCACAGGGCCAGACTCATTGCTTCGATTTCCCGCCAGGTAAGGTTTTCCAGTGTTATCTCCACCCGTTCAAACAAGCCCGGGTTCCTGTCAATCAATTCCAGTGCTGTTTCCCCGGCATTGGAAAAATAGAGAATAGAGAGCTGATTACAGAGCAGAAAATCCTCAAGACGGTCCAGTGACTGTTTTCTTGCATGTTCCATAGCACTGTCCAGAAAACTCAAGGCCTCATTCAATCCTTTTTCATACAGCAGGTAGGTGACTGATGTCTGGTAGGCCGCCATGTAAATATCAAAATAGGCTTCCATGTCTACAATATTATTTATAACGTGCCGTATGTGTTTTTTGGTATTGACTGTATTGCCGGTTTCCCAGTAATACTCACCGAGAATAGCGTTGCCCAGCAGTTTCAACCCGGTATCACCGGGAAAATCCGAGTGTATAATTTGTATGGCTTTGTTGTACTGGCTCAATGCTGCCGAGGTCCTGGTTTGAGCCAGTTCGGCCATACCGAAATAAAAATAAATAAAAAGCTCGCCGTAAAGTGAATTGCCGTTCAGATATTCTCTGATCGCCTGTTCACCATGCCGCATGCAGTGCTGGAAATCCCCTGTTTGCAGCGAGGTGAGACACTGGAGTGTTTTAATATAGCCGTGTATTGCCGGTTCATTTCCGGTATTTTCCAGCATGAAGGAAAAGGCATCCGAGGGCAGTATCGGGTTGCTGGGTGTGCAACCATATTCCGCAATCATTATTTCAATTGAATAACGTTCAATCTGTAACAGTGTATTGTCACCAGCTGGCCGATCAGACTTAAATCCCCGGGAAATTTGTCTGGCCTTTTCAAAGGTCTGACGGGTTTTGTTGATTTCCCCGGCTTTCGCATACAATAAACATCTGCCCAACTGAATACGCGGATAGTCATTCAGTTCGAATTTTTCAAGCAAATTCAGACCTGCCGTAAGACGGGACATGCCTTCCCGTACCCACAGCATGAGGCCACCCATCTCCTCCAGAATTTCTGCAGCGTAATTACAGTCGTTTGCCGCCAGTGCGTAGCGCATGGCTTCAAGGCCCCTTTCATTCATTGCCATCCATGTGGCGGCCTTTCTGCACAACGATCCATATTCGTCGGCGAACAATTCTTTCAATTCGTTTACCAGATGTTCCCTCACCAGAGGATGGACGCGATAGGATTCCTGTTCGTCTTCCAGCGGAGAAAAGATACCCTCGAGATAATCAAGCCCGTGTATGATGTCGCCGGCATCCTTTCGACCACGAATATAATTGGCACAATCAATCGTGATGGTCTCAAGTATGGACGTTTGCAACAGGAAAGACTTCTCATCATCCGAAAGATTGTTAAAGAGTTGTTCACGAAAATAATCAGATATGAGTTTGTTGCTGGAAGCGACGCCGGGATTGCCTGACATACCGGCGGAACCGGCTCCAAAGGAGCGAATCAATTGCAATGCCACCGGCCAGCCGCCGGTACGTTCCATAATATTTTCCACTTCCCTGTTCCCCAGTGTGTTCTGAAAAAAACGGGATATTTCGTTTTTACTGAACATCAGTTGTTGTGGGCCGATATTCAATACATTGCCTTCAACAGCCAGGTTTGATAACGATATTCCGGGGTTTTTTCTACAGGCAAAAACCAGTTGCAGCTTGTCCGGCTGCAGGTCCAGCAGCAACTCAATAATTTCAGATAAAGTATCACCGGCAATATTTTCGAAATCGTCAAAGACCAGAACACATTGCCGGTCACATCTTTCTACATAGCTCAGCAGGTTGCCCAGTAAATAGTTTGAGTCACTCTGGGAGAAAGACTGTGACAGTAAAGCGGTATCAATGGTATGGAGTCCCGCCTGGTGAAATGCAAAGGCAATATAAGGAAGCAGCAGATCGGGCTGGTCGTTCTGGTTTATTGACAGCCACGCGACAATCGTACCGCTGTGCTTCAGTTCTTCACGCCATTGGGAAAGCAGGAGTGTTTTTCCGAACCCTGCAGGCGCTTCCAGGAAAACGACCCTTTTGTCGGTATTCTCCGAGAGTATGCCCAGCAGTAACTCTCTGCGACTGGCGTTTATGGAGATCCTGGGCGGAGAAACCTTTGAGCCAAGCAACCAGGGAGCGAAACCACTAGTCATTATTTTGAATCACCTTCCCGAAAGCGAATTGTGAATAATATTGTAAATCACTGTGACAGACCTTTTCCCTGCACACAATAAAGACCTGCCTGTATCAAATATAACATCGTATTTCGCCGCCTATTATTCTGTATAAGGTGAGTTTTGTCATATACTTGTTCAGTTTCAACATATCAGACGGCAATAAAAATAAAACTCGAACCTGAGACAAAGCGGGCCGGATGTATCAAGGTTCAGGGCATTTTTAACGAGAAAAACCCATTTATTCCAAACGGAGGTATTTTAATGTCAGCCCTTCCCATCAGTCGTTTCCCCGTTCCCGAGTTTGAAGAATTACCCGAAGATATTAGAGAGAGGATATTGGCCGTACAGGAAAAGTCCGGATTTATACCGAATGTGTTTTTGGTGCTTGCGCATCGCCCGGATGAGTTCAGGGCCTTTTTTGCCTATCACGATGCCTTGATGGAAAAGGACGGCGGCCTGACAAAAGGCGAACGCGAAATGATCATTGTGGCCACCTCAGGCTTGAATCAGTGCATCTACTGTGTCGTCGCCCATGGCGCCATATTGCGTATCCGGGAAAAAAACCCGCTTCTGGCTGATCAAGTCGCCACGAATTATCGTAAGGCGGACATTAGCGCAAGGCAGAAAGCCATGCTCGATTTCGCCGCCAAAGTGTCATTGCAGGCAGAGCAGCTGAGTGAGGCTGATTTTGAGCTTGTTCGTCAACATGGCTTTTCTGATGAAGATGTCTGGGATATTGCTGCCATTGCGGCTTTCTTTGCCCTGTCCAATCGAATGGCCAATGTAACCGGCATGCGGCCAAATGATGAATTTTACCTGATGGGGAGGACAGCGAAAAAGTAGCGCTCGTATGTACCCGGTGTGAATGGTGGGCCCGGTAGGACTTGAACCTACGACCAATGGATTATGAGTCCACTGCTCTAACCAACTGAGCTACAGGCCCAAAATTAGAAAACAGAAGTATAAAGTCTAAAAGTGGAAATAGAAAACCATATCGGAAGATGTGAGAGTGCGCTTACACTTTCACAAGCAACTTCGATTTTATGTATCCAGAAAGGTTTTTAACTGTTCCGATCGACTCGGATGTCTTAACTTTCTTAATGCCTTTGCCTCTATCTGACGAATACGTTCGCGTGTGACATCGAATTGCTTGCCCACTTCTTCCAGCGTGTGATCGGTATTCATGTTAATACCGAAACGCATGCGCAAGACCTTGGCTTCCCGCGGTGTCAGTCCCACCAGCGCCTCATGGGTGGAACGGCGTAAACCTTCAAAGCCGGCAGAATCAGAAGGCATCTGGGTATTCAGGTCTTCAATAAAGTCGCCAAGATGCGAATCATCATCATCACCAATGGGGGTTTCCATGGAGATGGGTTCTTTGGCAATCTTCAGTACTTTACGGACCTTGTCTTCAGGCATTTCCATTTTTTCCGCCAGTTCTTCCGGTGTCGGCTCACGCCCCAGCTCCTGCAGGATCTGTCGCGAGATCCGGTTCAATTTGTTGATGGTCTCGATCATGTGTACCGGAATCCGAATGGTACGGGCCTGATCCGCAATCGAGCGCGTAATGGCCTGTCGTATCCACCAGGTGGCATAAGTGGAAAACTTGTAACCGCGGCGGTATTCAAACTTGTCCACAGCTTTCATCAGGCCGATGTTGCCTTCCTGGATCAGGTCAAGAAAGAGGAGACCTCGATTCGTGTATTTTTTGGCGATGGAGATGACCAGACGCAGGTTGGCTTCCACCATTTCTTTTTTGGCACGGCGGGCCTTGGCCTCTCCGGTCGATACCTTGCGGTTGATCTCCTTTATATCGGCAATGGTCAGCAGGCTGTTGTCAAATGCCACCGCCAGTTTCCGTTGAAGTTTGATGACTTCACTCTGAACTTCTTTCAGATCTTTCGAATAGGGTTTATTGCTGTTGATGATATCAACAATCCAGTCCGGATTTATTTCATTACCGGGAAAGGAGGTAATGAAATCCTTACGTGGCATTTTTGACTCTTTCACGCACAATCTCATCACCGTTCGCTCGGTTCTGCGGATTTGATCGATAAGAATACGCACACCAATGGTCAGTTTGTCGATAAATTTTGGAGCAAGCTTCAGTTCCATAAATTGCTCGGTCAATTCAACCTGCAGCGCAGCCGTCTTCTTATGATCTTTGCCATAACGCTTGATGGCTTTCAGAAGCTTCTTGTAGATAACATCTATGGCCCTGATATGGGCACGAACTTCTTCAGGATCCGGTCCCGTTGGCCCCTCATCGTCACTGTCATCGTCATCCGTTTTCGCCACATTCACGACGGGCGGTACACCGGCATCCGGATATTCTTCGTTATCGCTGAAACCGACAACGATGTCGCTCAGCTTCATGGTTTCCGCTTCCACCTCTGCGTGTGCCACCAGCAACCATTCAACGGTGGCAGGATAGTGAGACAGCGCGGTCAGCACCTGATTGATACCTTGTTCAATGCGTTTGGCAATCTTGATCTCGCCTTCACGGGTCAGCAGATCCACTGTTCCCATTTCACGCATATACATACGTACCGGATCAGTGGTCCGGCCAAATTCGTTCTCGACACTGACCAGGGCAGCGGCGGCCTCTGCGGCGGCGTCTTCATCCGGGCCGATGGTACTGTCGGTCATGACGATATCCCGATCCGGGGCGGTTTCGTGTACCTCTATACCCATATCGTTGATCATGTTGATGATGTCTTCGATCTGTTCCGGATCGACAATATCGTCAGGCAGGTGGTCATTGACTTCGTGATAAGTCAAAAAGCCCTGTTCCTTGCCTTTGGCGATCAATAATTTCAGGCGAGATTGCTTGTCTTCTGATTCTCGAGGCTGTTCGAGTTGCTCCATAGAGAGTGTCTCTTAAATTTTGTTATTGCGACTAAGTGTTTGATTGAAGTCCCTTTTCAGGGGGCAAAAATAAACGATCAGTATAGCCTATTGCTGTGCAACATTCCAGATACAATTACTCTTTATCGACTATTTTCGTCATTTTGCGTATGGCTTCTTTGTAATCTTCGGAAAGGTTACTGACCCGCCTAATATTAGTCAGTTGTTTTAGCTTTTGCTGAGTTTTTTTGGAATCGAGCAGTGGTATTTTGGATAATCAGGTGTCTATCGGGTGGATTTACCTAATTTGGCCCACTTGCCCTATTTTTGCAGGTTTCTAAGATAGGCTTTATGTTCTTCTGAGGCATCGGCAAGATTAGTTTCCCCAGTCTTCCGAGTTGCAGTTTTTATCTCAGCGGCAATAGTGTCAATTCTATGTAAGAAATCGTTGCTGAGATTTATATTTTCGTCGTCGAGGATTTCCGTTGATGATAGTTCATGCAATCGGTTGTTTAATCTGGACTCTCTCCATCTTTCAAGGATTTGGCCTGTAGTGATTCTGGGTATCTCTTGTATCAAAACAATCATTTTATGAAGTGTATCGACACCCGGCTCTTTACTTTGGGTAAGTATTTCCGGTTTTTCAACAAGTAATGCTAAATCGGGTTGCCGTAAAAGCATGGCTATTAGCCAGCTTGTATTGGTCATTTTGCCGGAGTCCGATTTGTATAATGGGCGTCTCCTGGGCAAAGGCTGATCTTTACTTTTCGTTCGAATATCGATTTTGTCCGCAGATAAGCCGGTAATTTTCTCAATATGCTGCACATTCAGTTGTTTGATCACGCCTTCAGGAATTAATTCAAGACGTGGTCGAATGTTTTTCAGAAACAGAGATCTGCCTTCTACGCTACTCAAATCAATGCCATCTTTTGCGATATTGATCATGTAATCTGACAAGGGCGTCAAATCACTAAGGTTCTGAAACGCTTTGGTGCCCTTTTGTCGTATGTAGTCGTCGGGGTCCTGCCCTTCAGGCAGAAATTTAAAAAATACCTGGCGGCCCTCTTCCAGCAATGGCAACGCTGTTTCCATGGCCCTGGTGGCGGCCCTGGCCCCGGCCTGGTCACCATCGAAGCAAAATACGACCTGGGGCGTGGCGCGAAACAGTCGCTCCAGATGTTCACGGGTGGTGGCTGTGCCCAGACTGGCGACAGCATTGCTTATGCCGTATTGCGCCAGTGCGATGACGTCCATATAACCTTCGACGACATACAGGCGTTGCAGATCCTTGTTGGCGCGACGGGCCTGGTAGAGACCGTACAACTCCCGGCCCTTGTGATAAATGGCAGTCTCCGGCGAATTCAGGTATTTCGGCGTGTCGTCATCCAGTACCCGGCCGCCAAAGCCGATGACCCGGCCACGGGGATCACGGATGGGAAACATGATGCGATCACGAAAGCGGTCATAATAACCGCCGTTATCCCGTTTGATGATCATGCCGGTTCTGGCCAGGCGCTGTTGTGCCGCATCGGATGTACCGAGGGCCTGAATCAGGTTGTCCCAGCCAGCGGGGGCGTAGCCCAGTTCAAACTGTTTGGCGACTTCGCCGGATATACCGCGGTTTTTCAGGTAATCCACTGCCCTGTCGGTCTGTCTGTGTTCGCGCAATTGTTTGCAATAAAAACGGACTACCAGCTCCAGCAGCTCATATAGTTCGCTTAAATTGCCGTCAGCCCTGGGCTGGCCGACCTCTTCGGGTATCGTCAGACCGGCCTTGTTGGCCATCTCCTCAATGGCTTCGAGAAATTCCAGGTGACTGTACTCCATGAGAAAACTGATCGCGGTGCCGTTGGCCCCGCAGCCGAAACAATGATAGAACTGCTTGTTCTGACTGACGGTAAAAGAAGGTGTTTTCTCATCGTGGAAAGGGCAACAGGCCTTAAAGTCCTTGCCCATCTTTTTCAGTGGCACGAAGCCGTCAATCAGATCAACGATATCGGTGCGAGCCAGCAGCTCGTCTATGAAGCTTTGCGGGATTCTACCTGCCATGGGGTAGCAGTATAAACATCATAGGGGGCAACGGCGACAGTACCGGCCTGTGAATTTTTCCGGCTAGCGGGCGCCGGACTCCTGGCCGAGTTTGGCCTTGACCCGGGCGCTGAGCTTGCCCATATCCGCACGCCCCTGAGCCCTGGATTTCAATATACCCATGACTTTGCCCATGCCCTTGATGTCGCAGGCACCGGTTTCAGCGATGGCCTCATCTATCAGGCTGGTGATATCGTCTTCGGACAGGGCCGCAGGTAAATAGTGCTGGACAATGCTGAGTTCAAAACGCTCTTTGTCCACCAGATCGTTTCTGCCTGCCTTTTCATATTGTTCAATGGAATCGCGATGCTGCTTTGCCAGTTTATCCAGCACGGCAATCATCTGCTGCTCATCCAGCTCAATGCGCTGGTCCACTTCAATCTGTTTGACAGCCGCCAGGATCAGACGCAGTACCAGTAATTTGTCTTTTTCCTTGTTGCGCATGGCCGTCTTGACATCATCACTGATGCGTTGCTTAAGTTCAGACATGGGAATACAGGCGGAGTGCTTTATGCCACGGGGCGACTAATACAGTCGATTGTGACGGAGGCTTTCTTTTGAAAGGCGTTTTAACTGGCGTTTGACGGCGGCGGCGGCTTTACGCTTTCTCACCTGGGTCGGTTTCTCATAGAATTCGCGGCGATGAACATCGGCCAGCGTACCGGCCTTTTCGCATGCGCGTTTGAAACGGCGAATAGCGATGTCAAATGGTTCGTTTTCTCGTACTCTAATTGAAGGCATATATACGTATTCCCGGCTAAGACAACTTGAATTCTAACGAGCCGGAGATTTTAGTGAGAAACCCGTTAAATGCAAGGTAAAATGTATCTTTTTTGTAAAATTACAACAGATATTTGAGATCGAATGTGAATAATGAAAGTGCTTGGAATTGAAACCTCCTGTGATGAGACCGGTATTGCACTCTATGATTCGGAGCGGGGACTGCTTGGAGAGGCCCTGCACTCTCAGGTGGAACTGCACCAGCGCTATGGCGGCGTGGTGCCGGAGCTGGCCTCCCGTGATCATGTGCGTCGGGTCATACCCTTGATCGATCAGGTTCTGAGCAGCGCCGATTGTCACGCTGAGTACCTGGATGGTGTGGCGTATACTGCCGGACCGGGTCTGGTAGGCGCCTTGCTGGTCGGTACCGCTCTCGGTCGGAGCCTGGCCTTTGCCTGGGGTATCCCCGCCGTGGCGGTGCATCATATGGAGGGTCATTTACTGGCGCCGATGCTGGAAGAAGAAGCGCCGACCTTCCCCTTTCTGGCCCTGCTGGTGTCCGGGGGGCACACCCAGCTGGTGCAGGTCAATGCCCCCGGTGATTACGTGCTGTTGGGAGAGTCGCTGGATGATGCGGCCGGCGAAGCGTTCGACAAAACGGCCAAATTACTCGGTCTGGGTTACCCGGGGGGCGCTGCCATGTCAGCGTTGGCGGAACAGGGCGAAGCCGGTCGTTTCAGATTTCCCCGGCCCATGACTGATCGACCGGGTCTGGATTTCAGCTTCAGCGGCCTGAAAACCCATGCGCTGACCACAGTGAGAGAGCATGCTGATGATGAGCAAACCCGTGCCGATATCGCCCGGGCCTTTGTTGAAGCGGTGGTGGATACCTTGATCATTAAATGCAGGCGGGCAATGGAGCAGAATGGTCTCAGGACCCTGATAGCGGCGGGTGGTGTCAGTGCCAACAAACAGCTGCGGGCGGGCCTGCAAGAAATGGTCAGGGACGCGGGCGGGCGGGTGTATTTTCCCCGCCCGGCGTTTTGTACCGATAATGGTGCGATGATCGCCTATGCGGGCTATCTTCGCCTGGCGGCCGGGCAACACGCGCCTTTGGGCTTTGCTGCCCACCCGCGCTGGTCATTGACATCACAGAACTGACTAACCGGGGTTATCGTTGCCGATTTTGTTTTCGGTGCCGGCCAGCAGGTCTTTGATGTTACTGTTATGGCGCCACAGCAACAGCATCGCCATCAGCGCATTGGCGGCGGCGAAGGCCGGTCCCGGTAACAGCCACAGCGTATATAAGGGGGCCAGAACAGCCGCTGTGAGCGCGGCCAGTGAGGAGTAACGGAAAACCACGGCCATCAATAACCAGACTGTCACAAAACACAGCCCGAGCAGCCAGTACATGCCAAACAGCACACCTACAAAGGTGGCAACACCCTTGCCGCCGCGGAACCCGAAAAATATCGGATACAAATGTCCGATAAAAGCGGCCAGTCCGACCAGAGCGATGAGCTGGGCCGGTGCCCCAAGCAGTCCCGCTGCCAGTACCGGCAGGAAACCTTTCAGGCCGTCTCCAAACAGGGTCAGCATGGCTGCCTGCTTACCGTGCAGCCTCAATACATTGGTGGCACCGGGGTTGCCTGAGCCTTCAGTGCGGGGGTCTTCCTTTCCCAGCAGTTTGCAGACGAGTACGGCAGAGGCAATGGAGCCGACCAGATAAGCTGCAACAATCAGTAAACCATAATCAAGCATATTTCTATCCTGTAAAATCTTCAGACTCACTTTGAGATATACTTATATACCGTACCTGAGGCTCTGATCACAACTGCTAAAATACAGACCATGGATATTATTTACCTGAATGATTTACGAATTGATACTGTTATCGGTATTTATGACTGGGAACGGCAAACAAAGCAAA
>JAJRTU010000001.1 GCA_024278135.1 Gammaproteobacteria bacterium
CGGTCGTCGGAATGTAGCAGTGCCACATTCTTTTTCAGCAGCTTATCGGGATCAGAGCTTATCTTTTTCATCGTGTTATTCATTTTCGTCAGTATCGGACATCATCGGGGGCTTGCCCAGTTTTATCAAGTGGGCAGGCCGGTGCGGAGGCCTTATCCGGCAAAAAAACAGTACGGAATATTGCGTAGCTGACAGCTTTGCTCGAAACCCGCCGCCTGGATTCACGATTAAGTGCCCTGACAGGTTTGGGTGTGATACAGGAAATGTTAAACTAAGGGACAAATTCACAGAGTACGCAGTAAGAATATGGCTGGACACAGTAAATGGGCGAACATACAACATCGCAAGGGGCGGCAGGATGCCAAAAGAGGCAAATTATTCACCAAATTGATCCGGGAGGTGACGATTGCAGCAAAATTAGGCGGCGCTGATCCCGATGCCAATCCCCGGCTGAGGGCGGCCATTGATGGCGCCAAGTCCCAAAGCATGCCGAAGGACACGATAGAAAGGGCGATCAAGCGTGGTGCCGGTGGTGATGACAGTGGCAATCTGGAAGAGATTCGTTACGAAGGTTATGGTCCCGGGGGGGTAGCGGTGATGGTGGATTGCATGACGGATAACAAGAATCGCACGGTGGCGGAAGTCAGACATGCCTTTTCAAAATGCGGCGGCAATCTGGGTACGGATGGTTCCGTATCCTATCTGTTCAACAAGATTGGACTGATTTCCTATCCCAGTGGCACGGATGAGGATGTGCTGATGGAGGCCGCTCTGGAGGCCGGTGCTGAAGATGTCATCAGCAATGACGACGGATCGATTGACCTCATCACAGCAGCAGATGATCTGGTGGATGTGAAAGAGGCCCTGATTCAGGCCAGTTATGAACCGGACAATGCCGAAGTGACCATGCAGGCGACGACCAGCTGTGCCTTGGAACGAAAAGGCGCGGAAAGCATGTTGAGACTGCTGGATATGCTGGAAGATCTGGACGATGTGCAAAAGGTGTATTCCAATGCCGATATCCCCGATGACGTACTGGCGCAATTGTCTTAAGTGATCCGAATTCCGCCCTCCATAAGCAGCCGACGAATGCCTGAACCCGCGACTGCAATGTTCTCTGTATTCAAGTTCTACGTGTCATGACCAGGATCAGGATACTTGGTATCGACCCCGGCTCGCTGATTACCGGCTATGGCATCATTGATATGGATGGCAATCATGCGGTTCACGTTACCCACGGTGCCATCCGGGTGGAGGCTAAAGCCCTGCCGGACAAACTGCGTATCATATTTGAGGAAATTACCGCTATTCTGGAACAATACAATCCTGATGAGATGTCCATCGAGCAGGTCTTTATGCATCGTAATGCAGATTCCGCTCTGAAACTGGGTCAGGCCAGAGGCTCGGCCATCACTGCCTGTACGCTGAAAGATATCAAGGTGTTCGAGTACACGGCCAATCAGGTCAAACAGGCCACGGTGGGCAAGGGTCATGCCGCCAAACAACAGGTGCAGCATATGGTGAAAATTCTGCTGTGCCTGAATGAGATCCCTCAGGCGGATGCCGGCGATGCCCTGGCCATTGCCCTGTGTCACGGGCATTCGCGGGAGGGCCTGTTGCGTATGGCGGCAGGTGTGAGCGGCGTCAAGCGGGGGCGTTTGCAGTGATTGGTCGTTTGCGGGGCAAATTGAGGCTGAAACAACCACCCTGGTTGTTGATAGATGTGCAGGGTGTCGGCTATGAAGTGGAAGCGCCGATGACGACAATTTATAAACTGCCCGCCCTGGACGAGGAAGTCACACTGTATACCCATCTGGTTGTACGCGATGATGCCCATCTTCTGTTTGCTTTTGCCGAAGAGCAGGAACGCCTGTTGTTTCGTACCTTGATCAAGGTCAACGGTGTCGGTGCGAAGATGGCGCTGGCCATATTGTCCGGTATGGAGGCTGACGAGTTTGCCCAGTGTATTCGTAACGGTGACGGTGTCAGCCTGACCCGTCTGCCCGGCGTGGGCAAAAAAACAGCCGAACGGCTGATTGTCGAGATGCGTGACAAACTGAAAGACTGGCAATTATCCTCCAGTCCCGTATCGGCCGCAGGAGAGGGTTCGCACAGCAAGGCGAATGACCCCGCTGATGAAGCGGTCAGCGCGCTGATTGCCCTGGGTTACCGGCCACAGGAGGCGAGTAAGTATGTGATGGCGGTGGCCACGGGGGACATGAGCAGCGAAGAGTTAATCCGGGAGGCATTAAAGGCTTCCGTCAAAAATTAACAGGCAGTTCCTGAATGCCAATGTCACTATCCTGTCATTTTTTCGCCATAATCCTGTTGTTATATAGTGGAATGGTACTATCAATTGGCATCTCCGCGCGTTACAGGGGAAAATAGAAGCTATCAATGAGTGAACTGAATCCAGCCATTTCCCCCGAAACGTCTGCTGACGATATCGTGGCCGATAACAGCTTGCGCCCGCAGCGCCTGCAGGACTATATGGGACAGCCGGCGGTGCATGAACAAATGGAAATCTTCATCGGCGCCGCACGCCAACGTGGCGAATCCCTGGATCACGTCCTTATCTTCGGTCCGCCGGGCCTGGGCAAGACCACGCTGGCGCATATTATCGCCAATGAGATGAATGTCAGCCTGCGGCAGACTTCCGGGCCGGTGCTGGAACGCCCGGGTGATCTGGCTGCCCTGCTGACCAACCTTGAACCGAAGGATGTGCTGTTTATCGATGAAATTCATCGTCTCAGTCCGGTGGTGGAAGAGATCCTCTACCCGGCCATGGAAGACTATCAGATAGATATCATGATTGGCGAAGGACCGGCTGCCCGTGCCATCAAGCTGGATGTGCCGCCGTTCACGCTGGTCGGGGCCACGACCCGCGCGGGTCTGCTCACTTCACCTCTGCGTGATCGCTTTGGTATTGTGCAGCGTCTTGAATTTTACAGTCTGGATGAACTGACGCATATCGTCACCCGCTCTGCGGGCATTCTGGATGTGTCGTTGGAACCGAATGGCGCCAGGGAAATTGCCATTCGCTCCCGTGGTACGCCTCGTGTTGCCAATCGTTTGCTGCGCCGGGTGCGGGATTACGCTGAAGTCAGGGCCGATGGCAATATTTCCGAGCAGGTTGCCAACAAGGCACTGGATATGTTGAATGTGGATGAGCACGGTTTTGGTGCGATGGACAGAAAGTTATTATTAACCATTATTCAGAAATTCGATGGCGGGCCGGTGGGTGCTGAAAGTCTGGCGGCAGCGATAGGCGAAGAGCGTGACACCATAGAAGATGTGCTCGAGCCCTATCTCATCCAGCAGGGTTTTATGATGCGCACACCCCGTGGCCGTGTCGCCACCAAAAATGCCTGGTTGCATTTCGGTCTGGAGTTGCCGAAGACGCAGCCCGCGAGCGATGATCTTTTTGATCAGCAGGTACACACGAAGGATCAGGACTAGGCTTTGCGTGCCACCGCCCGTCAGGACATGATGAAGGAATTCAGCTGGTCTGTCCGTGTCTATTATGAAGATACTGATGCTGCCGGTGTGGTCTATCACAGCAATTATCTTAAATACATGGAACGTGCGCGGACAGAATGGTTGCGAGCGACCGGTTTTTCCCAACAGGCCTTACGCGAAGAATCAGGCATTATCATCGTGATTTCAGAACTGGATATGAAGTTTATGCAACCGGCGAAACTGGATGACCTGCTTGACGTCAGAACAAGGCTGCTGAAAGTGAGCGCTGCCAGTTTCCTGTTTGATCAGTGTATAGAAAAATCACAGGTCGCATTATGCGCCGCGAGGATCAAGGGCGTATGCCTGAATGCACTTACCTTTAAACCACAGCGTCTTCCCGCTGCTTTGAAATCGGAATTGAGTCATGTCAACTGATCTGTCCTTTGTACATCTAATTGCCAATGCCAGTTTACTGGTGCAACTTGTGCTGCTGGCATTGTTATCCGTGTCCGTTGTCTCCTGGGCCATGATTTTCCACAAGCGAGTCGCCCTGAGTCGAGCCCGCAGGGAGGCAGATGCGTTTGAGGATCAGTTCTGGTCACTGGAGGATTTAACCCCGCTCTATACAAAGGTCAGTGCAAAACGCTATGAACCTACCGGTATGGAGAAAATTTTCGAAGCCGGGTTCAGGGAGTTTGCCCGACTGCACAAGCAGGACGGCATCGATCCGGACGCGGTGCTGGCGGGTGCACAGCGTTCCATGCGCGTCGTGCTGAACAAGGAAGTGGAGACACTGGAAACCAGTTTGTCTTTTCTTGCCACAGTAGGCTCAACCAGTCCTTATGTCGGTCTGTTTGGAACGGTGTGGGGCATCATGAACAGCTTTCGTGCGTTGGGTAACGTGCAGCAAGCCACCATCGCCATGGTGGCGCCCGGCATCGCCGAGGCCCTGGTGGCGACAGCGATGGGTCTGTTTGCCGCTATCCCGGCCGTCATCGCTTTTAATCGCTTTTCCAATGATGTGGAACGCCTGATCAATCGTTATGATACATTTTCGGAAGAATTTGCTTCCATCCTGCTGCGTCATGCACATTCATAGTTAGTACCGGGACATGCGACAACGCATACGCAAACGACCCATGTCAGAGATCAATGTTGTCCCTTACATTGACGTGATGCTGGTGTTGCTGATTATTTTTATGATTACAGCGCCCCTGTTAAGTCAGGGCGTGAAGGTGGATCTGCCCCAGGTCCCCTCGCAGCCGATGCCATCAACGGACAAGGAACCGGTGATCATCAGCGTCGATGACAGTGGTGACTTTTATATCAATTATGGCGATGACCAGGATAAACCGGTGACAGCAGCGATACTGGCGAACCGTGTCAATGCCCTGCTTCGATACCAGCCGAACATTCCGGTATACGTCAAGGGCGATCACAGTGTGTCCTATGGGAGAGTGGTAGAGTTGATGGCCCTGCTGCAGGGAGCGGGTGTAGAAGGCGTTGGCCTGGTTACCGAGCCACTGGAGCAATAGCCGGCAACATGGATGTAGACTGGACTTTTGTGCGCTCGTTCTTTTTGTCGCTGCTGTTGCATGGCCTGCTCATTATATTGCTGTTGTTCAGCGTGGATACCACGGTCAGGCAGGTGGCTAAACCGGTACAGCCGGTCAATATCGTCAAGGCGGTAGCGGTGGATAAAAAGCAGGTGGAAAAAGAGTTAAAACGCTTGCAGGATATTGAACAGGAAAAAATCGCGAAAGAGCTTAAGAAACAAAAACAACTGGAACGCAAGTTAAAAGAACTGGAAAGCAAAACGGCGAAAGCAAAAAAGAAGCGTAAGAATGAAGAAAAGAAACTGGCTGAGCTGAAAAAGAAAAAACGTGAAGAAAAGAAAAAGCGGCAGGAGGAACAGAAAAAAATTGCCCGCCTGAAAAAAGAAAAGGAGGCGATAGAAAAGAGTCGCAAAAACGAAGAAGAAAAAAGGCGTAAAGCAGAAGCAGAGCGGAAGAAGCAGGAGGCGTTGGCGCTTAAGGTGGAACAGGAACGTCGACGCAAACGCGAACAGGAGAAACAGCGAAAGCTGGAGGAAGCTCGCCTGCAACAGGAACTGGCGGAAGAGCAGCGTCAGCAGGAAGTGGCCCAGCAACGCCGGGATCAACAGTTGTTGCAGAACATTGTTGCCAACATTAAACGCAGCGTCGTCAGCAACTTTAACAAAAGTGGATTGCCTAAGGGACTGGAATGCGTATTATCGGTGCGCCTGGTGCCGGGTGGCGAAGTGATCAGCGTGACGCTGAGTAAATCCAGCGGCAGCGATATTTTCGATCGACGGGCGCTGGTGGCTGTGCAAAAGGCGTCGCCTTTACCGATACCCGATGATGTCGCCATTTTTGAACGCCTGAGATTGCGGCAATTTACATTTCGATTCAAACCGGAAAACTAGGGAGACTGAAGCAGGTATGAATGTGGTGAGAAATATTGTTTTGATTTGCCTGACGGGCTTGTTTTTCAGTGTTTTTGCTGATGAGGAGCTGGAGATCGTCATCGATAAGGGGATTGAGAACAGTTTGCCGATTGCGATCCTGCCCTTTGGCTGGTCACAGTCCGCCAGCATGCCGCCCATCGATCTGACCGCCATTATCGCCAATGATCTGGCACGCAGCGGTCGTTTTGCCCCGATGTCGGAAGTGGATATGCCACAAAAACCAACACAAATGCAGCAGGTGAATTTTAAAGACTGGCGTCTGCTGGGCATGGAGAATCTGGTGCTGGGCAACATCATCCAGAATGATGCCGGCGATTTCGACATTGAATTTCGTTTAATTGATATTTACAAGGGCACGCAACTGACCGGTTTTCGCATTCCCTCCAGTCATGCACAGCTGCGCCGTACAGCACATCAGATCAGCGATATCATTTACGAAAAACTGACCGGTATTCGCGGCGCCTTCAATACCCGGATTGCCTACGTCACGGTCAAGCGCCTGCAGGACAACAAGAGATTGTACAGCCTGCAACTCGCCGATGCGGATGGTTACAACCCACAAATATTACTGGAGTCATCGGAACCCCTGATGTCACCGGCCTGGTCGCCGGATGGTAGAAAGCTGGCCTATGTGTCATTTGAAAAACGAACGTCGGCCATTTATGTGCAGGATATTCTGAGCGGGCAGCGCCGCCGGGTTGCATCGAGTCCGGGCATCAACAGTGCCCCGGCCTGGTCGCCGGACGGCAGTCGTCTTGCGATGACGCTGTCGAAGAGTGGCGATCCGGAAATCTATATCCTGCATTTATCCAGCAACACCCTGCAACAGGTGACGCATAACCGCGCCATTGATACCGAGCCCAGCTGGTCCCCGGATGGTAAAAAGCTGGCATTCACCTCGGATCGCGGTGGTGGACCACAAATCTATGAAATCACCCTGCCCGACAAGCGTGCCCGGCGTCTGACCTTTAATGGTCCCTACAATGCTCGTCCCCGATATTCGCCGGATGGCAGCAGCATGGTGATGATCCACGTTCAAAATAAACGCTATCGCATCGCCCTTCTGGATCTGGAGAGTAGTTTTCTGAACGTACTGACGGAAACCCGGCTTGACGAATCACCCAGTTTTTCACCAAATGGCAGCATGATTATGTATGCGACCACGGTTTACCGTGGGACCGAGTTGGCGGCGGTATCGGTCGATGGCAGTGTCCATCAACGTCTGGCATTGCAGGACGGTGAGGTAAGGGAACCCGCCTGGGGCCCGTTTCCAGGTAGGTGACGGGGCATCACGGGATCATAAAGACTCAACTCCGTTCTTGATGAGTGCTATGCTTTCAACAAATAAATGAAGGAGATATCTGTATGACGTACAAAAGCGTCTTTATCGTATTAATACTGGGTCTGTTTACGGCCTGTACCACTACGCCGGACAAACCGTCCTCTGCTACGGTCGAAGATAAAAGTTCGACGGGTGTTGCCGACGCGTCCGGCTCGGAAGGTTCCGGAGCAAGGTCTTACGGTAC
>JAJRTU010000224.1 GCA_024278135.1 Gammaproteobacteria bacterium
AGGAAGTCGAATGGTCTCCCATTACACTTGATCAGCAAGGACAGACGAAATTCAAATGGTAAAAATCGTATTCAGCCAGATTTGGAGCCTATTGACTCGGTAAACATTGAAATTCCGATACAAATACAATGAATTAACTGTTGTTGAAATTGTGCTTCTAAAGCTGCTGGCAGCGCGAAAAGCCAGTCGATAAAACGAAATAACTCCAGCACATCTTCTCGCTGAAAACCTTTTGTGTAAAGACGTTTTACAAGGTTAAATTTCCAGTACAGCCGTTGATCCGGCGCATGGCGTGTCTCGCTGGTTTTCAGGTGCGCCACCACAATCAGGGCAAACACATTGTCACTCGCTTCAAGTCGTTGCCAATGGCTCTGGTAATCCAGCAGCTTGATCGTTATTTGCGACACGAAGTTGCATAAATATTTGTTGTGATTAGTGTAAAAGGAGGTACTGAAGTTTAATACACAACCCGGTGTTCTACCACCGATATCCACCAAGGCCATGCGTTTCGGGGGGCTGCTCTGTTGGGTATGAAGCGTCTTGTAATGAAGCCCGAAGAACTTTGGTTCTTGGAGAGCGACCCGTGAGGCAAGCTCAACTCTGTCAGCATCGATGGCGGTAGGGAGCTAGGATAGAGCAATAAGGTTAACAATCATGTGAACTGCTGCACTGCCGTCAACGAGAAGAAGCCAAAGATGCTGACAGGCTTTTTACCAAAAGGTACGTGGTCAAGTAAGGAGGTTCTAACGTCCTCCTTCGTAGATGTTGCGCCACCGGTGGACGGGCAGAACCTAAGTTGCTCAAAGTGGTATTTATGTGGAACGTGGAAACCCCGACTATCTCCTGCCCCGGATTATGGTGGTGCAGGAAAGCGAGCTGTGAAGCGAGCCGACAGGTAGGCGGGTTTGGGAGGATGGAAAAAGCGAAGGCCGTTTTGTAATGAGACGGATACGGATTGAAACAGTATCCGGCACGAAAGTGCGCCCACGTCCATCAGGTGCTTCTTTGCGAAAGAGTTTGGAGAACCGATCATGAGAAGGAACCGCAGATGACGGTGGCATTAGCCACTGGTGCCCCTTCTGCAAACATGGGCAGCTGGGCCAGCATAGACTGGACAGTCGTGTACAAGTTTGTCCATCGGCTGCAAGTGCGTATCGCAAAGGCAGTGGCGGAGGAACGCTGGCACAAGGTCGCCGCCTTGAGCCGACTTCTGACGCGCTCGTATTACGCCAAATTATGGGCGGTAAGACGAGTCGTGACCAATAAAGGCAAAAACACGGCGGGTGTTGACCGGGTACTCTGGAAAACACCGAAGCAGAAGGTAAACGCCGTCAACGCGTTGCGGCAACGGGGCTATCAAGCGTTGCCGCTGAGGCGGATCTACATACCCAAATCCAACGGCAAACAACGCCCGCTGGGGATTCCGACCATGAAGGACAGAGCCATGCAGGCACTCTATGCCCTGGCCCTGACCCCGATAGCGGAATCACAGGCCGATGCGAACTCCTACGGGTTCCGGGAAAAGCGCTCAGTCGCCGATGCCATTGCGCAGTGCTTTAATTGCCTGGCAAAGAAAGTCTCACCGCAATGGATACTGGAGGCGGATATAAAAGCCTGCTTTGACGAGATTGACCATGACTGGCTTATCCAGCATAGCCGAATGGATAAGCGGATACTCAGGCAATGGTTGAAATCGGGCTATATCGACCAAGGTGTGTTCAGGCAAACCGAAAAAGGAACGCCACAGGGCGGTATTATCAGCCCAGTGATTGCAAACATGGCGCTTAACCGTTTAGAGACGATGTTACAGAAGACTGTCGCACGACGGGGCGCCTGTATTAATGTAATTCGCTATGCGGATGACTTCATCATTACCGGGGCGACCCCGGAAATTCTGATGGAAGAAGTCAAACCACAGGTGGAGACCTTTCTCGGGCGCAGAGGGTTGCGTCTTAATGAGGACAAAACCCATCTGCGACATATCGAAGAAGGCTTTGATTTTCTGGGATTCAACGTACGCAAGTACGGCCAAAAGCTGCTCATCAAACCCTCACGGGATAAAGTGTCCAGCTTTATGGAACGCATCCGGGATTACATCAAAAGCAACCTGTCGGTTTCAGCTGACCGGTTTCTTCGAGGTCTGAACAGTCGCCTGCGTGGCTTTGCGAATTTTTATCGCCATGTCGTCTCGAAAAAGACCTTTAGCGAAATAGACCGGCAAGTTTACCAACTGCTCCGCAACTGGATGCTGAGGCGTCATCGTAACAAAACCCTGGCCTGGTGTAAGCGCAAATACATCAAACGCTGGGGCACGCGGTGGCAATTTACGGTATCGACAATCAAAGCAGGTAAGGTAAAGCCGATTCGATTGTTCAAGGTGGCGGATTTGCCGATCATACGACAGGTTAAGATTCTGGGTACTGCACATCCCTATGATCCGGTCTATGCTGAATATTTCAAGCAACGACGTAACCGTCAATGGTTACGTCGAAAGAAGGATCGCAGGTTCTTGGCAGTCCCCGCTATCGAGCGTATGGTCTGATGTTTAATGACACATTTATTGGAGACACTGCCGGGTCTGTAAAAGGGCCTTTGAAGGGCTTGAGCTGCTTGCTTGGAAACTGGCACGGGCAGTTCTTAGAGGGCTTGGGGCTGGTGACAGCCCCTGGCTACTCGGCGCCCTAGCCTGAGAACCATTTCGCCTTGAATAACACGGGGTCCGTGCTATCATGTGTATATGATCGTATCGTTCAAAGATAAAGCTACTGAAGATATATTTAACGGTATCAATTCAAAAGTAGCACGAAGGGTTTGCCCGCAAACCCTGTGGCGTATTGCAGCAAGGAAATTGGATCAACTAGATTCAATTAAGTCCTTGGAAGAATTGAAAGTTCCTCCGGGAAATCGGCTGGAAAGCCTTTCTGGAGACCGAGTGGATTCTTACAGTATTCGCATCAATGAGCAATATCGAATTTGTTTCACTTGGGAAGAATTAGGCCCAGCAAATGTGGAAATAACAGATTATCATTAAGTAAGGGTAAAATATGATGAGAATTCCAACCCATAGAGAACCAACCCATCCAGGGGAAATGCTACGAGAAGAATTTCTTGTTCCCATGAACATAACCCAACGTGAGCTTGCGGAGGCGGTTCATGTTCCTTATCAACGCATTAACGAGTTAGTCAATAAAAAGCGGGGGGTAACTCCAAGTACTGCTTTACGGCTGGGTAAGTTTTTTGGTGTATCGCCTGATTTCTGGCTAAATTTGCAAATGAGGTGGGAGTTATATAAAACTCAAAATACAGAAAAAAAGGAAATTGAAGCCATCCTGGATTTTAAACATGTACAAAAAATGGCATAACCAGGCGTTGCAGCTGACCCAAAAAGCGTCCTTTGTTTTGTGCATTACGCTGATCGGGTCAGAGGGAGCCGCAGCTCCCGTCTGCCCACAGAACCGTGCGTACGGCTCCGTACACGGCGCCTCACGTAAGACAGATCCATTGAGAAACGTCAAAC
>JAJRTU010000225.1 GCA_024278135.1 Gammaproteobacteria bacterium
GTTTTTGGTTCCCTGCTGTCCACTCCCATCATCAACCCGCCGCAAAGTGCCATCCTGGGTATGCATAAAATTCAGGATCGGCCGGTGGCGGAAAATGGACAGGTAGTAATCCGACCGATGATGTATCTAGCTCTTTCCTATGATCACCGAATTATTGACGGGCGTGAAGCCGTGCAATTCCTGGTCTCGATAAAGGAACAAATTGAAGATCCCGCCAGATTACTGTTGCAGATATAAATCTGTCCGACATGGCTGCGGGCACCATTGTATTTGCTTTGAACAATGCTGTTTACACGGCATGTACCTGTGAGCCGTCAGGTGAAACAAGAGAGCACATGATATGAAAAGTTTTGATGTTGTTGTTATCGGTGGTGGACCCGGCGGGTATGTTGCCGCTATACGTTGCGCACAACTGGGCCTGAGTACAGCCTGTGTGGAAAGCTGGTTAAATGATGATAATCAGCCCGTGTTGGGTGGTACCTGTCTGAATGTAGGCTGTATACCGTCCAAGGCCCTGCTCGATTCTTCTCATCACTTCAGTTTCATCAAGCACGAAGCGAAAGAACATGGTATCAATGTAGCCGGTGTTGCGATGGATGTGCATCGTATGATTGAACGCAAAAAAAGTATTGTCCAGACCCTGACCCAGGGCATCGCCGGACTTTTCCGAAAAAACAAGATTGAATGGCTGAAAGGCCACGGGCGTTTTATCTCGGAGAATCAAATTGAAGTAAGGCCGGTGGGTGAAGACGGGGGCGATGCCTTCCCGGTTACGGCAAAACACATTATCATCGCAACAGGATCGGTACCGATGACGATACCGCCCGCTCAGGTGGATGATAATCTCATTGTCGACTCCACCGGTGCGCTGGCTTTTACCGACGTGCCTCGACGATTAGGCGTGATCGGTGCGGGCGTCATTGGCCTGGAACTGGGCAGTGTCTGGAATCGCCTCGGCGCTGAAGTCGTGGTGCTGGAAGCCCTGGACGACTTCCTCGCACCTGTAGACAGACAACTGGCAAATGAAGCAGAGAAATTGCTGAGGAAACAGGGGCTTGATATCCGACTGGGCGCCAAAGTGACCGGCACCGGTTGCAATAACCGCGAAGTCACCATCACCTACGAACAGGACGAGGCCAAACAGCAAATCGTTGTCGATAAACTCATCGTGGCTGTCGGTCGCAAACCCAACACGCAGGGGCTGGGAGCAAGGGAAGTGGGCATTGAACTGGATCAACGTGGTTTTATTGAAGTTGATGGGCTTTGCTGCACCACCTTACCCAATGTATATGCCATCGGTGATGTAGTGCGCGGTCCCATGCTGGCGCATAAGGCCTCTGAAGAAGGTGTCGCTGTCGCCGAACGTATTGCAGGCAAGCCCGGACATATCAATTACGATGCCATTCCCTGGGTGATCTATACCTGGCCTGAAATCGCCTGGGTGGGCAAGACCGAACATGAACTTAAAGCCGAAGGTGTTGACTACCGGGTCGGCAGTTTCCCTATCGCAGCCAGCGGCAGGGCCCGGGCGATGGGCGAGGTGGACGGCAGAATCAAGATGATCAGCGATGCCCATACTGACCGCATCCTCGGCGTGCATATTCTCGGGCCCAATGCCTCTGAACTTATCAGCGAAGCGGTGGTGGCAGTGGAATTTGACGGCAGTTCCGAGGATATTGCCAGGACAATACATGCTCACCCCACTTTGGCCGAAGCCCTCCACGAAGCTGCCCTGGCTGTCGATAAACGTTCTATCCATTTTTGATTTTCACCCAATCGCTTCCAACAGGAAGGTATTTATTCTTTATTTATCAATATGTTATAAATTACGCTGTAACGATAACAAAAATTCTCATACAAACTGGTTTCGCTGTAAAGATTTTGCTACCATGCAACATCAAATTTGTGCAGTGCAGCGAAAACCGGCTGAACAGCTGAGATCCGGGAAATCGGATAAATACCAAACAGGCTATTGAGAAAGAAAAAATGAAGATTGACCTTGAAAACAAAATCAGCCTGGTGGCCGATGGCAGTAATGATATCGGCAAGGCGATATGTGTACAGCTGGCTGAATCCGGTGCGCGAGTTGTCGGTCTGGCCCGGAACAAGGCTGACCTAAACAACACCAGAGCTTATTTTAAAAAAACCGGGCTGAACGTCAGAATATACCATGCTGACATCACTGATTTTGAGAGCTGTAAAAAACTCATTCAGAAAATTGAAACCGACCTTGGCAGCATTGACATCGTCATCAATAATTCCGAATTTGTTGTTAACAGCAATTTCAACAGGATGTCCGAAAAGCAATGGGCCGACGCGATGACGGTCAATCTCGACAGCGTCTACAATCTTTGTCGTCTAATCAGTGAAGGCATGACTGAGCGTGGCTTCGGACGTATCATCAATATCTCATCCATGTATGGCAGGAAAGGCGAGGCCGGGCAAAGCGCCTTTGCCGCTTCCAAGGCCGGCATGCATGGTTTCACCATGGCTCTTGCGCAGGAACTTGCCAGAAAGGGCGTCACCGTCAACACAGTGTCCCCGGGGCATATCCGGATAGCGGAAATGGAAAAGATACCTGCCGCCAAAGCCGACCGCATCGTCGCTGACATCCCGGCAGCGAGACTGGGCGAAGCGGAAGAGGTGGCTTCGCTGGTTGATTTTCTTTGTTCAAGACAGGCCGGTTTCATTACCGGCGCTGATATTGCGATTAATGGCGGGCAGTACATACACTAGGTGAAGATATTTAAATGGCCATCTCAAATATCTTTCAATTCATGAGCACGCAAGCAGGTTTATTCACTTAATCCTTAATGACAGGTTAATTACTTTTATGACTGATATACGCATAATCAAGAAGTATCCAAACCGTCGGCTCTACGATACAGAAAGAAGTAAATATATCACCCTTGAGGATGTCAAAAAGCTGGTAA
>JAJRTU010000226.1 GCA_024278135.1 Gammaproteobacteria bacterium
ATGCCGCCACCAACGCATTATTGTCCGAAGGTGGGGACGCTTTGATCAGCTTTGGTACGGCCGGCGCGCTTGATACCGGACTGAAAGCCGGTGACATCATCATCCCGGAGAACATTATTGACAGCAGTGGCGAGATGCTGTCGCTGTCTTCATCCTGGCGGGATAAAACCGTTCAACAATTACGCCAGGGCCCTGCCCGCGTATACGACGGCAATATCGCAGGTAGCGACACCGTGATCGCAGGTATCGCAGACAAGCACGCCCTGCACGAGCAAACTGCCGCGCTGGCCGTTGATATGGAAAGTGCCCTGATTACAGCCACTGCCCGCCATCACGCTCTACCGGCCTTGACTGTACGGGTCATTGTCGATGCGGCAGACATGGCCATCCCTGGCAGCGTGCTCGCCGGCACCGATGCTTTTGGTCAGGTTCAGGTCCCGGCTTTACTCGCCAAAGTACTGTTGCGGCCTGTGTTGATTCGGGAACTGTTACAACTCGGCCGGGCCTTCAGGGCCGCCAGCCACAGTATGCGCTGGATGGGTCAACATGCCGACCTGATATTTTCACCGAACTAACAGCCCTAAACTTGTCATATCCCGGGAAGCTCTGCTGCGATATCTGTTGTGAAATTAACAGAATTAATTATGCTGAAGCGATTTTCACTTACCCGAGAGTAAACCGGACACAAATAAACAATACACTTTCAGTATGTAGAGTGTAGACAACAATCAGACTCCCTATGAAACAACTGAGAAACACGGCCTTGCAATATATGAAAAACTGGATCGATCTGGTACAGCGTTTCAATATCCCGGTACTGCTTTTTTCTATCTTGCTGGCCGTTCTGGCCCTGAACTACACAAAAAACAACCTGGGTATGAATACCGATACCAAGGACATGCTGTCGGCGGATCTGGCCTGGCGACAACTGGATCTGGAGTATGAAAAAAACTTTCCGCAATATACCGATAACATCCTTGTTGTCGTTGAGGCGAATACGCCGGATCAGGCCCTGGATGCCGCCGATCTGCTTTATCAAAACCTGTTGCCGGAGACAACACTGTTCAAGTCTGTTTACTACCCCAATGCCCTGTCTATTTTTAAAGAGTCCGCCCTGCTGTTTCTGGACGTGGATGAACTGCAGGATCTTGCTGACAACCTCGCCACCATCCAGCCCTTTCTCGGCAGATTGACCCAGGATCAAACCCTGCGTGGCCTGTTTGCCATGCTTGAGGATGCTATTGATGCCAGGGAAAAAGGTGAAGACATCGATCTTGAATTATTGCTGACGCAAATCAATGAAGCGATCACTGCCACACGTCATCAGGAGGCATACCGGGTCTCCTGGCACAAACTAATGAGTGGGGATGAGGACAGCAAAGCGCCCTATCGCGAATTCATCATCCTGCAACCCCGGCTTGATTACAGCAGTCTGTTACCTGCCGCCAGCCACATGCAAAGGCTCAAACAATTAACTCGTGAACTGAGAATAGAAGAAAATATCGGCGCCAAAGTCAGGCTCACCGGCAGCGCCGCGCTGGCCCATGAAGACCTGCTCAGCGTGACCCGCGGTACTGAAATCGCCATGGTCATGGCCTTTACGCTGGTGTCCATCATCATGATGGTCGGCCTGGGCTCATTCAGACTGGTTGTGGCAACCCTGATTACGCTGGTATTCGGCCTGATACTGACTGCCGCTTTCGCCACGCTGACGGTCGGCAAATTAAATCTGATATCGGTGGCTTTTGCCGTACTTTACATCGGGCTTGGCGTCGACTTTGCCATCCACTACTGTCTACGCTATCGCGAGTTACGCTTTGAGGGTCTGGACAACGTCAACGCCATCAGGGAATCATCCATTAATGTCGGCAGCTCGCTTTTCCTTTGCGCGGCCACCACCGCCACCGGCTTTTTTGCCTTCATGCCCACCGACTACGATGGTGTGGCCGAACTGGGCTGGATATCGGGGGGTGGCATGTTTATCAGTCTGATCGTGACGCTGACACTGTTACCGGCCCTGCTGAAGCTGATGCCGATGGCCGATAAACAACAGACAGGAACATTCGGCCGGCGTTTTTCCTGGCTGTTCGTCTTGCCCTTCACCCAGTCACGTAAAATAAAACTCATCGCCCTGGTCGCCGTGATCGTGTTACTCGGCTTCGCCACCCAGATACGTTTTGACTACAACACACTGAACCTGCAGGACCAGAGTAACGAATCGGTACAGACCTACCAGGACTTACTCGCCGAAAGCGATACCTCGCCGTGGACCGGGATTATCCTCGGCAACGGCAAGCAGGAGGCGCTGACTATCATTGACAAGCTGCAACAATTGCCACTGGTGGACAAACTGCTGTGGCTGGCTGATTTTATTCCGGAAGATCAGGATGACAAGCTGGCCATTATTGAAGAAATGAGTTTTTTACTGGGGGATCTAACAGCTGAACCACAGAACAGCCGGCTCAATGACCAGCAACGGCTGCAGATACTGGAGCGCTTCTCTGAAAAGCTGCAGAACTCGCCGCTGACTCGATCAGAACCGCTGTTGCTGGAATTACAGCAAAATCTCAGCAGCTTTGTGGATGCCGGCAAAAATGAGAACAGTGATGTGTTGGCCAAACAAATGTCCCGCTTCGAAAGAAGCCTGCTGGACTCTCTGCCCGGGCGACTGGAAACGCTGTCGGCATCGCTTGACGCGGATTACATCACGGAAGAAAACCTGCCGCCACAACTGTTGCAACGATGGTATAACGCGCAAGGGGATCGCTACCTGATTGAAATCTATCCACGGGAAAATATTCAGGATAATGACGCCATGCGACGCTTCGTTGAGCAGTTGCAGGCTGCCGACCCGCGCGTGGTCGGCTCGCCTGTTATCAATATCGAAGCCAGCGATGCCGTCATCAAGGCCTTTCAACAGGCATTCTCCTATGCCCTGCTGATGATCACGCTGTTCCTGCTGGTGTTACTGGTACACAAGCGCGATACCCTTTATATTCTCGCCTCATTGTTGACAGCGGCCATTTTCACCGGCGGTCTGAGTGTCATATTGGGTATCCCGCTGAACTTCGCCAATGTGATTGCCCTGCCGCTGATACTGGGTATCGGCGTCGACAGCGGCATTCACATCCTGCATCGCTTTCGCACCGCCATGCCCACAGACAACAGTTTGCTTGGTACCAGCTCGGCCCGTGCCGTCATTGTCAGCGCGATGACCACAATGGGCAGCATCGGCAACCTCGCTTTCTCACCACAACTGGGTACGGCAAGCATGGGAAAATTACTCACCATCGGCGTGGCCATGACACTGATTAGTATGTTGCTGATATTGCCCAGTCTGCTTGTCAATCAGCTTCCCGGCGAGGAATAATCTTGCCGGACAATAAACCCTGGGACGCGCGTCTGGCCTATCGGCTGATCTATCCCCTGCGGGACAGTTTCGTCAGCCCCAATCATCTTACCTGTCTGAGGCTGCTGGTCGGCGTGCTTGCCTGTATTGCCCTGGCCCAGGGCGACTATGTCTGGACGAATATTGGTGCCGCCTGCTTCGCCCTGTCCAACTTTCTTGATCACACGGATGGCGAGCTGGCCCGTCTGACCGGCAAGATGAGCAAGTTTGGTCACTATCTTGATCTGGCGGCAGATGCGATTGTCAATGTCCTGTTGTTCGTCAGCATTGGTATCGGCCTGACGGCCAGTACCCTCGGCGCGTATGCCCTGCCCATGGGTATATTGGCAGGCCTTGCCGTCGCCGCCATCTTTCAGATGCGTCTCATTATTGAAAATCAGGTGGGCAAGGCCGCGGCCAGACAACCCAACACCGGCGGGCTGGAAGCCGAAGATGTCCTGTATCTACTGCCCCTCGTCACCCTGTTGGATCAGTTGCTCCCCTTTCTTGTCCTGGCCGGCATCGGCGCGCCGCTGTTCGCACTTTGGGTGCTGAAAGAGTTTCTTGCTTTAAAGGAACACCCGCTGAAATGAAGACGCTAATCACCGGCGCCAACGGCTTTGTCGGCTCGGCGGTACTCAGGCTTTTACTTGATGAAGGTCACGAGGTACGGGCCCTGGTCAGACCGGGGAGCAACCGCAAGAACCTGGCCGACCTGTCACTGGAACTCGTGGAAGGCGATCTGACCGACTCCGCCTCACTGCAGCGGGCCGTATCAACATGCGATTATTTGTTTCACGTCGCTGCCGACTACCGCTTATGGACGCCTGATCCGGCCCTG
>JAJRTU010000227.1 GCA_024278135.1 Gammaproteobacteria bacterium
ATGTGGATCTGCGCGGCAAGGGCGGTTGTCACGCTTTTGGTTCGCCCACGCCTCAGGCATGTCCCCGAATTTCGGCCAGGTCTCGTCCCAACAAGGCCGATTGCAGTGTCATCGACGATCATAACTTTATAACTATGTGGTAATATTTGATTGTTATAACTTTATAGTTATAATTATTATTTATACCTTTACGGTTATATTATTAAATACTCAGTCTATGACAGTGAGGCAACTATGATCCCCATTACTTCCCCTGAAACTCTGGGTCAGGTCCTGCGACGTTACCGAAAAGATCTTGCCTTGTCGCAGAGTGAAGCCGGCAGGAAATTCAACCTGCCGCAGAAAACCGTCTCCAACATCGAATCGGGGCGTGCCGGTGTGCAGCTTGGATCGGTATTCAGATATATGTCAGCACTTGGCCTGGAAATGGAATTGCATCCGAGGCGGAGCAGGGTAAATGAGGAGGCACTGTGGTAATGGCCTCGTTGTTTGTTTACATGAATGGCTATGAAGTTGGCGAGTATATTCAGCGCCGAGGCGGTGCGCAGGAGTTTTTTTATTGCGATGCCTGGCTTGAACAAAAAGGGGCAATACCGATTTCCCTTTCGCTGCCGCTCACGGACAAGATACACAAAGGGGACAGGGTACATAACTACTTCGACAATCTGTTGCCGGACAGCACGGCCATAAGGTCACGTCTCCAGACACGCTTCGGTGTTAAAACAAACCGGCCTTTCAATTTGCTTTCCTTTATCGGCAGGGATTGCGTTGGCGCGCTTCAGCTTGTGGCAGAGCGAACCGACGTCGATGTGAAAAAAATTGACGGTGTCCCCCTTGCTGATACGGACATCGCTGATGTGCTGAGAAACTACAGGACAATGCCGTTGGGGATGTCGAGAGAACTTGAATTCAGGATTTCACTTGCCGGTGCGCAGGAAAAAACCGCCTTGCTTTGGCATGATGATGCCTGGCAATGCCCGCTCGGGTCAACGCCGACAACGCATATTTTCAAGCTACCCATCGGCAAGATAGATCACAGCGAATTTGATTTGTCAGACAGTGTCGAAAACGAATGGCTTTGCATGGAAATTATGCGGGGCTTTGGTTTGCCCGTTCCTGTTGTCAATATCAGGCATTTTGAAGAGATGAAAGTACTCGTTGTTGAACGATTTGACCGGGTATTGGCTGAAGACAAAAGCTGGATTATTCGTCAGCCGGTGGAGGACATGTGCCAGGCAAATGAGTTTGCCGCGGCCTTGAAATATGAAAGTGATGGCGGTCCGGGGATGGCAATGATCATGGAAAAGCTCAAATCATCACTGCAGCCCGAGGAAGACCGCAGGCAATTCATGCGCACTGTTTTTCTGTTCTGGATTCTGGGTGCGATTGATGGTCATGCCAAAAATATCAGTATATTTTTAAAAGCGGGTGGACGATTCGAGTTGACGCCTGTTTATGATGTCCTGTCTGCTTATCCGCTCGCAGAGAAAAGGGAGATTGAGTATCGCGATTTAAAAATGGCGATGGCACTGCATAGTAAAAACATACATTATCACTGGCACGAGATGCTGCCCCGGCACTGGTTCAATCAAGCTAAAAAACTCGATTTCCCTGGTTCAGACATGGAGCAAATTATTGAACAAACCATCAGTAATATTGATCGTGTTATCGATCACGTTTCTACATATCTTCCAGCAGACTTTCCCGAGGATATTGCCGATCCCGTTTTTAATGGCATGAAAAATATAGCAGGTAAATTCGAGTAGGGAGAACAGGGTCGGACCGATGTAATCCTATGTAAGTATTTGATTTTATATTACATAATATCCCATGGTATGGTATTTTTCGCTCTTAAACGGCTCATTTTGATATCGAAATGGGGGCGGTAAGATATTCTCCCTTCCCTGATTGAATAGCCGTCTTCGTGCTCAATTACCTTCTTCACATCTCCTTTTTTACCCAGGGATTTTTTGACTCGCTCTATGTAGGATGCGCTGCCAACCGCAATGCTTTGTGTCCATCTTTCTTCCCTGCCTGGTCGATTGAGCTGCAACGCTTCTTCAAGCCATTGTCGATACCGGTGTTGGAGTTCGGGGAGTGATGCCACGTGAAGCAATTGCATCAACGCGTCCAGATCAATAATCCGGTACCGTTTCGGCGGAGATTGTATTTCCCGGTATCCGCCATGTATCCATTCATCAGGGTGTTTGACAACGCCAGCCCTGATCATATTCATATCAATATAGATGAGACATTTCAGGAAATGGGTATCGGCATCCACTGCCGTGGCATGGTAACGATCTTCCCAATAGGCACCTCGGCGCGCTTTACGTTTGTTATATTCCTGTCCCGTGCGCCCGGCAATCAACTGGATACTTTCCGGTATGACGAGTTCTTTCGTGTCTTTCACCAGCAGGTGGATATGGTTGGATGTCACGACGTAATTCAGGACACACAATCCGTAACGCTTTTTCGCTTCAAATAACCAGTGCAACCAGCGTTGACGGTCTTTGGTAAATTTCAGTAGAAATTCTTTTTTATGGCAGCGGTGGGTAATGTGCCAGATGTGACCTGGCAGGAAGTGACGATTGGCTCTTGGCATGCTTGTTCATCCTTAAAGTAAGGTTTCCATCATTGGAAAGTGCATTCTAAGCCGTAAATCATGCGTTTTTCAACATTTTAGTTCGCAGTAATGAAGGGCTTAAGTTGGCGACCCGGTTACACGTTACAAAAGAGTGGATTAGCTTGTTGAACGAAGCCGCTATGCGGCAGAAAGTTGAAGACATAGTTCGTTAATCCAGAATGATTCATTAAAGGATAATTCCCCTACGTGCTCATCCCGAGCACGACAACTAGAGGAATTATCGCATGAACAAA
>JAJRTU010000228.1 GCA_024278135.1 Gammaproteobacteria bacterium
CTTTCCGCTCTTTGTTAAAAAGCGAACAGTTCAACCAGGCGTGGGATTTACTCAAAGGTGTATATAGACAAGACATTTTTTTGTCGGAAAATACTGTTAAATTGGCTGCGTAATGATCCCAGTGAGAGTTACACCCCTTACTGACCCCTTACTCTGCTAAAATTATCACTATGAATACCGAATCTGACAATATTACCCAACAACTACATACCGAAATCGAGCAAACCCCAAAGCGATACCGTTCGCTATTGCTCAAGCTCATACATTCCTTCCGCGAAGGGATAGAGGAAGAAGATCCGTGGCCAAATACAGCGGACTCCTTCCGAGAAGGTTGGCGTGACGTGAAAGCGGGTCGAGTCAATCCTGTTGATACTCTTTGGGATGGTATTGACGCGGAATAAGCTGTGACGGTTCAATACTCCGATACCTTCAAACGACAACTCAAGCGTTTAAGTCGTAAAGGTAAGGGGACACTGATAAGTTGATAAGCTACGTGTTTATCTTATTATCTTATCAGTGTCCCCGGATGCAAACGAGCTTGCTCAACAAAGGGCTTAGGAATTCTGCTGCCTTGAGAGTTTCCGACAAACCCAGGGTGGATCAAATAAGCTTATTAACTTATCAGTGTCCCCTCCAGCAAGAAACGATCAGGCTTTATTATTAGAAAATCGATGGGATGGCTTTGGATCTTTTCTCTCTACAAGCCCACTGGGACCAATCGATATATTGGTGAGAATTCGTTCATCATTTTGCATGCGCCATGAGAGCATCGCTTGAGTATATTTCATAACAATAGAAATATATTCAGAATCACCTGCACAATTATTCAACTCATTTGGATCTTTTTCAAGGTCAAATAATAGCGGAGGCAGCGCTGTAAAGTGGACATATTTAAACTGCTTATCGCGGATCACATTTAAAGTGCATTGATCCATTCTGAGGCCCAATTTTTGTTGAACATGCTGATTTTCTATATCACGAAAATCATACGCCCAATGCGCTTCTGTCCTCACCACCTCTGGTTTGTGCCCTTTACAATAAGAGAGCAGTGACCATCCATCACATTGTGTAGGACATTCCAGATGAATCCAATCTAAAATGGTAGGGAATATATCAATCGATTCAGTAAAATCTTCCACCACCTGGCCGGAATGGGCATCCGGTTCGGGATCTCGAATAATGAGAGGAATGTGAAATGATTGATCAAAATAACCGGATTTGCCAAACAGCCAGTGATCTCCTAGTTGTTCTCCATGGTCTGTTGTAAATATAATCAGTGTATTGTCATACAGCCCATTTTCTTTGAGATAATCTATCAGACGGCCTATCTGATGATCTACTTCAGATATCAAACCATAATAAGTCGCACGGATTTGTTGCACATCATCTCCCTCTAGATTCACATTATTTTTAGCATCATGACCATACCAGAGCGCCTGGGTTTGATTATTTATATAATGAGATAGCCATGGATGCTGTTGACTTTCCAGTTGGGAGGTGTCGGACTTCACTGGAACAGGGATGCCTTGGAGATCATACATGGTATTGTAAGGCTCTGGCGCAGTGAAAGGCGGATGAGGACGTAGATAGGATAAATAGATAAACCAGGGGTGAGTCTGTTTGATGGAAAGACGTTTGAGAACTTCATCAGTCAGAAATGCAGTGAGACTGTCTTCAGCTTTATAGTGAGTCGGAGCAAAAGTGGGACCTCGTTTTTCAGGATTTGGATAGTTTGCAAGCGGTTGGTGGATTTCCCATGGGCCCTGCGGTGTCTCATAGCCTTTTTCTTTCAGGTAGATGAGCCAGGGAAGTGATTCACTACCAAGTAAGACAACCGGAGTCATTCCCGGCAAGATTCCTTCATAAGACTTTAAATCAGGATCTCCCGGCGCACGGGTACGTGGATCGGGGCTCATGTCGGTATATCCAAACAGGAGGGGATCATATCCGGCTTTACGAGCTTCCAGTGCAATATTCGTGTGCCTGACGTCTAAAGGCGTTCCGTTTTGAACTATGCGGTGATTCTGTAAATACATTCCCGTATAAAGACTGGCTCTTGCTGGTCCGCAGGGTGCTGCCTGTGCAAAGTGATTTTTGAAAAGCACTCCATCTTCTGCAAGTTTGTCCAAATTAGGGGTTTTGACACAAGGGTGATCCATCGAGGACAAACAATCGGCTCTCCATTGATCTGCTGTGATAAAAAGTATATTTTTCATAAGTAAACCTCTTTAGCTACCTGCACCATATTTTTTTGTTTTGCACGCACAGTTTTTACGGACATAGGACATAGTACTGATACGAAATCAAAGGCTGCGGGGTCAGGTCTAACATTGCACATAAATCAGAAAATATATCGCTTTGCTCATCAAAGCTAATTCGAATAATTCGATTTAGCTTGAATAAAACCCGCAGGATTGTACTTTCTCGTCAGCAGGTTATTAATCTCCCATTGCTGATTGTCATCAACCTCTTGCAGGTATTGAATATCACCATTAAGCTGCTTTGCCACAGCCAGCCCATTCTTAAACAGTATACGATTAGTATGCAGCGCAGGAACACGTTCACCAGGCAGGATAATACCGACAAGATTAAGCGGATCACATGCTGAGACGACGATTGTCGGCAACGTCATTTTATCATTACGTTGTTTCCTCAGCAGCCCCACCGCATCAGGCAAAGCAAACTGCTCGCCACTGAAGCCTTCAACAAATCTCCCACCACGGATTTCGCCTCTCGCTTCCATGCGCCTGTATACATAAAGCAGTTCGCGCCAGAGGGGCAGGGCGCTTTCTCTTTCCAGTACTTTTCTGAACACGACGCCATAGCGTTTTAATAAGGTGTAGGCGATATGGTTCAGTGCGTCTTCGTCGGTCTTGATCCAGCTCCGGGTTGTTGTTTCCTCGTTGTCCTTCTCCTCTTGTTCGATAATGGACCATCGGCCTGCATCATCGATGCTGCTGGCGGTGCTTGTGCCTCGTCTTCGTCGGTGTTGCCGTCCGAAGCCCGGGCGTTTGTTGCTGGGCGTGATCAATGCGCGCAGGCCGGCATAGCTGTCGGAGGTGACCAGGCCCATTGCGGCGAGTTCGGCCAGGGCTTCTTCGCAATGGGTGCGTAGCAGACTTGTGTGTTTGATGATGTCGACAAAAAAGCAGGCGCCTTTTTGTTGCAGTGTCTCCAATATTTTACTTGCAGAGGAAGACAGGTTTTCCTTGTTTGCATTTGCTGTGTCCTGTTGGCTCTGCCAGTAATGGACGTCCTGACGGTCGATCAGGGCGATGGGCGTGTTGCGCAGCAGGTTGGCCTTGTTGCCGTTGTGTTCGTTGGTCGTTTGTTTATACAGTCGCGTCCAGAGGATACGGCCGCTGCTGCAGAGTTGATCCAGTGCTGTGGACAGATAGCCCTTTATCCGTGTCGGTAAGATGTCCCGTTCCCAGGCGGCGGCGGGTATGGGGAAGCCTTGCAGGCGATCGATGGCGGCGAGCAGGGCTTCGCTGCCTTCCGGGCGCAGCGTGGCCATGCCGTGCCAGTGAAACAGAAAACGCATGAAGTCGGCCGCGCTGACGGCCTGGATTTCCTTGCGCAGGGATTTGATCGTGTAGCGATGCATGCGGGCCAGCAGGCCGCGTTCACACCATTCTATTTCGCCTTCGGCTTCGTGGTAATGACC
>JAJRTU010000229.1 GCA_024278135.1 Gammaproteobacteria bacterium
TGCAATGGTTGCAGCATCACAACTGGACAGCGGCCATACAAAAACATCTGCGTTATGGCGGGAAAGTGCTGGGAATTTGCGGCGGCTATCAAATGCTGGGGATGACAATCTCCGATCCGGATGGAATAGAAGGGAGAAGTGCTTGCAGTAAAGCTTTAGGCTTTCTGGAAATGAAAACCACTCTAAAACCACATAAGCAACTTCATCGTGTCACCGGTTACCTGATCAGGGATAATACATCAGTCAGTGGCTATGAGATCCACGCGGGTATAACGGAAGGCAGGGCCTTGAAGCGACCAATGATAAGATTGGAGGGGAAAGAGGATGGCGCTGTTTCAGAAGATGAACAGATTATGGGTTGCTACCTGCATGGACTGTTCGAAGAGGCTGGAGCCTGTGTCGCTTTACTGAAATGGGCCGGGCTGGACGATCCAGAAACTGTTGATTACCGGGGTTTACGGGAACGGGAGATTGATCGCCTGGCTGATGCAGTGAATGACAGCCTGGATTCTGATACAGCTGTTTTTTTATAATCCGAGCAGATAAAAGAACAGGACAATATTTATCAGGACACTGACTTCCGTGATTTCTATCAATGCTCCGACCGTATCGCCTGTACAGCCCGCCAGACGTTTCAATAACAGATGACGCCAGAGCAGCAATAAACCGGCACAAAATAAAATAAGATAAACGGCCAGGGCCGGTGCCGCCAATACAAGCAGCAAACCCGATGCAATATTGACCAGCCATATTTTTTCTTTACTCAGTTCTCTGGAAAGTGTGTAGCCCAGACCTGCCTCGCGAACATAGGGTATTGTCGCCAGTAATAAGATTGCCATGCCGCGCCCCAACACGGGTGGAATTATCAGGTAGTAAACGGGATAAAGAGAAAGCAGGGTATAAACAGCAGCGGTTTTAAGCTGGATGAGTAATACAAGGTTCAGCACACCCATGGGACCGCTTGCCGGGTCTTTCATGATTTTCAGTGTTTGTGCTTTTGACCCCATACCGCCGATCCATGCATCTGCGGTGTCTGCAAGGCCATCGAGATGCAGACCGCCGGTGATGATGACCCAGACCGTGACAACCAGAGCGGCGGACAAGAACAAGTTGATGTCTCGGCTTAATGTGGCGGTAATAACCAGTAAAACACCAATCAACAGGCCGATCAGGGGATAGAAGAGCAGGGAACGGCCCATTTCGCCTTCCCGTGGTGTTGAATTCAGGGCCAGGGGTATTCTGGTTAGAAATTGAAGTGCGATGAGAAATGGACGAAGCATGACAATCACCTGATTCAACAGTCGCAAGATGATGATAAAAAATACATCGTCACAGCAGTATACACCGATAATGACTGGATATGATTAACAAGGTATATTGTGAAAAATCAGGTTGACATGATCCGTCTGCCCGGAATGATGAAACTGTACGCGACTGAAGCATGCGTACGGAATATGAAAGCGTGTCATGGATGACATGGGTATGGAGAGTAGATGGGTCAGCAGTATCCGCATAGTGCCGCCATGCTGGATCAACAGCAAATGTTTACCCCTGGATTCCTGTATCAGCATATCGGCACTGTCGGTCACACGTTTTTTGAACCTGGACATAGACTCACCATTGGGCGGCTGAAAAGTACAGGGAGAACTGTAGATGGATTCTACTTTTTCTTTGTCCTTTGCCCATATATGCTGAACTTTCTGTCCTTCCCAGTCACCAAAATCCATTTCACAAAAATTATCTTCTATGCTTAATGGAAGTTTATATTTCTTATTCAAGTGTTCAGCGAACAGACGGCAACGAAGCAGGGGGGAACTGATAACGTGATCCCAGAAACCTTCTTTCTGTTGATGGTCAACGACACTTTGCATGTTGAGCCAACCTTTGTTGTTCAGCTCAACGTCAGTAGTGCCACGAAATATTTCACCGCCTTCACATTCTCCATGCCTTAACAGATCGATGGTGGTGACGGAATCTTTTATTGCCATCTCTAACTGCTGCTGACGCCTGCCTGTTCGAACGTGGCCATGTTATTGTGTAAAGCACAGGCCAGTTTCATCAACGGTAATGCCATGGCAGCGCCACTACCTTCACCGAGCCGCATATCCAGCTTTAATACAGGTTCCACCTGCATGGACTCCAGTAATATTTGATGCCCCCGTTCTGCAGATTGATGCGAAAAAATAAGCCAGGGTTTGACGGTATCATTGATATTAATCGCTATCAATGCCGCTGCACCACAGATAAAACCATCAACGAGAACCGGAATACCCAATTGAGAACAGCGTATGTAACTGCCGCTTAATGCAGCGATTTCAAATCCACCCAGCCGACGTAGACATTCCACAGGCTCATGTACGAACTGATGGTGCAGTTGCAAAGCTCTATCCACCGCGGCAGTTTTCCTCAGCAATCCTGCTGCATCGATCCCAGTGCCATTGCCGACCAGTTCTCGAGCCTCCTTGCCAAGTTGTGCACAGGACAGGGCGGCGGCGGAAGTGGTATTGCCGATACCCATTTCACCTCCAATAAACAGATCCATTTTTTCATTCGCTTTTTGTTCGACAATGTTCTTTCCGGCAAGCAGGGCCATATCGAGTTGTGCCTGTGACATGGCCGCTTCTTCACAAAAATTTTTTGTTCCTTTACCTATGATGAACTGCCTCAGGTGAGCACTCTCAGGTACCGTGTTTACGGTCCCCATATTAATAATTTCAAAATCGGCGTTCAGTTCCCGTGCCAGCACATTGACAGCTGCGCCTCCCCGGGTAAAATTCAGAATCATTTGCACGGTTACTTCCTGTGGGAAAGCGGAAACGCCTTCCTCAACCACACCGTGATCAGCAGCAAAGACAGTAATAACCGGATGTGTAATAAGTGGTGACACGCAGTCCTGCAAGCCGGCCAGTTGAATGGCCAGTTTTTCAATGCGTCCAAGAGCACCTGGCGGTTTAGTCAGCCTGGACTGATGCAGGTCGGCCACCGCTCTGGCAGTTTCGGATACTGATTTGGCTTTATTGTAAATCCAGTTCACCATGAAATTTCTTTCCTGTTATCCCTTGAGAATTTGCGGTAATCCGGCGACGACCAGAATTACCCGATCACTCAGGCAGGCTATTTCCTGATGCAAGCAACCGATCTCATCAACATAACGACGTGAGAGTTCTCCCATGGGTACTATACCTGAACCCACTTCGTTGCTGACCAGAATGATATGTCCGGGTAGAGCGGGTAGAGTTTCCAACAATTCTTTTCTCTGTTTTTGCCAATCATCAGCCTTATCGGTATGCAGCAGATTGCTCAGCCACAATGTCAGGCAATCCACCAACAGGCAGTGATCTTCATGTGCATTTTCCCGCAAAACTTTGGCCAGTGCCTGGGGTTCTTCAATTGTTCGCCAGTCATCCGCGCGACTTTGTTGATGCACTTTGATGCGTTCAGTCATTTCATCATCCAGACTTCGGGCGGTCGCAATATAGTACCGTTTCTTGCCGGAACTGAGGGCTTGTTGTTCGGCAAAGCGACTTTTGCCTGAACGGGCGCCACCTAAAATCAGTTCAATCACGGGTTTTATGGGAATCCGGAAAAGTTGAACCTAAGGCAATTATACGAAAGGGATTCATAGGCAGATATTATCTTTTGCTTATAAAACAGTGTCAGTGCTTGTAACGATATTGAATAATGTTTCTGAAGTCACGCTTCTGCTATCCACATTGTGGTGAAAACGGGGACAGGAAAGATATAATCAGGATGCAATAATTTTCCGCGTCATCCGCCATGTACATTGATGGCAGACATCTGTAGTTCGAGATCACATTCTAAAACCAGCCGTCCCGGTGTCAAGAAGAATACAGGAATACGATTGACTTAATTCTCAGTTCTACTAGAATCCGCCACTGTATCCAAGTTTCTGTTCAGTAATCTTTTATTGAATGGATTAACGGGAAGTTTGGTGAGTTCGATGAACGAATCCAACACTGCCCCCGCAACGGTGATCAGCAAAAACCTGAATAATTACCACTGTGCATAGCATGGGAAGGTGTTCAGGTCGCTAACAATACAAGTTGGCTGCTGTCAGTCCGGAGACCGGCCTGGATATCTCATGTCCAGGCTTGTCCTGGATTTTATTATGACATGTTGCGGAGGGCGACATAGGGCATTTTTCCTGCTCAATCTCCCTCTTCGCTACTATCTAATTTCGTTCGCACGAAATTTTACGGGAGTGAAGAAATGAAAGTTAATACATTACCGGTACTGTTTGCCGGTATCGTCTTCTATTCGTGTTTTGCACAGGCTGACTCACCGGAAGAAATTGTTGTTACGGGGACACGTACGCCTGTTGCCGTGGATAAACTGGCAGCGTCAACCACGATAATCACTCGTGAAGATATCGATAATTTGCAGGTGAATTCCCTGCCGGATTTACTGGAAGGTATCGCCGGTATTGACGTCACAGTCAGCGGTGGTTATGGCAAGGCTACCGATGTGAGAATGCGTGGCACAGAATCTGATCATGTCCTGGTACTGGTTGATGGTGTAAGGATAGGGTCGGCAACACTGGGTACTGCGGCTTTCCAGCATTTGCCTGTAGCGCAGATTGAGCGTATCGAAATTGTGCGAGGTCCGCGATCCAGTGTCTGGGGTTCTGAAGCAATCGGTGGCGTTATCCATATATTTACCCGCAAAGGATCAGGTGATACGCCGCGTTTCACTCTGGATACAGGTGGAGGTTCCTATAATACCTATGATGTTACTGCCGGTGTCAGTGGCGAATACAAAGAATTCAATTACAGTGCTGCACTTTCCTATTTTGATTCGCAAGGCATTGATGCACGCGAGCCCACAGCCGGGCCATTCGGTTTCAGCCAGCCCGATAAAGACGGCTATGACAATCTCTCTGTGAATTTTCGCGGAGGATACAGCTTTGGTGAACTGGGAGAGATTGATGCCTTTATTTTAAGAGCGACAGGGACGACAGAATTTGATGGTACATTTCAGGATAAAACTGATTTTGTTCAGCAAATCCTTGGAGGCACGATACGGCTGAAGCCCCTGGATAAGTGGCAAACGCTGTTACGCTTGAGTGAAGCGCGTGATGAAACCGAAAATTTTACCCCGGGTGGAGCTCTGGCATCCGTTTTCGACACCAAACGTCTGCAACTCAGTTGGCAGAACGATGTGTCCCTGTTCGACGGACATGATCTGAGCGCGGGTATTGATTATCGTCAAGATAAGATTGACAGTACCAGCAACTTTCCGCAGACCTCCCGCGATAATGTCGGTATCTATGGTCAATACAGCGGTAACTTGCATGGTCATCAGCTCATTGCCTCTATACGTTGGGATGATGATGAGGTTTTTGGAAGCGAGACAACAGGGGGTGCCGGCTGGAGTTATATCTGGCGAGACTGGCTGCGCATGTATGCCTCTTATGGTACCGCCTATAAAACGCCTACGTTTAATGAATTATTCTTTCCTTTCTTCGGGAATCCGAATTTGGGACCGGAGACTGCTGACTCCTATGAGGCGGGGCTGGAAGGTCAACATGACCGGCTTAACTGGAGTATTCGTGCTTATCGTACTGCAATAGAAAATTTAATCGTCACAGTATTTGATCCCCTTACATTCAACTTTGCGCCGGAGAATGTCGACAAAGCCGAAATAACAGGGGTGGAGAGTGAAATATCCATACAGTGGGACGGCTGGGATGCAGTATTGGTCATGGAATATCTTAATCCGGAAAACAGAAATACCGGCAATCGGCTGGCCCGGCGTGTTAAAAAACGCCTGTCGTTGGACATCAGCCGGAATATTGGACAGTTTTCATTTGGCGCCCGTTTGCTTGCAGAAGGAAACAGATTTAATGATACAGGAAACTTTGTTCAGGTCGCCGGCTTTGCGACGGTCGATTTACGTGCCGGCTACAAGCTGAGTGATAATATTTCTGTGCAGATCAAGCTGGCCAATCTTCTCGACAAGGACTATCAGACGATTGACACTTTCAATTCATTGGGGCGGAATTTTTTTCTGTCCCTGCATTATCAGAGTCGATAGTTGATTCCATTTGATTAAGGCGGATCGGATTCTTGCCTTGCTGATTCAGGAGAATGACTGTGCCCAAAAATAAAAACAGTGCTGTTGAGCACAAAGAAAAAATGCAAAAGCAACAAAAGACAGTGCGGGCAAAGGTAGCCCGGGCAAAAATACGAAGAGGTGTTATTATTTATTTGTACGGCAATGGCAAGGGTAAAAGCAGCTCAGCCTTTGGTACGCTGGCGAGAAGTTTGGGGCATGATAAAAAGGCTGTCGTTTTCCAGTTTATTAAAGGCAAGTGGAACACTGGAGAGCAGAAGTTTTTTCAGGGACGAAAGAATCTGGAATATCATGTCATGGGAACGGGCTTTACCTGGGATACTCAAGATCGTGAAAAGGATATCGCCGCAGCGGAGCAAATCTGGGAGAAAGCACTGTCTGCGCTGAGTGATCCGGGCTTCGATATAGTCTTGCTGGATGAAATTACCTATATGTTCAAATATGACTACCTGCCTGTAAAAACAGTCGTTGAGACTTTGTTGGCACGCCCTGAAAAACAGAATGTTATTATTACCGGTCGTGATGCGATACTGGAACTACTTGATATCGCTGATACGATAAGTGAAGTAAAAGAGATCAAGCATGCATTCAGACAGGGCGTTAAGGCGCAAAAAGGGATCGAGTTTTAAGAAATACAGATCCAATTCCATATATCGACAGCGTAGACCGGATTCTGCTTTCTGTTTACAGGCGGTGCTGTTGTACAGGATTAGATACCATTAGTGTCGATTTCCATCCTGAATCATTCTGGCGTCAACAATATAAAGATTTGAATCCGCACCTTTAACCGGGATTAAATCTATTTTCTTTATTTGCGGGAAGTCCGTCACCAGTAGAGCCAGGCGAAGCAGGTGATCGGACAGCAAATCGAGCTCAATACCTTGTTCGCCATCAATACCCTCAAGCACAGGGAAACCCTTGATTGCCTTAATCATGCGCATGCTTTCATCATAAGACAGGGGAGCGAGGGCGAACTGCAACTCTTTGAGTATTTTAGCGTGGATTCCGCCCAGTCCAAACAGTATTAATTGCCCGATGCCCTGTTCCCGGGAGGAAGCCATGATTAACTCAGTGCCTGACACCATTTTCTGTAACCGAATGCCGTTGACACCTTCAATATCAAGCATTCTATCCCACGTTACGCCGGCTTCGTCAGAATTCTGGATATCTGTTTTCATACCGCCAATATCGTTTTCATGAAAAGGGCCGACGACTTTCATGGCTATTGGAAAACACAGGGTGTCGCAGGCTCGGGCCAGTGCTGATTTCGCGTAGACAGTGATTTGTTCAGGCAGAGTAAAGCCGGCAGCCAGGAGTATTTCACTGACAGCTTCCTGTGTCAGCATCTCCTGCTGGCTTGACAGGACGCTTGCGATCTGTTCTTTCCTGTAATTGACAAGCTCTTTTACGGGATGCCCGGGAAGGGGGCGATTAACAATTTTCCCCAGGGCATAACCGAGGTTTACTTCATCCTGAAAAAAACAGTGTCCCGTATCGCGAAATTGTGCGATGTATTCTGCACCGCTGGTGGCAGCCGTCAGTATCGGTATGACGGGGATTGACCCCTGTTCTTTCGCATTAACAATTTCCTGATAAAGTTTCCTCGTGTCTGATATTCCCGTGTTACCCAATGAAATGATAATCGCATCGACAGTTTCTTTTTCTTCCTGCTCAAGTATCTGAAAAATGCTTCTTATTTGCTCCGGGCTGACAGTGGGCAGGCAGTCAATCGGGTTTATACACGAGCTTTCCGGGGCCAGTTGCGAAGCCAGTCTTTTTTTCGTTTGTTTTCCAGGTTCAGGTAACACAAGCCCATGCCGACTCAGCTCGTCCGCAAGCATGACCCCGAGCCCGCCGGCATCGGTGACAATACAAAATTTATTGCCACTGACGAGACCACGCGCCGAAGCGATGATACAGGCAATATCGATAAGCTCCATCCTGCTGTTCGCCCGGATGATGCCGGCTTTATTGAATAGTGCCTGAACGGCAAGTTCATTTGTCGCGATTGCTCCGGTGTGACTGGCGGCGGCCTTCTGACCGGCTGCACTTACCCCCGACTTGATCGCAGCAATGACAACTCCCTTTTGCAGCAGACTGCGGGCGTGATGGAGAAGTTTTTCCGGTTGGCGAATGGACTCCATGTACAACAGTATCATCCGGGAGCTTTCGCAGTTATGGTTCTCATCGTAAAGGGCCAGCATGTCTTCCACACCCGTCTGAATGGAATTACCCAGGGCAACAAGACTACTGAAGCACAATCCCCTTGATATGGCCTGTTCCAGCAGGAAATCAATGGTGGCGCCCGATTCACTGATGAAATCGATGGTACCCGGTTTCAGTGTGCTGACGATCCCGGCAAATTTGCCGGCATAAACCGGAGTTTGTATGCCGAGACAATTGGGGCCAATCAGTGTTATTTCCGCCTGGCGGGCGAGTGCCAAGAGTTTTTCTTCCTCCAGCCTGCCTTTTTCACCCGTTTCGCCAAATCCGGCAGACAGGACTATAACGGTCTTGACGCCCGCTGCGGCCAGTTCCCCCAGTGTTGTCGCCACCACGATGGCATTGACAGCAATGATGGCCAAATCGGGAGTGGCAGGTAATGCTGAGACAGAGTTATATGTGGGCAGACCCATTACTGAGGGGCTGTTGATATTTACTGCCCACAAGTCACCCTGATAATTGTTATCGAGAATATTCTTTAATACACGCCCGCCCGGTTTACCGCTGTTATTGCTTGCCCCGACGACCACTATACTTTCGGGCTTAAACAGACGACGAAATGTTTCAGCGGATTGCGAACTGATCCCGGCAGGTGCAACGACGGTATTCACCAATGTTTCTTCATGTCGGCGGGTGCAGCCTGCGTTTTCGGGTAATCGGGATCGATATCATCTACGACGCGCGGCATGAACAGATTCTATCTGGCGCCTGATTTCATCCGGTTCACCAAAGTAGATGCAGTGGGCCAGACAGATATTGTCTGCGCAGGCCGGGATCAGGCCCTTATCGACCCGGTGATAACACAGGTTGCATTTTTGTACGACATCGTTGTTGTAGTTATAGCGCATAGCATCATCAGGGCAGACATCAATACACAATTCACAGCCGGTGCAAAGGTCTTCATCCAGAACAACGATGCTGTCAGGCCGCTTCGTGATGGCTTCAAAGGCACAGACCTCGGCACAGGGAAATTCATCACACTGGGTGCAGACGTTGACCTTAAAGATGAATTCCAGCTTGCCCTGCACCTTTTTCGGACTGTTGTCACTCACTCTGATGAGTTTGACTCCATCATCAATATCGTTTTCCTGTTTACAGGCAACTTCGCAGGCCTTGCAACCCCAGCAGGATTCATGATCGATGATCACCGTCAGTTGTGTCATTGCCTGTCTCCTTTAATGCGTTTCAGCATAGATCTTACACAGCAAGGTCCTGACACTGGTGGCCCCCATGGCCGGATCACAGGATGCGTAAGAGTTATCGGTCAACACGTTGATGTTTGACTCGTTCCAGCCATGCCCGCTGTCTTTTTGCTCCGGATGCCACCAGGCATGCTGAGCACTGACTACCCTTGGATCAAGCCCTTCGGAGAATTGTGCCCGTTGTCTGACCTTTCCACGGGGAGATTCGATTACCACCCACTCATTTTCCTTGATGCCGTGTTTGGCAGCCGTATCAGGATGGATCTCCACCATCGGATCCGGCTGCAGTTCCCGCAGCCAGGGGACCTGACGATTCTCGCTGTGGAAAAAACCGGGAGAGCGGGCACCAGTGATCAAAATATAGGGATAGTCGGCCAGTATCTCCGGTGTGCTGACCGGGCTTTCGACCACTTCCCGGTATTGTGGCAGGGGATCGTAACCCCACTTCTCCAATAGCGTGGAGTACAGCTCAAATTTACCGGTCGGTGTGGAGAATCCTTTTTTCCGGTACTTCTCATACTCCAGCTCGCCCCTGACATAGTCCATCTTTTTAAATTCCTGAAAGGTGATCCCCATCGGCTCCAGGATGTAGTCCAGGCCTCCTTCAAAGTCATCCCACCAGTATTCCCCCTGACCGACACGATGGGCCAGGTCATTCAGCATCTCGTGATCAGAACGGCATTCGCCCACCTGGATCACTTTACGACGTGGCAGTATATAGCCATGTCGTTTCCAGAAATCGCCCAGATAGTCCATCTCCAGCCAGGTGGAAGCGGGCAGGACGATATCGGCCAGTTCCGCTGTCGGTGTAATAAAAAAATCGGCGACGGCCATGAATTCCACTGCTTCCAGCGCACGTCTGACCTCATCAGCATTGGCCCGGGTCATCAAGGGGTTGGAACTGATGAAAAACATCATCTTGACCGGATAAGGCTCCTCAAGGAGTACCGCATCCCAGACACATTTCGGATTGATAATGGCGAAATTACCGGCCAGGCGAAAGCGTTCGCCACCCAGACGTTTGGCCTTTTGTTCTTCCGTCAGCAACTTGTGGGCACCGAATTCGCCGACATTGCGGATTTTCGGTGTACGAAACAGCACCTGACCGCCGGGCTTGTCGATATTACCGGTAATCCCCATCAAAGCCAGCAGAGCACGATCATTATCTGCGCAGTTTATTTGCTGCTCTATGGCCACTCCCCACTGGATACCGGCCGGCTTGCTGGTGGCAAACAGACGAGCAGCTTCGCGGATTTTTTCCTCCGGAATCCAGGTGATTTCGGACACTTTGTTGAGCGGGTATTCATTGACACGTTCGACAAAGGGCTCCCAGCCATGGACGTAGTTCTCCACGAACTCCCGGTCATAAATCTCTTCATGAATAATCACATTAAGCATACCCAGGGCCAGGGCACTGTCGGTTCCTGGCCGAAGTTGCAGCCAGACATCGGCGCGGGCGGCAAGACGGGTCATGCGCGGGTCTACCACGATCAGTTTCGCCCCCTTGTCAAGACAGAGAGACAGGGATTCCCCCTTGTATTCGTCCGAGTTGCCGATCACAAGATTGTTACCCCAGGCCATGATGCAGTTGGGAAAGTTTTCGTAGTCGACGATGGGATTGGAGCCGCAGGTGATGACACTGGTGGCAATACGTGGGCCGTAACACAGATGCCCGGCAGTCAGGACATTGGGCGTGCCAAACAGGTTGGCGAAGCGATAGATGGCTGCTTCATTTTCCCGACCTGTACCATAGCCCATCACAACGGATTCCGCGCCGAACTTCTTTTTGTAATCCAGCATGCGTTCGGCAATGCTGTCGAGGGCCTCATCCCAGCTGATACGCTGCCATTGACCACTGCCCTTCGGTCCAATGCGCTTTACCGGATGGGTCAGACGGTCCGGGTGATAGGCCAGTTGAGCCGAAGCCAGTCCCTTGCTGCATAATGTGCCGTGGCCGATGGGGGAGTCCGGATCTCCTGCTATTTTCGCGACTTTCCCGTCTTTCATGTAGACCAGTGTGCCACAACCGCCATGACACATTCGGCAGTGACTTTTGGTGACAGAATCATAGCCGTAGCTTTCTATCTCCTTATCAACATTAGAGTAAGCGAATTGAATCATTGTCGGTTCCTCTGCCGGCGCGTTATCAGTAACAGCAGTCTAGCCGTCGGTAGTCAACCCGGTAATGGAAAAAAATACGAAAAAAGGGTAGTTTTTTGCAGCAGGTGCTTGAAGCGGCAGATCGGAATTGCGAGCTGTTTAATCTTTGTATTCGTGCGCTGCAACACCGGCCAGTTTTCTGAATACTTTGCTGAAATAGGAGGGGTCTTCGTAGCCCAGTGAGTAGGCTATCTCCTTTACTGACTGGTCGGAAAACTTAAGATAGCGTTTTGCCTCCAGCACCAGTCTCTCTTCAATCACCTGTTTAGATGTTTTTCCCACCAGTCGTTTTGTGATCCCGGAAAGTTGCCGCGCCGGGATGCCAAGCAATTTTGCATAATAGCCTACCTTGTGATGATTTTTATAATGCTGCTCCAGAGCAGTAATGAATTCCCGGTAAACATCATGGCGATCATCGTTGGAATGTTCATCATTCGCTGACGCTGTCTTCAGCAGTCGTTCCAATTTTACCAGCAGGATTTGCAGCATGTGCCCGAGTATTACCTGTTTACCGAATTTCTCAGACCCGCCATGCTCGAATGTCATCTGCGCCAGCAATTGTTCAAATTCGCTGACAATCGCTTTTTCAACATGTACGGTATGTACGGAATTCAGGTTGTTGAATATCGCATTCTGGAAATAACGACTGCCGGGGCGAGACTGTTCCGGCAGGAAATCATCAGTATAGCGCAACACATAACCATCAATATTATTTCCCTGAATGAACTGATGAACCTGTCCTCTGGCAACGAGGTAAAAAGTTTGTGCTTGTATTTTCAGCATCTGTCCATCAATAGTCTGCTTGCCACTGCCCGATTTAATCCAGATAATTTCCTGAAAATTATGACGATGTGGCGCTTCTGTGATTTTTTGTAATGCTGTTGGATAGGTAAAAGACTGTAATGATCTGATATGAAAAGATGACAAATTGCGGGAATGGAAATCCACGGTTTGTATTTGATCAAATACAGTCATTGTTATAGTCGTGCAGATGGTTCAGGCAGTTTCTTTTTCTGTTGAAGATGCATAAATTCGAACAGGCTAATACTGGAAACAAGCAGTGAGGTACCCGTTCGTCTTCATCTTTTCATGATGTGGATTGATTCAATACCTGTTTTGCGATAATCAGTCTTTGTACTTCCGAAGCACCTTCGTATATGCGCAAAGCACGTATTTCGCGATAGAGTTCTTCCACTTTTTCACCGGATCTTACTCCACGACCACCGAATAACTGTACCGCCTGATCAATAACATGTTGCGCGGATTCCGTCGCGTGGAGTTTGGCCATCGCGGCTTCACGCGTTATCCGATCGGCGATACAGTCGCGAGTCCAGGCCGCCCGATACACAAGCAATGCGCTGGCATCTATGGACAGTGCCATTTCACCGAGGCTGGCCTGAGTTAATTGCAGTTCGGACAGTGCTCCACCGAACAGTTGTCGTGTCGATGTATGCCGCACTGTTTCATCCAGCGCCCGGCGGGCGAAGCCCAGCGCGGCAGCACCGACCGTGGTGCGGAAAATATCCAGCGTCGCCATGGCGATTTTAAAACCCTCGCCGGGTTGCCCCAGCATATTCTCGCCGGCAACTGTGCAGTCTGAAAATTTCAGCGTGGCGAGAGGGTGGGGTGCAATGACCTCAATACGTTCTTCCACCTCAATGCCGGCCGTGTCTGCATCGACGACGAAGGCACTTAATCCTCTGGCGCCGGGCGCATCGCCTGTACGTGCAAATACCACGTAATAATCAGCAATGCCACCATTGGAGATCCAGGTTTTTACGCCATTGAGCAGATAGTCTTTACCTGTCGCCACCGCTGTTGTTGAAATCGCAGCGACATCTGAACCGGCCTGTGGTTCAGTCAGGGCAAAGGCAGCGATTTTTTCCCCCTTGCGCACTGCCGGTAAATAGCTATTTTTAATATCCGGGGATCCGTACAGCGTGATCGGCGCACTACCGAGGCCCTGCATGGCAAAAGAGAAATCCGCCAGGCCGGAATAATACGCGAGCATTTCTCTGATCAGGCAGAGTGAGCGGACATCGAATAATTTCAAATTGTCGTTGTCCGCTGCCGGAGCACTATAACTGAGCCAGTTTCCCTCCGCCAGTTTACTAACCAGTTGTCTACATGCTTCATCAATATCGTGATGATCAATATTGACAATATTCAATTTTGCCCATACTGCAAGATCACTTGCCAGTTGACGATGTCGTTCCTCAAAAAAAGGCCAGCCGAGAAAGCTTTGGTCTGCCATCAGTCACCTTTAAACTGTGGTTTTTCTTTGTTAACGAAGGCTCGATAGGCACGCTTGAAGTCTTCTGTTTGCATACAAATGGCCTGAGCCTGAGCCTCAGATTCAATGGCCTGCTCCAGGGACATATTCCATTCCTGTCGCAGCATGGTTTTAGTGATGCCATGGGCGAAGGTCGGTCCATTGGCCAATTTTGTCGCCATCGTCTTTGCTTCAGCAAGAATATCCTCAGCGGAGCACAGTGTATTGTAAAAGCCCCAACGTTCACCTTCCTCGGCGCTCATACTTCTTCCGGTAAAAAGCAGTTCTGCGGCACGGCCCTGGCCGATAATGCGTGGCAGCATCGCGCATGCCCCCATATCACATCCGGCCAGTCCGACGCGAGTGAATAAAAAAGCTGTCTTCGCTTCGGGCGTGGCATAGCGCAGATCACTTGCCATCGCGATAATGGCACCTGCACCTACGCAGATACCATCCACTGCTGCGATAATGGGTTGTGGGCAGTTGATCATGGCCTTGACCAGCTCTCCGGTCATCCGAGTAAACTGCAACAGACCCTTCATGTCTTTCCCGGTTAAGGGCCCGATGATGTCATGGACATCGCCACCTGAACAGAAATTACCTTCAGAGCCGGTAAAAACAAGCACTTTGACATCATCAGCACAGCTGAGTTGTCGAAACACATCACGCAACTCGGCGTAAGAATCAAAAGTGAGCGGGTTTTTTCTGTCCGGCCGATTCAGTGTGACAGTGGCAACAGCGTCTTCGCAGTGCCAGTCAAAGTGTCTGGCCCGGTAATCCTGCATCTTCATCTCCTGGATTTTCCGATTTTCGTTTTCAGTTTGTCGCCAACCCTGTTCAACAAATGGGTTATTTGCTGAATTTCCTCAAGATCGATTTCCGCAAAGGCATTGTCAATCCAGCGTTCGTGCTGAATGGCCATCTTCCTGAACTCATCGCTGCCTTTTTCACTGAGGCCTATCAACTGCACGCGACGATCAGCAGGGGAGGGCAGTCGCTTAACATAGTTATCCCGGGCCAGTCTGTCCACCACGCCGGTGACATTGCCGTTGGAGACCATCAATTGTGTTGACAACTCCGTCATGGTTAAGGGTTTTTTCATATAATCGAGCTCCGCCAGTACATCGAACTGGGGCAGGGTAATGGCAAACTCCTGTCTCAGTTTGGTACGGATATGCTGTTCGAGCATGGATTCACAGGCAAGCAGTCTTAACCACAAACGCAGAGATTGCTTGCTGTGACCTTCACTGAAACCGTCTGCAGGGAGGGCCGCACTCATGCCGTTATGCCACCTCCGTCAAGTGTAATGGCCTGACCGTTGACGGATTCACTGCCCGGCCGGCACAACCAGGCGACGGTGGTGGCAATTTCGATCGGCTCGATAAAGCGATGTTGCGGATTCATATTTTTCAACTGTTCTTCTGCCTCGTCACGATTAAAGGTCGTCTTGGACATGATATTGCTGATCGCTTCCTCCAGCAGGTCCGTCCGGGTGTAACCGGGACAGACGGCATTTACGGTAATATTTTTCCTGGCCACCTCCAGTGCCAGTGCCCGTGTTAGTCCAATCACGCCATGTTTGGCTGCACAATAGGCGGATATATAAGGGGCGCCTGCGAGGCCGGCGATGCTGGCGATATTAATGATGCGGCCCCAGTCAGATTCGAGCATATCTGCGACGACTTCTTTACAGCAATAAAAGACGCCGGACAGATTGACATCCAGCATATGCCGCCATTGCTCGGTCTCGGTGCGATGCAGGAGGGCGCCATGGGCAGCGCCGGCGTTGTTGATCAGTATATTCACCGGACCAAAATTGTCCCGAGCCCGGTCAAAAGCCCTTATGACCGATTGTTCATCACAGACATCAACAGTGATGCCCTGTGCATTTGACAATTCTCCACATTTGCTCTGCAAGGTCTCGTTTGAGCGCCCCATCAGTGTCATTTTTGTTTCCGGAGTATCCAGCATGTCCGCAATTGCCGCGCCGATACCACGTCCACCACCGGTGATGACGATATGAAGATTAGAGTTGGAATGGTTCTTTAAAGTATCCATATATCAATGAAATATATTGAGAATATACAGTAAAAAATAATGAGAAATCATGACGATTATTAAAATACTTTAACATTAAAATATTTAATGTTAAAGTTTAATTTTTCCATTAATAAGCGTTGCTCTGTATGTGTAATTTTGCATTGGCGCATAGCTTAAATGAAGTGATAACAACATGCATATCTTACAACCACCGTCCTGGCCGAGACCCTCAGGTTATGCCAACGGGATATCCGCAAAGGGAAAGCTTGTCTTTGTCAGTGGGCAGGTAGGCTGGAACGAAGACAGAAGCTTTCCCGATACCGGTTTCGTTGCTCAGGTCCGCCTGGCATTGGCTAATACACTGGCTGTTCTGGACCAGGCCGGGGCCGGGGCCGGGCACATTGTCCGGATGACCTGGTTCATTACCGACAGGCAGGAATATCTCGCTTCGTTAAAAGCGGTGGGAGAGGTCTACCGGGAAATTATCGGGAAGCATTTTCCGGCGATGTCCGTGGTGCAGGTTCTTGCCTTGATGGAAGAGCAGGCCAAAGTTGAAATAGAAACAACCGCCGTGATACCGGATAGCGAATAACAAGCTCATGTGGAAGCCGGCGCAAAGGATCAAACACAAAGTCAGTCCCGGCCGTTGGCCGACGGCGGCGGAGATCCGTTCATCGCTTTGGTTCAGTCCGATACAACTGGGGCAAAGCCGGCTTGAACAGCGCACATGGGTACCGGCGATGGTGCCCTGGCGGGCCACAGATGAGGGTAAGGTCAATCAGGATGTCATTGACTGGTATGTGCGCTTTGCCGAAGGTCGACCGGGGGCCATCGTGGTTGAGGCGACCGCTGTAAGGGATCTTCCCAGTGGGCCTCTATTACGTATCGGTGATGATCGCTTCATCCCCGGCCTGCAGGAATTGACCAGAGCCGTTCATCATGCCAGTCAGGGCGAGACCCGTCTGTTTATACAGCTAATTGATTTTCTGAGCATTCGCCGCCGGCCACCGGCGGAAAAGTATTTTCGACAGTTTCTCAAGATCACGGATACACATCGGCAAAAGCTGAATATGCCGGATGCAAAGGAAGAGAAAATTCGTGAGCATTTGCTGTCCCTGCCGGACGAAAAGCTTGATGAGATTCTCAACGAAAGTGAACTGGAATCCCTGCGCATGGGTTACCGGGAACGTGTCACGGATATGGCGCTTGAGCACATTCGCAGCTTGCCACAGATATTGCCGGGACTGTTTGCCGAGGCGGCACGCCGGGCCAGAGATGCCGGTTTCGATGGTGTCGAGTTGCACTATGCCCATGCTTATACGATGGCCTCGTTTTTATCGGCTCTCAATCACCGGGACGACGGTTATGGTGGATCAAGAGCTCAGCGCCTGCGTTTGCCATTGGAAGTATTGCAAAAGGTAAGGGAAAAAGCGGGTGTTGATTACACTGTGGGTTGTCGTTTTCTCAGCGATGAATGTATTGACGCCGGCAGTGATCCGGATGATGCTGTCTATTATGGTGTCGAATTCGCCCGTGCGGGTATGGATTTTCTGTCGCTGTCTCGCGGCGGCAAGTTCGAAGATGCGAAACAACCTCAGGTGGGCTGGTCAGCCTACCCCTATACCGGACGCAGTGGCTATGAATGCATGCCGACCTGTATTTCCGATGAGTTCGGTCCTTTTGGCCGCAATATTGAACCGACATCAGGTATCAGGCATGCGATAAGAGAGGCGGGGTATGAGACACCGGTCGTGCTCATCGGCGGCATCCATGGTTATGAGCAGGCCGAGGCGATACTGCAAAGTGGTGATGCTGACATCGTCGGTTCGGCGCGGCAAAGTCTGGCCGATCCCGACTGGTTCAGGAAAGTAAAACTGGGACGGGGCGGTGAGGTTCGCAGTTGTCAGTTTACGAATTATTGCGAGGGGCTCGATCAAAAACACAAACAGGTCACCTGTCAGTTATGGGACAGACAGGCACTGGAAGAAAATCCCGACAGAACCCGTGACGGAAAACGGAGAATGCTGGCTCCCCGTTGGCATGCAAACAGCGAAACTGTGTTTTCGAACAAATAGACAATAATGTGGGAATATGGCCACAGGGTACACAAGCCATCTTTTTTCTGAAGCGCGATGTGCTCTGTAGCTGAACATTTTCGACAGTGAATCAAGAACCAAAGATACTCAAGTTTCCTGCAATAAATATCAACGCATCATGACAAAATTGAACATTCTGTGCCTCGGTGGCGGGCCCGCCTCCCTTTATTTTTCAATTTTGATGAAGAAGCTCAGCCCGGCCAGCAAGATCACCGTTATTGAACGTGGTTCCCGTGATGCGACCTGGGGTTTTGGCGTGGTTTTCTCTGATGATACTCTGCATGGATTCATGGAAGCTGACGCCGTCAGTTACAGGCGGATAGTGGAACAGTTTGCTTATTGGGACAGAATAGATACTTTCATCAATGGCAGACAAATCAGCAGTTTCGGTCATGGTTTCTGCGGCATGTCCAGATTGAAACTATTGAATATCCTGCATGATCGTTGTGATGAACTGGGCGTGGTAATGCAATTTAATACGGATATAAGTGATATCGCTCAATTGCAAACGGAAAAATATGATCTGGTGGTGGCCGGTGATGGCATCACTTCCATGATACGTGAGCAATATCAGGATGATTTCGGTACCAGCATTGATATGCGCCCCAACCATTTTTGCTGGCTGGCAACGACTTTGCCGCTGGACAGTTTTGTCTTCCTGTTCAAACAAAATACAGATGGCTGGTGGTGGGTACACGGTTATGCCTACGAGAAGGGCATGGCGACGTGGATTGTTGAGTGCAGTCACGATACCTGGCTGAACGCGGGCATGGATTCGGCCGACGAAGAGGGCACCAGAAAACTGGTGGAGAAATTGTTTGAAGAAGAGTTGCAGGGCCATTCGATTATTACCAATCGTTCGCTTTGGCGCGAATTTCCTGTCATACGTAATGAAAAATTATTTTACAGAAACATCGTGTTGCTGGGCGATGCCGGACGATCAGCTCATTTTTCCATCGGTTCAGGCACCAAGCTGGCGATGGAAGATGCCATCACGTTGAAGAATTGTTTAGAACAATCCGCCAATAATGTTCAGTCTGCACTTGAAGCCTATCAGAGCGTACGCAAGCCCGAAGCGGATCGACTGCAACGAACGGCCGTGACCAGTTTGAGCTGGTTTGAACACATTGATCGTTACGCCGGACAGGCAGCGGAACAATTCACCTTTAATATGATGGTGCGTTCAAAGCGTATTACCTACGAAAACCTGCGCTTGCGCGATCCGGAATATATAAAAAGTGTCGACCACTGGTTTGCCAGGCAAACACGTGAGACCACCGGATTCTCCGATATAAACACTGAAATACCTGTTGTGCCAATGTTTCAGCCTTTTAAAATAGGCAGCATGCGTGTGGAGAATCGTGTGTCTTTATCGGCGATGTGCCAATACTGTGCTGAGGATGGACTGACCACCGACTGGCACCTCGTGCATTACGGCGCACGTGGTATAGGCGGCGTCGGTCTGATTAATACGGAAATGTTATGTGTATCGCCTGATGCCCGTATTACGCCAGGTTGTGCCGGTCTGTGGAGTACAGAACAGTTGCGGAAATGGCAGAGTATTATTGATTTCATCCATAACAATTCCAGCGCGAAAGTGTGTGCACAAATTGGCCATGCCGGACGCAAGGGGGCGACCTGCATTCCCTGGGATGGTGGACTCGATCAGCCACTGACTGATGCTGCCTGGGAGATAATGGCACCGTCGGCTGTACCTTACCTGGAGAACAGTCAGGAACCGCGGGAAATGACTATGGCTGATATGGATAAAGTCACTGACGATTTTATATCGGCCGCTGAAAATGCGATGACCGCGGGTTTTGACATGATCGAGTTACACATGGCACATGGTTATCTTTTATCCAGTTTCATCAGCCCCTGCACCAACAGGCGTACTGACGCGTTCGGCGGCAGTATAGCGAAGCGGATGAAGTTTCCGGTCCGGGTGCTCAATGCAGTGCAAGCAGTTTGGCCGGAGGACAAACCCATCTCCGTGAGGATCTCCGCCACTGACTGGATAGCAGGGGGTATAACAGAAGAAGAGATGCTTGTTGTAGCGACAACCTTAAAAGCGAATGGTGTCGATATTATTAATGTTTCAACAGGACAGGTGGTCAGGGAAGAACGACCCGTCTACGGTCGGATGTACCAGGTACCTTTTGCCGATCAAATACGTAATGAAGTGGGCATTGCCACCATCGTTGCCGGGAATATCACAACAGCAGATCAGGTCAATACGTTGGTTGCCGCAGGCAGGACGGATATAGTGGCCCTGGCCAGGCCCCTGATGAACGAACCACAATTCGTGTTGAATGCGGCCGCACATTACCACTGTTCCGAACAAAACTGGCCACGTCAGTATTTATCAGGGAAGTCTGCCGCTGAAGCGAAAGCAGTCAAAGACGAGCTGGAAGAACGGGCCTTACGACAGAGCGCCAAACCCCCGAATCCACTGGACTCACTGGCCATTGCTGTCGCCCGTGGCGATATTTTGTCGAAAAAGCAATAAAGCAATTTGGCAAATCACAACACGAGTATGGAAGCGGGGCCTCAGCTTTTTTTTGCTTGTTTAAACCGGAAAATAAAACCCTTCCGGTTTTACTGTTAGAACAGAGCAATCTACCGTGTTCAATATCTTCTCAGCGGTATTGCCAATGATCAGTCCGGCAACACCCGTGTGTCCCACTGTCCCCATCACTATCAGATCAATGCTTTTTTCCCTGACCAGATTGGGAATAATCTCTCCGGGATAGCCTGTGATAAGACAGACTGTTTTTTTATGCGCACGGTAATGGCTTTGAAGCAGATCCAGTTGATGCTGGTGGGCCAGTTCCATTCCCTTTCTCAGTTCGGTCAGTTCATCTTTCGGGATCAGACTGCCCCTCAGTATCGACTCATTCTCGAGTTGCCAGGTGTGCACGACATACAATTCACTTTTTTCCGTTTCGGCCAGCGAGGTGGCAATATCCATGATCAGGCGATTCGGGGCCTCCGGGTTCATGGGATCCGGGTCGACAGCGGCCAGGATTCGTGTAAAGCGTTTGCGATTTGTGGGTTTGATAATCCATACCGGACAGGGGCATTTGCGCATCAATTTAAAATCCGTGCTGCCGAAAACAAACTGATGTGCCACCTTGTTTTCTTCTCTTACTTTCATTACAAGATCGTAATTTTCATTCTGTACGGTTCTAATAATCTCAATAAATGCCCGGCCTGAGCGAACCTCTATAGAAGTGGGCACGTCCGGGTAATCTGCAGCGACCATCTTTATCATCTGATCAAGCTCCGTGTGGCGATCCTCAATCAGTCTGTTCTGATAATCTTTCATTTTATTGATGATTTCAGGATCGGCGCTGCCGGTTGAGATCTCATCAACAACATCAAAAACGATAAGTTCCGCCCCATTCGATTGGGCTAGTTCCATAGCTCTGGCAAGCGCCGGTTTTTCATTGGCTGCAGCCTGTGTCGCAAATAATATTTTTTTGAATCGTCGCATTGCTCAACCTCCGAATGAATATAAATCTATTTGATATTGACTGATAAATTTTATAACAGGGAAGATCTGATTAAGTCTTTGCAATACTTTAAACCGCCATTCACCGGCCTGACGGCAAACATATTTTCCATAAACAGATTACCCGGTATGACATCACCATCTAAACCGGTATTTTAAATGTGTCGGCATTTATCAGGAAATGCACCCAGATACTGGCTATATAGCCGAGCATAATGGCCCAGCTCCATTTAAGATGCGCAAAGAAAGTATAGGTGCCTCTTGCCTGTCCCATGACGGCGACACCCGCGGCAGAACCGAAAGATAACAGGGAACCACCCACGCCCGCAGTCAGCGTTACCAACAGCCACTGGCCCAGGTTCATATCCGGATTCATTGACAGCACAGCAAACATGACTGGGATATTGTCGATAATGGCAGACAAAAGACCCACCAGTATATTCGCATTGGTCGCACCGAGATCGCCATACATGAGCTGTGATACCACAGCAAGATACCCGATCAGGCCCAGACCGCCGACACAAAGTATAATGCCGTAGAAGAACATCAGGGTGTCCCATTCAACCCGCTTCATTGATACATAAATATCAAATTCCTTTCTTGTTTCCGTTGTCACCAGTTGCAGATTGTTCGCCCCTAATTCGTTTGCGTCCGGAGCACGATGAAATTCACGGTCACCGAGCAGTTTCTTGTCACGACGGGTCAGATAAAACCCGAAAACTTTAAGAAAGCCCAGGCCTGTCATCATGCCGAGTACGGGCGGCATATGCAGATAGCTGTGACCAAGAACAGCCATTGATATAGTGGCGATAAACAATCCGACGACGGCGAAAGCACCATGTCGTAAAGTGATATTTTCATTCGTTGCTTTCGGTTGTGCATTGGGAATGGCAAAATTCATGATGACGGCAGGAACAATCCAGTTGACAAAAGAGGGGACGAACAAGACTAAAAACTGCTGAAATTCCACTGTTCCTTTCTGCCAGACCATCAGCGTCGTAATATCACCGAAGGGGCTGAAAACGCCACCGGCATTGGCGGCAACGACAACACTGATACAGGCAATAATACTGAATTTTATATTATCTTTACCGACGGTGATTACCACTGTGGCCAGCAATAATGCTGTTGTCAGATTATCCGCAATGGGCGACATGAAAAATGCCATCAAGCCGGTGATCCAGTAAATTTTTCTCAGGGAAAAACCGCTGGATACCAGCCACGAACGAATGGCGCTAAAAATACCTCGTTCATCCATTGTGTTGATATAGGTCATGGCCACCAGCAGGAACAGGAACAGTTCCGCGAATTCGAGCAGGGAATGGCGAAAAGCCGCTTCTGCTGTATGCGTGTTGCCGTTGAAGATGTATACCACCGCAATCAAAATCCAGATCAGACCGGCGGCGATCATGACCGGTTTGGATTTCATCATATGAATTTGCTCTTCCAGGATGATAACCACGTAGGCCACTATAAAAATCGCCAGCGCAGTATAGCCGGCCCAGTGCCGGGTCAGGTCAAGTATGTTTTCATCGGAAGCGGCCAGTGCCAGTTGCGGGACTATCAGTACAACAACAAAAAGTAGAAGTAATTTTATCATCACTACGCGCATCTGGGTGTAAGCGGTCAATACCACCGGGGAGATTGATCGACAAGGTATCCTGCCAGGTTCAGACTCTGTTCAAGCTCGGACCCTGTATGCCAATGACGTAAGTGTGAACATTGTTGACGATGAGGTATATTCGTATTAAGTTGTTAAATAATACGAAAAATACGAATAAATGAGGAGCGCAGTTATTTGAATTATAAGCACTTATACTATTTCTGGGTAATTGCCAATACGGGAAGTATTGTTCGCGCCAGTGAGCAGCTGCATTTAACGCCACAAACTATCAGTGGTCAATTAGGCAAACTGGAAGATGACTTCGGGATGTTGCTGTTCACTCGTAGCGGCCGCAATTTGGTGCTGAATGATACCGGGCGTTTCGTCTTCAGTTACGCCAACGATATTTTCACCTTGGGCGCTGAACTGGAAGAGATGCTGGACAATTTCCCTGCGAATCCGCCCCAGGTGCTTAAAGTGGGTATTGCTGATGTGGTGCCGAAATCCATAGCCTATCATTTACTCAAGCCGGCACTGGAGCTGCCGGAATCCGTGCTAATAGTTTGCCGGGAAGGGAAACTCCCGGAATTATTGTCCGATCTTGCTGTTCATACGCTCAACCTGATTATTACCGACAGCCCCATGTCGAGGACATCCAGTATCAAGTGTTTCAATCACAGTCTGGGGCAGTGCGGGCTGACCTTTTTTGCCACGAGAAAGCTGGCGCGTATATACAGCGGTGATTTTCCGGGCGTCCTTGACGGGGCGCCGATGTTGCTGCCAGGCAAGCAAACAGCTATTCGCATTAAATTGATGCAGTGGTTCAATGAACAGCAGATCCACCCCAGGATAGTAGGTGAATTTGATGACAGTGCCCTGATGAAAACCTTTGGACAGTCAGGGGCGGGTATCTTTATAGCGCCTTCAGTGATTGAAGATGAAATAGTGCAACAGTATGGCGTGGATATTATGGGACGGGTCGAGGATGTCATTGATCAGTTTTATGCCATCTCGGTGGAACGCAAGTTGACACATCCGGCCGTGCTGGCCATCACGCAGACGGCCAGGAGCGAACTTTTTGTATGATGACGGATTTCTTCCTGAATATTCACCTACAGGCGGTTCGAGATGAGCAATGACTGTCGCCGACAAAGCAGAGCATTTGCATGACAGAGAAGTAATATTTTGTAAATTCGCGCAGTAGTACTTTTTTTATACATCAACGGTTTGATTTAATGAGACAATCTGTTGGAGTCGCGGCGCCGGTAAAATCGTCTGTGTCGTTAATATTATTTAAGGTGGAACATCATGACAGAAAAACAGTATAAGGCTGCGGTCGTTCAGGCGGCACCGGTATATCTTGATTTGCAAGCGTCAGTCGACAAAGCCGGACAGCTGATAGCGGAAGCCGCCGGGAATGGCGCATCACTGATAGCCTTCGGTGAGGCCTGGCTTCCCGGCTATCCCTTTTGGGCATGGCTTGACGGCGTGTTCGCCAACATGGAAAAATTTGCCCAATATCAGGCCTGCTCGATGGATCTGAATAGTAATGAAGCACGGGATGTATGTCGTGCCGCAGCGGACAACAATATTTTTGTGGTGATGGGATACAGCGAGTATGACAGAGGGAGTTTATATCTGAGCCAGGCTATCATAGATGATCAAGGAGAACTGCTTGCCAATCGCCGTAAATTAAAACCGACCATGATCGAGCGAGTCGTTTATGGCGAAGGTGATGGTTCTGACCTGTCGGTCCATGATACCCGACTGGGTCGCATCGGTGGATTATGTTGCTGGGAGCATTTACAACCTCTCAGTCGCTATGCCATGTATTCGCAGTATGAACAGGTCCATGTTGCGGCCTGGCCCAGTTTTGCGGCTGACCCGAATCTCGCCTATGCAATGGGCAGGGAGGTCAACAGTTCAGCAAGTCAACTCTACGCGGCAGAAGGACAGTGTTTTGTATTGGCCCCGACCTCTGTTGTTGATGACAGAACTTTGGAGATGATGGCCAACAAACAGGGGAGCAGTGAACCCTTTAGAAAAGGTGGCGGTTACAGTATGATTTATGCGCCGGATGGCAGGCCCCTGACCGAGCCTCTTGCGGAGGATGAGGAAGGTATTCTGTATGCCGATATCGATCTTGCTTTAATTGATTTGGCCAAGCTCGCAGCCGATCCCACAGGTCATTATTCACGCCCCGATGTTACACGACTGCTGTTTAATCACCGTGCCGTACCCTGTGTGGAGAATTCGGGTGGGAGGACCACGGACGTTACCGATGAAGCAGGGGACGAAAATCATGCCGGGGAAGAACAGCTTTCCGGCCAGCCACGGATTATTTCCTAACCGGCTGAAATGCTTATTGAACCTGAATGATATGCAGCAGAAACCCTGCGACAAGAACCAGGAAACCACCAATTTCCGCGACCATGAGTGAGAGCAGAAAAACAAGTTCGCCCGTCGAACTGGCCGGGTTCAGGTGCTGGTTTTCAGTTTCATTCCTGATCCCCAAATAAATATAGCGCCCAATGGCCAGACTGAAATAAAACAGGAGGCCCAGCACGGCGGCAATGTTTACCCTGTCGGGAAACACGCTCAAACCGGCAAATATTGCAATCATCATTGCAGCAAAGGAGTACATTAATGCTGCCCGATGTGCGATGTTGACATAATACGGGGCTTCTGCTTTGGGGCTTCGTCTGATCTCGAAATACTTCCATGAACCTGTCAATAATGCCGTCAGGAAAAACAGCGCGGCGGCGCACATTGAAATACTGGCCGCCGGATCAGTGATAAGTGTTTCCATTACTCCTCCTTCAATTATTTTTTCGGGTGAATAAAAAACCGATTCCCGGGACCGGCTTGAATCGCGGTTTATTCAGCCAAAAATCAGTCTGATTTTCTTCTGATGGGTGAGACAACAGAATATGCAGTTCAGGACAGGGATGCTTGCGGAGCTGCGCATTTGGATTTGTGTAAAAGCGAAATGATGCACAAATCAGATACTGTAAAAGCCGGGTTTTGATATATTTCGCCGGTATTTTGGGCACGTTGTTTATCTCGGTTGGGAAAAACTGTAATATTTTATTTACTGGCAGATTTATTCGCGGATTGATTCATGATGGGGTCAGTAAGGCGGCTGGAGATGACAAATGAGTAATTTATGCACAACGGATGTTGTACCGCAGCCTGAAAGGCTTAATTACTGGCGGGAGCTTGTCAGCGAGACCTATGTGGGCTTGCAGGTGGAAAAAAGGGAGAGTGCTAATTTCTTTGGCGAGATTAATATGGATTCGGTCGGACAACTGGATTTTTCAGAAATTCGAGCCTCCGGGCAACACGTGATTCGCACGTCCAGGGCGATACGGCAGTCCACTATGGATTATTTTATTATCATCGCACAACTGGAAGGGACGGGCCTTATTACGCAGGACGCAAAAGAAACGAAATTACAGGTGGGTGACTGGTCATTGATCGATACCACCCGTCCTTATGAATTTACTTTTGAAGGTGCATTCAAACATCAGGTATTGTCCGTCCCCCGCAGTGCCATGCCGCAACTGATCGGCCAGGCGAAGTATTTAACGGCACGAAACCTGAGGCGTCTGTTATTACTTGGACCTATCGTATCAGATTATCTGTTATCACTATCCGGTCTAATACACAAAACTACTGTTGATTCAAGAGTACTGTTGGCGGAGTCGCTGCTGAATCTGTTGTGCGCTACAGTATATGATGCATTTCCCAACGCAAAGGCCGACAGCAATTCTTTCACGATACAACAGGAGCGTATCAAGGCATTCGTTATGCGATGTATTAGTGAGTACCGCGAAGTAAGCCAGAAACACTTAAATCTTCGTCAAGATCTGGCCAATGAATGCCTTCACCGTCGCCGAGGAATTCAAAATTATTGAGTTGCTGTGGTGTTGCGTTGGCCAGATTAGGAAACCAGACTAACGGCACAGTTACCGTTCGGCCATCAACTAGTTCAACAATTAAGTCATTTTCGGTAATACTGGCGCTCTGTGCCAGCGGATTCACTTCAACTGCGGATGTGCTCATGCCATGCCTCCAGGAATTCATCTCGATGCTCGTGTATTATACTATGAATTTTTCGAAGTTCATGTGAAGGAAAGCGATTTGACTTGACTAAAGCAACGGGCTGAAGCCAGAATTTCCCAATAAATCGCTCTCGTTGTACATGAACGTGCGGTGGTTCCCCTTTCTCATTGCTATAAAAATAGAATCTGTATGGGCCACTTCTCAATATTGTGGGCATTTTATGTTCTCTATTTCAGTCGCATAACGACCAAGCTGTGCGGCGCAAACGAAGCGCAGCGTAGTTTGCGTCCGAACGAGCGCCTTGTTGAACGAAGCCGCTATGCGGCAGAAAGTTGAAGACATAGTTCGTTAATCCAGAATGATTCATTAAAGGATAATTCCCCTACGTGCTCATCCCGAGCACGACAACTAGAGGAATTATCGCATGAACAAAATACAGCA
>JAJRTU010000230.1 GCA_024278135.1 Gammaproteobacteria bacterium
AAGGTATTGCCGGGGATAACCAGAGACCTTGTTGTTGAACTGCTGCAGTCCGAAGGTATTCCCTGTTTTGAAAAGAGTATCACGCCAGTTGAGCTGACAGCAGCGGATGAAGTATGGTTGACGAGTTCCACAATGGGGATATTGCCGGTGGTGAGTATTGATGGAAATGCTGTCGCCAATGGCAAACCGGGAAAACTCTGGGCCAGAGCAGACGCCCTTTATCAGAATTTTATTATTCACCCCGAAGTTATACAGTGAAACACTACAGTGCAGATCTATAAAGAATTTCAAATCGAAGCAGCACACTTGTTGCCCAATGTTCCCGAAGATCATAAATGTCGACGTCTGCACGGACATTCCTTTCGTATCGAAGTCTATGTGACGGGGGCGGTGAGCGATGAGCTTGGCTGGGTGATGGATTTTGCCGATATCGGGCTTGTATTTAAACCGCTTTTTGATGTGCTTGATCATCGGTTTTTGAATGAAATCGAGGGGCTGGAAAATCCGACCAGCGAAAATCTGGCCCGCTGGATCTGGCAAAGATTAAAAGTGGACCTGCCCCAGCTGGACAAGATAGTGATCAGGGAAACCTGCAATTCGGCCTGTATTTATCGTGGTGAAGATTGATATATTGAAAAGACGTTAATATAGCAGGCTGTGTTCCTGCCGTGACCGGACAAAACAACAGGTCTCAGCAGGCATATATAAATTGTTTAATTGTCATTCGGCGACAAGGAGAAACTGTTCATGAACACGATTAAAATATCAGAGTTACTTGGTGACGGTATCGGTCCTGAGCTTCGAGAATCTGTCTATGCTGTTGCAGATGCTCTGCCGATTGATTTTGAATTCATTCCTTTTGATTTATCATTACAGAATCGGGAGTCCGGTAATCGCGAACTGTTTGACCTGGCGGTCGCTTCGATGAAGGAGACGAAATTATCGATTAAATATCCTACCGTCACCAATATCAGCAGTCCTAATGCCATCATACGTAGAATGTGTAATTTCAGTGTGATCTTGCGGCCGGTCATTTCCATCAAGGGCATAAAGACCAATTTCAAAGAAGAAGTGTTTTTATATATAGTCCGAATTGCCACCGGAGGTACCTATGATGACCCCGGTCGTATGATAGGCAAAGATGCCGCCATTTCCATACGCATGGTGGAACGAGATCCCTGTCGGCAGGCCGCGCGCTTTGCCTTTGAGTTTGCACGAAAGAAGAACCTGCGGGTGACGTCTTCCTCAAAGTACACCATTCAGCGTACCACCGATGGCTTGTTTCAGCAGGTGGTGGAAGATGTCCACGAGAATTACAGTGATATTCAATACAACGTGGAACTGTTTGATGCGCTGCTTGCCAAGATCATTCTCAAGCCTGATGACTATCAGGTGGTGGTTGTTATCAATGAATATGGTGATTTTCTTTCGGATATGGCCAGTGGACTGATAGGCAGCATTGGTACCGGGGCCAGCGGCAACTTCAGTTTTACCGAGGATGATGAGGTGGACATCGCCATGTTTGATCCATCCGGCGGTACCGCGCCGGATATCGCCGGACAAAACAAGTGTAATCCTACCGCCATGTTACTGGCCTTTGGTATGTTGCTGGATCATATTGATCGTTATGATATCGGCCATGAACTCAGGCTGGCGATATTATCTGCTATTGCAGAGGGTGAATGTACCGGTGATATCGGAGGGGTTCTGGGAACCAGAGAATTTACCCGGGAAATTCTCGACAGACTGAAGGGGAAATTCCGGAACTAGAAGAGTCAGTCCTTCTCAGGTTTTTATTCCTGTCCCCCGGTTCAGCAGATACAGTGAATAACAAAACAATACGATAATAAATATCAGGATAATAAAAAAAGCGAAGAGGATATTGATATCCGACACGCCGAGGATACTGTAGCGGAAAGCATTGACCATATACAAAATAGGATTCAATTTTGAAACGGTTTGCCAGAAACTCGGCAACATATCAATGGAGTAAAACACACCACCCAGATAAATCAGCGGGGTTAATACAAAAGTGGGGACAATAGATATGTCATCGAACTTTTTTGCGAAAATAGCATTTATCATTCCCCCCAGAGAAAAGAGAATTGAGGTCGCCAGCACCACTGCAAATACCATGAAATAGTTGTGCACGTGGAGGTCGGTGAAAAAAAGTGCCACCAGGGTCACGACCAGTCCAACCAGCAGACCTCTGGCCATACCTCCGGTCACATAGCCGGCGAGTATAATAAAGTTGGGGACGGGCGCGACCAGCATTTCTTCAATATGACCCTGAAGTTTGGCCCCGAAGAAAGAGGAGACCACGTTGGCATAGGAATTATTAATGATCGCCATCATAACAATCCCCGGAGCAATGAATTCCATATAATTGAGTCCGTCCATTTTACCGATACGGGAACCGATAAGATTACCGAAAATGATGAAGTAAAGTGTCATGCTGATGGCAGGAGGTAACAGGGTCTGTACCCAGATACGTGTAAAGCGGCTGATCTCCTTTCTGATAATCGTGCTGTAAGCGATGATGATCTTTTCAGTTTTCATGCTGTGAACTTACCGGTCCGACTGTATATCGCCATTGCCGTCCAGCAGCCGGATAAACAGTTCTTCAAGTCGATTGGACTTGCTGCGCATACTCCGAACAAGGATTTTATTGGCGGAAAGAAAATGGAACAAAGTATTGATATTTTGTTCCTCGGTCAATTCGACTTCCAGCATCATATGATCCACCATGCGAAGTCTGTATTGCCTGGTTGCCGGAAGGTGATCGACGGAACTCTCCAGTTCCAGCACAAAGGTTTCCACCTTAAGTTTGCCCAGCAGTTGTTTCATGGTACTGCGTTCAATGATTTCACCTTTATCGATTATGGCAATGTGCTTGCACAGGTTTTCCGCTTCTTCCAGATAATGTGTTGTCAACACAATAGTGGTGCCACTGCTGTTCAACTGACGAAGGAAAGCCCACATGGAACGTCTTAATTCCACATCCACTCCCGCTGTGGGCTCATCCAGGATGAGGATTCTGGGTTCGTGTATTAATGCGCGTGCAATCATCAGGCGTCGTTTGAACCCGCCGGAGAGCGTACGTGAAATATCGTGTCGTCTATCCCATAAACCCAGAAGCTTCAGATATTTTTCGGCCCTTTTTAAGGCAAGCTTGCGTTTGATGCCGTAATAGCCTGCCTGGTTAAGTACTATTTCGATACTGGTTTCAAAAAGAGAGAAATTCACCTCCTGCGGTACAATGCCGAGACAGGATTTGGCTTCAGACAGGTGACTGTCAAGATCGAAACCGAAGATGGCAATCTTGCCGCTGGACTTGTTTATCAGGGAAGAGACGATCCCGATGGTAGTGGATTTCCCCGCTCCATTCGGGCCCAGCAATGCAAAGAAATCGCCTTCCTCTACGTGGAGATCAATACCACGCAGGGCCACATGGCCGTTGTCATAGGTTTTTTCAAGTTGCCTGATTTCAAGCGCGTTCATCTACAATGACAATTAGACTGATACGGGGAAACTGGACGATCCCCGGGAATTGCATAAAAAAAAGCGAATTCTGATTTATGTGCGATGTATTTTATCGATTTCTTCCTGCTGAGCCTTGCCTATTTTTTGCAGGGCCTCATACAGCACGCTGTCTCGCTTGATCACCAGTCTGAAATATTCTTTAGGTACATGAATAATTTTTACCTCGTCGTTACTTCTGACATAGGCATTTCTTTTCCCGGAACTTTCCGGCAGCAGCGCCTGCTCACCAAAATAATTTCCCGGTCCATGTTCGGCCAGGATGGTGATTTTGCCGTTTTCATCCAGCGTGAATATTTCCACCGAGCCATCCAGCACAACATAAAGACAGTCACCCTGTTCAGATTCCTTCAGGACAAAGTCACCGGGTCCTACCGTCAGGATTTCCGTCCAGTCACCGATTTTCGCCAGCTCCTGATCAGTCAGACTGTTGAAAAGACGCATGCCTCTCAATAAATTGAATATTTTCTTTTCCAGAGGCGATTGGCGTCTCACGGTAATATCTTCTGATTCGTCAACTTCTCCCTGAATGCTGACCAGCACATGCTTTTTATCTATGCGAAACAATTTACACTGATGCAGTGCGCGAACACTGGCGTTGCGTCGGTCGGTGTTTTCAGGCAGCAGAGAGACATCGCCGAAAAAGTCACCGGCACGCAGTGTCGCGATAGTGATCTCCCGGCCGCCGGCACCGCTGCGAATAGAGACTTCGGCAGTACCTTCCAGTACCACGTACATACAGTTACCGATCTCGGATTCCCTGATAATGGCTTCTTTTGGCGCAAATTCTTAAATGCCATTATCAGGTGAATTCAGAATCTCTGTTAATTCAGCATCCGAGAGTGATTTGAAAATGGGGATCCCTTTAAGAAGGTCTGTATCGATTAGTTCTTCGGTCATGTGTTCATACTCATCAGTTTGGAATTTTCGAGCTTATCATCTCTTTCTTCGAGTAAAGGCCAATTTATGCATGGTCAAATTAAACTATCACGGTAAATAAATATTATCTGTAAGTAAATACTTACTGTAACTATGTGCTTTCCGCGTAAAGACTAACACCCGTTATGCGTCGAAAAGCATCCATCGGTGTCTGAAACAACAGCATATTCTCCTTTTGCCTGAAACATCAACATTCATGAAGCCAACGACGGCAAGTCAGTGGATTCAGACCACTCTGGCCCATGCGCGGTGATGGAAACGTAGCGGTTCCGCTTATTTTTTACCTTTGTAAGCGCGGACAGCAGCGTTGAACAGATCGGCAACGGCCTGCATATCATCCACCACCTTGTTGTTAAACAGTACGATAATGGCTTTTTGCTCGTCACTGGCCTTGTCTCCCCAGCTTTGTTCCACTTTGGCGATGCAACTGATGTATTCATCACCTACGGCCAGATAGGCCTTCATTCTGCCCTGGGCCTCCAGCAATTCGGCCTCAGTGGCTGTTCGTCCATTCGGTATCTCGGGTTGTTTGGGATATTTGCATTTGCCGGCGACCTCACCGGAAGTCGATTCCCCGGCGAAACTCGCCAGCGGCAGTGAGAAGAAGAGTGCAAATGTCAGCAAAAACGTTGTCAATTTCATCGGGTCACCTGATTGTTTGAATATTACTCTGATATTATTGTCTGGAAAATTTTGAGTCCGACAGACTCCCTGCTAAGCTAAGCGCGCCGTATATGGTACGCTTTTTGGCTATCCATATGAAATATAACCTGTAAACACCGAGATGGAAACAGACGAATCCCTGTTGCGTTTCCCCTGTGAGTTTCCCATAAAGGCCATGGGCAGGGCAGAGGACGATTTTGATGCGCTGGTCGTCGCCTTAATTCGCCAGTTCAGCCCGGATTTGATGGAAGGTGCAGTGCGTACCAGAGCCAGCAAAGAGGGGCGTTATGTGTCGGTGACGGTTACCATTCAGGCCCAAAGCCGGGAGCAACTGGACAATATCTACCTGGCACTGACAGCAGAAAAGCGCGTTTTAATGGCTTTATGAACGACAGTATTATCCTGAGAAGGCTGGGTCTGGTGGACTATCGGACCAGTTACCAGGCCATGTCCGCCTTTACCACGCAACGGAACCGGGAGACAGGGGATGAAATATGGTGCCTGCAACATCCACCCGTCTATACTCTGGGCCTCGCCGGTAGAACGGAACATGTGCTCGACGCAGGACAAATCCCGGTACTGAAAACAGATCGCGGTGGGCAGGTGAGCTATCACGGGCCCGGCCAGTTGATCGTGTATCTCCTGCTGAATTTGCGGGACAGGAAGATCGGTGTCAGAGACTTCGTGCATTTGCTGGAGCAGTCCCTCATCGACTATCTGCTGACACTGGGTTTGTCTGCGGCCCGAAAAGTCGGGGCACCGGGAGTCTATATTGATGGCAGAAAGATTGCGGCGCTGGGTATCCGCGTGCGCAGGGGCTGTTGTTATCACGGCCTGGCTCTCAATGTGAATATGGATCTCAGCCCATTCGGGGGCATCAACCCCTGTGGCTACGCGGGACTTGAAGTCGTGCAACTGGCCGATTTCGGGCTGACATTGACAGTGGATGAAGCGGCTGATGGTTTATTGAACTATTTGCTGAAAAATATTATTGGCGATCTTTATAATGTCGTCATCAAACAGGATCTGACAGACTTGATGACAGGTGAGGCTATCGCCTGAGCGGGAATCAAAGACATGCAAAAAGGCGTAAAAGAAAAACCGGCACGGGAGCAAAGGGGGGCGTTAAAAACCTCTCGTATCCCGATAAAAGTCATACCAACAGAAGGCCCGATACCGCGCAAGCCGAAGTGGATCAGGGCCAAAGCGCCCAGCGGTCCCCAGGTGCAGAAATTACAGACACTTATCCGCGAGCACCGCTTACATACCGTTTGTGAAGAAGCTTCCTGTCCCAACCTCGGCGAATGTTTCAGTCATGGTACTGCCACGTTCATGATTATGGGTGATCTGTGCACGCGCCGTTGTCCTTTTTGTGATGTAGCGCATGGTCGGCCACAGCCCCTTGATGAAAACGAACCGGGCCAACTCGCGCAAGCCGTGGCCTTGATGCAACTGAAATATATCGTGATTACGTCCGTGGACAGAGATGATCTTCGTGATGGTGGTGCTGAACATTTTGTAAAGTGCATCAGCGCGGTACGGGACAGTGTGTCCGGGATAAAAATCGAAACACTGACACCGGATTTTCGTGGCCGCATGGAGCTGGCACTGGAAAAATTCCAGCAATCAGCGCCGGATGTGTTCAATCACAATCTGGAAACCGTACCCGCCCTGTATAAAAAGGTACGCCCCGGCGCAGACTATCAATGGTCCTTGCAACTGATAAAAAAATTCAAGCAACAGCATCCGGAGGTTACGACGAAATCCGGTTTAATGCTGGGCCTCGGTGAAAAACTTGATGATGTGAAACAGGTATTACGCGATTTACGTGAACACGATTGTGACATGTTGACGCTGGGACAATACCTGCAACCCAGTCGTTATCATTTGGCCGTAGAGCGATTTATTCACCCGCAGGAGTTCGACGAGCTTGGGGAATATGCG
>JAJRTU010000012.1 GCA_024278135.1 Gammaproteobacteria bacterium
AAGCCATCCATCGCTATGACAAGGAACATCGATTTTATTTCCTGCTTGGCGCTGTCTACCAGCAAATGGGCAACAGTCAATATGCCTATATCAATTTCAGCAAAGCCCTGGAGTTATCTGACAGTCATGAGCAACAGGCGAGATACAGGAATAAAATGGATCGGATATCTCAGATAAGCTCATGACGGCCGGAATTGAATTCAGTGCTGCAGGCGGACATGCTTCGAATCGGAGCCTCATCAGCGGTTCGGCCTGATTTTTCGGGTTTTGACATCATTCTGATATGACTGTGGGAAACTGGGATGCCTATTGGCGTAACGCCCGATCAGCGGCTGCCCATAAAGACGGTGGCCCTCAGGATGAGGTGCTGGAGCGGTTCTGGACGGCATTGTTCAGGCAGGTACTTCCCACGATGGACGCAATGCCGGACATGCTTGATATCGCTTGCGGTAACGGTGCTGTTCCGCGCTTTGCCCTGGCCACATCAAAGAGTCTGGAGGCAGATATCGATTTACATATTTGCGGACTTGATGAATCGCCCGCCGCCCTGAAGGAAATGTGTAAACGCCATCCTGCACTGCGCGGTATTGCGGCAAATGCGTTGTCTCTGCCTTTTCAGGATGGAGTATTTGATCTGGTGACCAGCCAGTTCGGCATGGAGTATGCGGGACTCGATGTGACCACAGAAGTCGCCCGGGTACTCGGTCCCGGTGGCGTTCTTGCTGCCGTGCTACACCGGCGTGGTGGTGGTATTTATAAGGAATGCGAGATTAATCTACGGGCGATTGATGATTTCCGGCACAGCAATCTGCTGTTTCATTTCGAAACGTTGTTCACGGAAGTCATGGCAACACAACAGGGACAGTCCGGCAACGAAGAACAGCTACGCCGTACTGACGGGAAATTTGCCACGTCGGTGGCGGCGACCGAGGCGATTTTTCAGCGATGGGGAAAGGATGTGGCCGGCGGTACGCTGTTTCGAGTGTATACCGACATTGGCCACATGTATCGTCGTCTGGACGCTTACAAGCCTGACGAAATGTTGACCTGGATCGATGTGATGAGTAAGGAACTCGACAGTTATTCGGGTCGTATGTCTTCCATGCTGGCGGCTGCCCTGGACGAAGCCCACTTTGAGGCGGTTCTGGCCCGCTTGCGTGAGCTGGGTCTTGCCATCCGTATAAAAGATACTCTGGTCTTCGGCCGGCAGACACTGGCCTCGGCCTGGGTATTGGTTGCGGAAAAACCCGGAGTGTAGCCCCTAACGTGTACCTGTCTCTACTCTGCCACCGACCGTGCTGGTTTCTACTCGGCTGGAGCCGCCATTCGCGCTGAAACGCAGGTTGCGATCCGATAGAAACTTTTGCTCTACAGACTGCTCTTTTGTCAGATTGTCGATGATGGCACTGCTGACAACAGTATCGATCTGAGAATTGGCGGAGACATCCCCGTTGAAAAGCAGTTTAATGTGACCGTTAACACTGGAAACCGATACTTCTCCCTTGTTGTTGAGTTTCATAGCGATATCAATGCTGCCATTGACAGAGTTATTGAATATTTAAGATGCAGCAATAATGAAAAAGGTTTAAACAGCTTTGGAAATTAATGTCTTTTGCGGGAGATTTCCATTGATCATTGTGTTCAGGCTGGGCACAATCCGCTGAATTTGAATGCTGGCGAACTGCACTGTGTATGGCTCTCATCCGGAAACGACCTGCCACTGCACGATGCCGTCAGGTCGCCTGAAAAGTTTTGGCGTGCGGCTTGACCGATAATGCGCCGGCGTCACCATCACTCAAGATAAGAGGGGTCTTCTATGTGTTTCAAGTCACTTGTTTCACCGTGTCTCGTCACTTTGCTGCTGCTGATCTGTTTTTCCGCATCCGCTGCGCAGCCGAAATCAGGCAACTGGGATGGACTCCGGAAAATGATGAGTGCGGAAGAGTTTAAGGAGGCCGGACTCGATAATCTCAGCGCCGACGAACTTCGCCGGCTGGACCGTTGGCTGCTGAAGTTTCTGGCCTATGAATCCGCGCAATTGGTCAAAGCGGACGACAAGATCAAAAAATTGCAAAAAACCGCCGTTCGTCGCCGTATTGTCGGGCATTTCAAGGGCTGGACCGGTAAAACGATATTCAAACTGGATAATGGTGAAATCTGGAAACAACGGCTGGAGAGTCGATACGCCATTTCTCTGGAGCATCCACAGGTTGAAATCAAGAAAAATCTGTTCGGTTTCTATGAAATGAAAATTGTCGAAACCGGACGTCGGGTCGGAGTGACACGGGTCAAATAAACCATTCGTTTATACGCGTCGTGGCGTTATTGCAACAGCTCTGAACCCGGTAAAATAATTACTTTATTTGCCTCGCACCTGCGTATATACTCACGTTCATAGGTAGTTACTATCAATAATATAACCAATAGTTTGCACTGAGTTGTTTCAATTGTGCAACGCTAAATTTTGGGGAGTGTTTATATGTTTCAATTAAAACCGTTATCAATTGCGGTGAATCGGGCTTTATCGTCCGTTGCTATTGCCGCTACCGCCGCCGCCCCTGTCGTCGCCCAGGCACAGGAAGACACCATTGAGGAAATTGTCATTACGGGGTCTCGTATCGCGACTGATGCCAATCTGACCACCTCCAGCCCGGTTACCATGCTGAAGGCTGAGGAGCTCGGTCATCGTGGTATCACCCGTGTTGAAGATTTACTCAATGATTTGCCGTCCATCACGCCGGAATTGACCGCCAATGAATCCAATGGTGCGACCGGTACAGCTACTATCGATCTTCGTGGTCTGGGTTCTGACCGCACGCTGGTGCTGACCAATGGGCATCGCATGGGTTTCGGCGATGTTTTTGCACTGGCACCGGATATCAACCAGGTACCGGGTGCGCTGGTTGAGCGCATTGAAGTACTGACGGGTGGTGCCTCCTCGACTTACGGTTCGGACGCGATGTCCGGCGTGGTCAACTTTGTGATGAAACGGGATTTTGAAGGATTGCAGATAGATTATCAGTATTCCGGTTTCAACCATAACCAGGGCAACAGTGCTGTTCAGTCACAGCTGACGGCAAGTGGATTTGAACAGGCCCCCGACAGTGTCTGGGATGGTGCTGGTAATGATATCAATGTGACCATGGGTATGAACAGCGCCGATGGCAAGGGCAATATCACCGCCTACCTGGGTTATCGTCAAACCGATCCCGTCACCCAGTCGGAACGTGACTACAGTGCTTGTGCACTCAGTGGTGGTGGTACCGGTGATACCTGTGCCGGCTCCTCAACGCTGCCGACCGGGCGCTTCACGGATTTCGCCGGTGGTGGCGATTTCACGGTCGCCGGTAATCAATTTGTACCTCGGAACGGGCTGCTCTATAACTACGCGCCGTTGAACCATTATCAGCGTCCGGATGAGCGTTTCACTGCCGGTATGTTCGGTCATTATGAAGTGAACAAACGTTTTGAAGGTTATACGGAATTTCAGTTCATGGATGACAAGACCAACGCGCAGATCGCCCCTTCCGGTGCATTCTTCGTGACCAACACGTTGAATTGCGACAATCCGCTGCTGTCAGCACAACAGACCGGCGCCATCGGTTGTAGTGCCGCCGATATTGCGGCGGGAAACAGCGTGCCTCTGTATATTGGTCGTCGCAATGTTGAGGGTGGTCCACGAAATGATGATCTGCAACATACTTCGTTCCGATTGCTGTTCGGTGCCAAAGGTGAGATTACCGATGACTGGAGCTATGATTCCTTCGTTAATATCTCCCGTACCGACTTAAGCGAACTCTATAACAATGACCTGTCCACCACCCGGATCACACGTGCACTGAACGTGGTTGCCGATCCCCTCAGCGGTGTACCAACCTGTCAGTCTGTCGTTGATGGCAGCGATCCGAGCTGTGTGCCCTGGAATGTCTTTCAGACCGGCGGTGTCACACAAAATCAGATCGACTATCTGTTTATTGACCTGTTCTCTCAGGGCAAGTTGAAACAGGATCAGTACGTTGCCTTCGTGTCCGGTGACCTGACCAACATGGGTATTGTCAGCCCGATGGCAGAGGACGGTATGCAGGTCGTTATCGGTGGCGAGTACCGTGATGAGAGAATGGAATATCAGCCTGATGGGGGTTATCAGAGTGGTGATGGTGCAGGTCAGGGTGGACCGACGGCGGCTGTGAATGGTGGTCTCGATGTGACGGAATTTTTCCTGGAAGCACAGATACCGCTGGCACAAAATCAGGACTGGATAGAATCACTGACTCTCGATGTCGGCTATCGCTATTCCGATTACAGCCTGGGCAAAACCACGGACACCTATAAGTTCCAGGGTGAATACACCCCGGTAGTGGGCTTTAAGTTCCGTGGCGGTTATTCCCGTGCATCTCGAGTCGCCAATATCAGGGAGCTGTTCGAGCCTAGAAACCTGGGGCTGTGGAGCGGCCAGGACCCCTGTGCCGGTGCGACACCAGTGCAGAGCGCTGCACAATGTGCGAACTCCGGCGTGACGGCGGCGCAATATGGCAATGTTCCCGACAGTCCTGCGAACCAGTACAACGCCATTTTCGGTGGTAACCCGGATCTGGATCCGGAAACATCCAACAGTTTCACAATTGGGGCGGTGTTCACTCCCGAGCAAATTCCCGGTTTTCAGTTGAGTGTTGATTACTGGAGTATCGAGATTAAGAATGCCATTTCCACAGTGGATCCGCAGTTTATTGTCACCCAGTGTGGCGAGACCGGCGACCCGATCTTCTGTAACCTGGTCAATCGTTCTCCTGTTAATGGCAACGTCTGGATCGGCAGCAATGCCAATTCTCCGAACATTGTCTCCACCAATGTCAACATCGGTTTTTTCGAAACCTCCGGCATAGACATCATCACAAGTTATGCGATGGAAGTGGGCAACTACGGCAGTCTGGACTTCAGCCTGCGCGGAACCTGGTTGCAGAAGTTTGACCAGCAGCAGTCGCCGGGCGCAGTGATTGAACAGTGTGATGGCGTCTACGGTGATACCTGTGGTCGGCCGAGACCGAAGTGGAAGCATACGTTGACCTCAATCTGGACGACACCCTGGGATATGACCTTTGTGGGTTCCTGGCGTTATATCAGCAGTGTCGATGAGGCTGTTGCTGATCGCTTCAGTTCCGGTGCCGAGAATTATCTCGACCTGTCGCTGGATTATATGCCGCAGTTCCTGGGTATTGGGGAAACCACGTTGAGCATCGGTGTCAGCAATGTCCTCGATAACGATCCACCCATCAGTGGCTTCTTTGGCAATGTCTCAGTTTATGGCAATGGCAATACCATTCCAGGCACCTGGGATACGATGGGTCGTTATATGTTCTTTGGCGTCACCCAGAAGTTCTAAGTGAAGTAGCTTTAGTGTTAAGAAACGGCGGACCCCGGTCCGCCGTTTTTTTATGTACAGGATGTACGGTATGCCGCAAGCGCAGGAGCGGCGATGTACAGGGCCGGGATTGTTCCAGACAATCCGACGGCATTTCCCCCATCCATGGAGGTCATTACGGTCGGGTTTTATCTCCAGATTCATGTTGTCGCCACTATCCAATTGCGCGATACTGCTGGCACTGTTCCTTTTTTATAATCAAACAGTTTTTCAGATAGAGACTCAACAGCCTGGCAAGTCCGGGTATAATGGCCGTATGACGACAAGCACCTCAAGCGATCAGAATGCCTCTCTTGCACAACTTCCCGCCTTGCTGCAGCAGGCTGTAACCGCGCATCAAAATGGACAGCTTGAGACAGCCATGCCCTTGTACGCAGAATTCCTGCAACAGAACCCGAAGCATCCTACAGCGCTGCAACTGTCCGGTTTATTGCATTCCCAGCGTGGCGAATATGGCAGGGCCATCGAGCTGATGCGAGAATCCCTTCAGCAGATGCCACAGCAAGCTGAGGTGGCCAATAACCTGGGTAACGCCTTATCTCTGTGCGACAGGCTGGAGGAGGCCAACGAGTCCTACTTACAGGCGATAAAACTTTATCCGGACTATGCTGATGCATGGCGAAATCTGGGTCTGTGTTACCTGCGTCAGCAGAGTTATGATGAGGCTGAGAAGTCTTTTCAGCGATGTCTCGAGATTCATCCTGGCGATGCGGCTGCCTGCCTGGCTTTGGGTAATGTGTTCAAGCGACAGGAAGATTATGACAGGGCGATTCACTATCTGGAAAAGGCCCTCACGCTACGTCCTGACTATGCCGAAGCCCACCATAATCTGGGAGTGTGTCTGCGGATGCTGCGTAAGCCGCTTGAGGCTATCAGACATTACGAGCGTGCATGTCAGTTGGGACTGGATCGGGGAGAACTTTACCAGAACCTCGGTAGTGCGCAGGTGGATGCACAGGATATGAATGCCGCCATACAGGCCTACCGTCTGGCGATACAACGCAGTCCTGAGGACATCATCAGTCATCGTAATTTAAACAAGTTGTTGTGGGAGCAGGAATTACTGGATGAGCATTTACAATCCTATCGTGACGCGCTGACACTCAACCCTGCTTCTGAAGCACTTGCCCTGGCCTACGGCACAGCATTGAATCAGCAGGAAGCTTATGAAGACGCTGAACATGTGCTGATGAATGCTTTGCAGCATGCTCCGCAATCCAGCGAGCTGAAGAGTTTGCTGGCCTACGCTTACGAGGGGCAGCGTGAATGGGAGCAGGCTTTACGCATGCATGCAGATGCCGTTGCCGGCCCTGACTCGACAGCAAATCACCGTGTCAGCTATGCGCGTGCACTGCTGGCCTGTGAAAGACCGGAGGAGGCATTGATTCACGCTGAAGAGGCGACGCGACAGACACCGTTCAACCAGCGTGCCATCGCCTACCTGGGGCTGTGCTGGCGTATGCTGGGTGATGAGGGTGATGCAACAATAAATGATTATGACAATTTCATTAAGATCTATGAATTACCCCTGCCGGAGCGTTTCAGCAATATCGAGGAATTTAAGCGACAACTGGCCACGGTGCTGGATTCTTTACATCTGGGTAAACGTCATCCACCTGAGCAAACCTTGCGGGGAGGGACGCAGACTCACGGCGATCTCTTTGACCGGCAGGAACCGGAGATACTGGAACTGGTCGACGGTCTGAAACAATGCATACAGGACTATATCGATAAACTTCCCCGTAATGATGCTCATCCATTGTTGATGCGCTACAGCGATCGTTTTAATTTCTCCGCATCCTGGTCGGTGCGTCTGCAACGCGCCGGCTATCATACGATGCACGTCCATCCTCTGGGCTGGATCAGCTCGGCCTACTATGTTCAGGTACCACAGGAAGTCAGTGGATCAGATACCCATGGAGGGGGCATCAAGTTTGGTGAAGCGGACATTGATCTGGGCTGGCGCGGATGGGCGCTACGGACGATCCAGCCCCTGCCGGGGCGCCTGGTGCTCTTTCCTTCTTATATGTGGCATGGCACAGTACCTTACGAATCCAGTGAGCCACGGATGACCGTCGCTTTCGATGTCGTGCCTGTTCATGATAAAACCAATGCCGGTTGAGGCCGGGGTAGTGACAACATTTTCATAAAAAAGCATGTCGAACAAATTCAAACAGGCCTTTGAAGAGGCCATGACACTGCGAGCCCGGGGCGATTTTTCCGCGGCAGAGAGTGTATTTAAAACCTTGCTGGACAAGGGAGAGAACCGTGAAGCGGTGCTGCGGGCACTTGTCGAGTTGTACCTGCAGCAGCAACGGCCTTTTGAGACGATTGAAAGCCTTAAGGCCCTGATCGAGCTTGTCCCCGACAGTTTTTTCTACTACACCCGGCTGGCCGCTGTGCTGGAAGGCCTCGGTCAACTGGGTACGGCTATCTTTCATTATCAACAATATTTGCAAGGACAGCCCGCCAACGCCAGTGCGTATTTCAATATCGCTTTATTGTTCAGGAAAGGTAAGCGTTATACAGAAGCTCTGAATGCTTATGAAAAGGCCATCGAGCTGGAGATAAACGGCGTTGAGGAAGTTTATTCCAACATGGGGGTGTTGTATTCGGAGATGCGTCAAAGTGATAAAGCCAGGCAGATGTATGAACGTGCTCTCGAGGTTGCGCCCACATACATTCAGGCCATGTTCAATCTTGCCGGTCTGTATGAAGAATCAGGAAACAGACAGGAAGCGGGTGAACTGTATAAACGTATTCTTTCCATCAATCCACGGCACTGGGAATCACTGGCACGGCTGGCCTATGCAAAGAAAGCAAGCCGTGCTGATACGCAATTGCTGGAGAGGCTGAAACGGGCGAGCGGGGAAGCGAGTGACGACATGTTGGGACAAGAAAGCCTTTATTTCGCCCTTGGCAAGACCTTCGATGATCTTGAGCAGTATGAAGATGCTTTTTCTGCCTATACTGCCGCGAATGAAATGGGCAAGTTGCGTAATCCAGCGTACGTGCGCAGCGATGTAGAGCAGGCCTTCGGGCATTTGATTGATGTATTTTCAGCTGAGCGGATCAGTGGCGCAACAGGCATAGCCGAAGTGAGTCCTGTGTTCATCTGCGGCATGTTTCGTTCCGGTTCCACTTTGCTGGAACAGATCCTTGCCGGGCATGGTGCGATCACTGCCGGTGGTGAACTGGATTATTTACAGTGGCTGGTGGCGCAAAAGCTTTCACCTTTTCCCGACCGTGCGCAAAAAGCTTCTGCAGAAGAGTTTCAGAGCCTGGGCGGTGAATATCTGTCATTACTCCGATCATTGTTTCCGGGTGCGCAATGTATCACCGACAAGCAACCCGATAATTTTCTTTATCTGGGACTGGTAAAGATCCTTTTTCCGTCCGCACGGATCATCTACACCCGCCGTCAGCCGCTGGACAATTGTCTGTCGGTGAATTTTCAGCAGTTCGGCGGAAATTTAAGTTACGCTGCAGATCTTGAAAATACAGCGCATTACTACAAACAACATCAGCGTTTGATGTCACACTGGCTTCATTGTTTTCCCGACAATATTTTCACAGTCGAATATGATGAGCTGGTGAAATCGCCCGAACCCGTGTTGCGGCAACTGCTCGAATTTCTCGGACTCGAATGGGACGAACGATGTCTGGCATTTCAGGACAGCAGCAATCCGGTTAAGACAGCCAGTGTATGGCAGGTGCGTGAGGCGCTTCATACCCGGTCCAGCGGACGGTGGCGTCATTATGCCCCCTTCGTGCAGGAGATTCAGGCCTTACTGGATTAGTTTCTATTGTCGATATCTGATATCGCAGCCTTCGCTGTGAATGCACTGATAATCGCTGTCACGATTTACTTTTTATGTTCGCTGCCGGGCAGGTAGAAACGTGTGGACATACCGGATACCGCCACGGCCTTACCGTCCAGCAACCCAGGTCGAAACTGGGCGGACCAGATGGCATTATAGACAATATGACCGGGCAGGCTGTTTTCCGGATTATCTTTACTGATGCGGATATTTTCAGCCAGGCCATTTTGTAAAACATCAAATGAAACCAGAGAGTAGCGTTCGGTATCGCGTGAAACAATGCTGTTGATCTCTGTCGCTGGAAATTTCACGCCAGGCAGTGCTGTTGACCAGCCAATGAAGTCCGTTACTGTGTTGCTTTTTATTGCCTTATCTGCGGTGACGGTGGGCTTGTCCGCGCGAAGATTCCCCGATACATGTTGGGCCGGAAAGTTGAGAGAAAATTCAGTTTTTGGTAAAAGTTCAGGCTGTTGAAAGAAAGCATTGACATGTTCTCTGGTGAATCCAC
>JAJRTU010000231.1 GCA_024278135.1 Gammaproteobacteria bacterium
TGCCTTGTAACGTTCCAAATCAGCGCGGCGCTTTTTGCCGTCCGCTGGATTTGTTTTGTTATACCTTTCACAGATATTTATCAATATCAAGAGCACCATGAAACACTCCCAATATATCAACTCGGTCCTGTAACACAGCATAGGTAATTCGATAATGCCCATATTGAAGAATACGGACTTCTTCCTTTTCAGGTGTCTGATATTTATGACCGATTTCAGGGTGGTCTTTTAGTATTTGGGCCGTGTCGTAAATTCCGTCTACGACTTGCTCTGCCGCACGGGGATTATCAAGAGCGATATAATCGTAAATGTCCTTCAACCAGAGTTCCGCTTCAAAGGTCCATCTTATTTCCGCCATGACTTGATTCGATGCTCCATATCTTCATTGGAAATTGTCCTATTTTCCCGTGAATCGGAAAGTCCATTCTCTACCATCCGGGCAAATACCACCTCTCGTAAGATTTCATCATATGAGGAATCTTCAGGCAGGGAATTAATTAATTGTTTTATATGATCTTTTGCGGCCGACATAATTATTCACCATATATTCAAATCTCAAGCAGGTACTATTTTCACATAGTTTCCCACGACTCGTTACCAATTCTTGTTGGGGCATAACGCCTCAAATCAGCGGCGGCGCTTTTTGCCGTCCGCTGGATTTGCTTGGTTATGTTTCATTATATTTGCCTATCTTATGATGCTATTTTAGAATCTAGAATTCTGACAGCTACTAACTCTAACTGATCTTCCAACAGCCTATCCCAATTATTAATTAGGCTTGAGATTTCTGCCTCTTTGAATATTTCACCTTCTTTGTGGTTTGAAGTATATCCTTTGATTTTCCCCTCTCTCATTGCAAATCGATCTAGTATGTAACTATGTTCGTTTACACCGCGTCCTCTATTTGAAGAATGGGCAGAAAAATCATTTCGAAAATTAATTATCTCAGAGTTTTTTAATTTATTTATATTGGTCTCGATTCCAAGCTTATTACAAATAACCATTATAGCTTGTTGCTGCATGTAGCATGAATTAAGAACGCCGTAATATAATAAATATAATCTTCCGAACTCCTCGCCGGATAAAGATTCTTGAGCGAAGGCATGTTTTGCTAATTGAGTATCCTCTAGCAGATACAGCGAGTCTATTACTGAATTATATGCTTCTCGACTAGAAACTGAGATGAATTCAAGAAGATCCTCTGTGGTGCTATTAAAACCCTCAGCAACCTTAGATATTTCTCTTCTTATCTTGTGAATTATTTCATCGATACGGTTCACTGACTCATCCTGAAACATAACGATCAAAGCTGAGCCGCGCCGCCTAGAGGCCAGCCGCGTAGCGCCACAACGCTTTCCGGCGTCGGCTCGAGCGCCTGGTTATGGTGTAATGGCTGGAAGAAGGGTGATAATAAGGAAGCCGTGATACCAACACCGCCCTGGCGGGACATTGACTCTCGTTGTTGTTGAATGGGGCACATCTCTGACAGAACCCTCCTGCTTTGTGACTGGCTTGGTGCGCCTTGCCTGATGCTCAGTTTGTACCTCGACGAGGACACAGTGTAAAACGAAGCGGTGCACAAAGCCACACGCTATAATTCATTAATTCGATTGTCGATCTGCTACCAGATGATGATGTACTTTCCTGCATCTGAAATTATTTTTTGTCACCATAACGTTGCCAATCACCGGTGGCGTAAAGCAGAGTGAGCGACAGCGAACGGCGCTTTATGCCGTCCGCGTGAATTGGCTTTGTTATGCGTCATTTATTCAACCCGAAGTTTCAAATTCTTGTGGTGGTGTATCACTTATCCGACGCCATCCAGCGACTAATCCTTCAGCGACCTCCATACCTATACCCCTATCAAGTATTACTCCATTATCCAGCCAAGCTAGCTCGTAGTACTCATTATTCTTTTGAATATCTAACTCAAATCCTGCGATTTCATTTCCTTTATCATCGAAGTAACGAATGTTATAGCGACCTACGTAACCATCTTTCGGTCCGCCAGTTGCCCTGCCAGTCCCAAATACACCATTTCCGAAATATGGGTGGCACCACTTTGCATCAAGTGTTCCTGGTTCGCCACCTTTCTTATACAAAACACAACCGACATTAATCATTGGCTTTCCTATAGTTGTTTGGCCTACGCATAACAATTTGTTTTATGGCGCGTGCCGTAGTTTTCGGTAATTGTTTTCTTTTTTGACATGGTGTGAACAGGGGCTGTAATTCTATTTAATTCAATTGATTATAGCTGTGAATATTTTTGGTGCAGAAATAAGCCGCGCTTGCAGTTTTGAATTGCGCTTGTCTTCTTTTCCCGGGACTGGTCATTTCATTGATAACGTATTGAATAATCACAGGTATTGCTGTCAGCATCGTGTTTGCAGGAAAACACCCGCGCTGCACAGGAAGTTGATATGAGAAATACACTGCCAGGTGATGTTGTGTCTTTCTATTTTGCTTTGTAACGGAGTTGTTTCAGAGGCAGGCCGGGGTCGAGGGCATGCTGCATCACACGAACGGTAGCGGACAGGAAGAGAGTCGGGCAGGTAGTGTCAATAGTTGCGTGTACTTTAGGGGTGCTTGAGTACGGGTATGCAAATGAGCGATCTCAGATCTGCAACAAGGACGCGAAGTCTCTTTCGCGCCGCCTTCGTATAAAACCGGCGGCGCTTGCCACGTATCAGTATCCGTCCCATTTGTCCGGGATGAGCAGCCCGGTTTCGGCGACATATTCTTCCCAGTGCATGATCATCTCTTTGAGTTTTTGCGGATTTTCTTCTGACAAATCATTCAACTCCGCAGGATCTTCCGCGAGGTTGTAGAGTTGCCAGGTATCCGTTTTGATACCGGCCACCCGTGGTTCCAGCACTTCGTGGTAGGGTTCATAAATGATCTTCCAGTCACCTTTACGAATGGCCCGCTTGGAAAACAGCTCCCAGCCGATGACGTAATCATCAGGGTGTACCTTGCTGGCCTTGCCTTGCAGCGTGGCGAGCATGGAGCTGCCCCTCATTTTCACTACATCCCGGTTCCGGTAGCGGGTTCCCGGATGGTCAATGCCGGCGAGTTCCAGCAGTGTCGGCATGACATCCATTACCGTGAGTATCTGGTCATCTTGCACGCCTTTGCGTATGGACTTTGGAAAGTGGGCGAAGGCCGGCACCCTGACACCGCCCTGGGAGGGGAAGCCCTTGTACATGCGCAGGGGAGTGTTCCCCGCCTGGCCCCAGTTTTGCCCGTACCAGACATAGGAATCGGCTTTGCCGATATTGTCTATGCTGTTGTCGCAGCAAGCCTGGACAAATTCCGTCAGACCCTCCCAGGCTTCATCCAGGTTATGGGCTTCGGGCCCATTATCGGCCAGGAAAAAGATGAAGGTATTGTCGTATTCTCCCGTCGCTTTCAGGTGATCAATTATTTTGCCGATATAGATATCGACGTCATCGACCATGGCCGCGTAGATCGCCATCAGCTTCGATTGATAACGTTTTTCTTCATCGCTTAAACTGTCCCACTTGGGTTCATCCGGGAAGTGGGGAAAAGGCTCAACATTTCTATCCACCAGGCCAAGATCTTTCAGGGCCTGCAGGCGTTTTGCTTTCAGTACCTCATAGCCTTCATCGTAGACACCTTCATATTTGGCAATAGAGGCGTCCGGTGCCTGCAGGGGCCAGTGTGGTGCGGTATAGGCCAGATAGGAAAAAAACGGCTTGCCGTCATCGCGATGACTGTCGATGTATTCGATCATGCGTTCTGTGTAGAAGCGCGTGCTGTAGAAATCATCAGGCAGCGATTCGAGCTGTTTGCCGTCTTCCCGGTAAATGGCTTTGTTCGGCCCGAAGATTTGCAACATGTTTGAAAAGGCGCCGGCTCCCCCCTGAGCCATAATAAAAGAGCGATCAAAACCACGTGCGGCCGGGCTGGTTTCTTCTGTCAGTCCCAGGTGCCACTTGCCGGTCATATAGGTGTGGTAGCCGGCATCCTGGAACAACTCGGACAATGCGGCGACGCGAAAATTCAGATAACCCTCATAACCCGGTCTGCCTTTGACATTGTCCGCCAGCGCTTCCGCCATACTGCCCAGACCGGCGATGTGGTTGTCAGTACCGGACAGCAGCATGGAGCGGGTGGGAGAACAGGTGGGTGCGACATGAAAGCTGGTAAAGGCAACGCCTTCGCGCATCAGACTGTCTATATTCGGCGTGCTGATTTCGCTGCCATAGATCCCCAGGTCATTGAAGCCCAGATCATCCACGACAATAAGAAGTACGTTAGGTCTTTTATCTTTACTTCCTGCGGCGGCCGTTGTGGGCTTTAAGGGCAGCGATGGCTCTATTTGATCGGTCCTGTCTGGTTGCGAACAGGCGGAACTGAACAACGCTATAAAAAAAAACACGGATAATGCCGACAATTTTTTCATGAGAGTATTTTTTAAAAATTCATCCTCTATCAATCGGGTTTGTATACTTCGACACCCGAGACAAGCGTACTGAGTATCTTTGTCTCACTGATCTTGTCCACGGCTATCTCAAATATATTTTGATCCAGGACAATAAAATCGGCTGACTTTCCGACCTCAATACTGCCGGTTTCATGCTCCCGCTTAGCCGCCACCGCGCCATTTACAGTGAAAATACGGATGACAGTGGCCAGATCAATCGATTGCTCCGGCCACAACACACCCGGTCGTATACCATAAGGATCCTTGCGACTTATCATGGCTTCAATACCCGGCCAGGGGTTGGGATCAGGGACGACAGAAGGCCAGTCAGATCCGTAGATCATCAACGTGCCGGCATCCTGCAGCGACTTGATGGGCCAGAATTTTCCGGCGCGTTCTTCACCCATCACCTGGGCCATGACTTCAACAAGGGGGGAGGGGTACCACAGTATGGGAGAGAGTTCGGCAATAACATTTAATTCTTTAAAACGGGGAATGTCATCGGGGTGAATCAATTCAGCATGAGATATTTCGTGCAGTAAACCTGAATTGCCATTTTCCTTGCGTGCCGATTCAATCGCATCCAGTGTCACTCTTACTGCACGATCACCTGTGGCATGTATTTTTACGGTCAGACCCCGGGCATCAAGATCCGTGATATCCTGCTGGAGTATTTGCGGTGCATGGATCAGCTTCCCCAGGAACATATCACCATGTTTTTTATCCGGTCTGTATGGCTCGAGCATTGCCGAAGTACGTGCAGGCGGGATACCATCAAGCATGATCTTGACAAAACCCGTATTGACTCTTGTTCCGGCGTAGTTGTCCCGCAGCCTGATATTTTCAAGTTCCTGTGCCCGGCTGTCCGTCCATGACATTTTCCAGGGGAGACTGGTGCTCACTTTCATACTCAGGCGTCCGCTGTCATTCAGGGCCTTGTAGGCTTTCAGGGAATGACTGCCGGCGATAGCGTCCTTAATGGTGGTGACCCCCACCTGATTTAAGCGGTCCATTGCCCAGACGAGGGCCGTTTCGTATTCCTCCCGGGTATACTCCGGAAGTCGTTGCAGGACATTATAAGCGGCTTTGTCTATGAGAACCCCGGTCGGTTCGCGACTATTCGGCTCGCGTACAATTACCCCGCCATCGGGATCCACTGTGTCCCCGTTGATACCCAATACGTCCAGTGCCTTTGAATTGAGCCAGGCACCGTGGACCGTTGAATCACCGAGGTAGATGGGATGAGTGGTGGTAACGGCATCCAGGATCTTCCGATGTGGGGCCGTATCCGACTCCATCAACTCCATGGCCCACTGGCCGCCGCGAATCCACTCGCCTTCCGGCGTGTTGGCAGCACAGTCTTTCAATGTCTTCACGATCTCCTTTACCGTAAGAGTGAAAGGAAAGCCGCACTGGAAATTATATTTCTCACCGGCCTGCATCGGATGCACGTGCATGTCGTGGATACCCGGCATCAGCATTTTGCCCCGGAGATTAAAGACCCGTGTGTCGTCATCAACATGTCTGGCTATATCAGCATTACTGCCAACGGCGATTATCCTGCCGTCAGCAATGGCAATGGCCCGTGCCCAGGTGTTGTTACTGTCTACGGTATAGATGCGCCCGTTCAGATAAGCGCTGTCAGCCGGTAGTTGTTCCGCTGGTGCGGTGGTTTCGGCGACTGGCGTATCGGGAGCCTGCTCCTGATTGCATCCGGTCAGGCCTGTTGTCAGGAAGACGATCAGCGTGGGGCTCAGGGCTCTTGCAAAACACAGCTTTTTTCTGGATGTCATTACACTGTCTCGTGAGTAATATACTTTGCTTGCAGCATACTAGTACGATTAGTGATAGATTTCGATTTCAAATCTGTCCTGATCTGTATTTATTGCAGGGGAACAAAAAAGGCCCCATAGCGGGTATGGGGCCTGACTTGTCTGAACGTGTCTGATTATCAATTGAAATGGAAAGCCGCCGAGATTCCGTATGTGGGTTCCGACAGCCCCGGGACACAAATAATGGAATCCACCAGGCCTTCCAGGCTGGTGGCCGAATTACAATATTCCTGGCCATTCAGGTTCTTGCCCCACACGCTAATCTCATACTCACTACCGGCACCGAAGGTATAGGAACCTCGTGCGTTCAGTATCCAGTAAGCCTCCTGGCTGAGATTGCGGGCATTGGCCAGGTCATAGGTGACAAAATCCTGGAAGCGCCAGTTGGTCTGCAGGGCCACGGTACCATTGCCTACCTGGAACTCCTTGCGCAGCAGACCGGTAAAGGTAATATCGGGTGTGTTGGGCAGGGTATTGCCCTTGCTGACATTGACAATCAGTCCGGGGTCATCCACCTCGCCATCCAGTAAGCCCACGCCGGCACTGACAAACCAGCCTTCAGCCGGAATCCACTGCACTTCCACCTCGCCTCCCAACATACTGGCCTCCGGGACGTTAAGTAACTGCGGTACAGCAAAACCCGCAGCGAGGTTGAACAAGGGTTGAAAAGATTGCAGATCCTTCCAGTCATAATAGAAAACAGCGGCATTTAACTGCAGACTGTTGTCCATCCAGGAGGACTTGAGGCCAATTTCGTAAGCCCACATCACTTCCGGCTGCACGCTCTGGCTGGCGTTTCCCGTCAATGCCTGCAGGGCGGCAAGGCTGAAACCACCGCCCTTAAAGCCGCGGGATATACTGCCGTAAATCAGCATGTCATCTGTCGCCTGCCAATCCAGCGCGAAGCGGGAACCCCATTCACTGAAGTCCGCATCCAGGACTTCTATCGGTGATACAAACAGGGCAGGAAAGCTTTCAACATTAAACCCCAGGGCTTGATTATCACCCAGTGGAGGGCAGAATGGCGGGCCACCTGTCCCCACGCAGCGGACGGATGAACGGTTAAAACCCTTCTTGGTTTCTTTGGTCCAGCGCATACCGACGGTGGCGGTGAGGTTGTCCTGCAGGTCATAGTCTACCTGTCCATAACCGGAAAAGACTTCATTGTCCTGATCCACTATTGTGTTGGGCAGGATGTTAAAGCGCCCCGGACCCGCCGGTGCCAGCGGTGCCGGTGTACGGCGCACTATCGAGGCATAGCTGGCATCCTCGAAGAAATAGTAAAAACCGAAGATCCAGCGCCACTTTTGATCATCTGCGGATTGTACCCTTAATTCCTGAGCCCATTGGTCATATATGCCTTCCTGATTAAATTGAAAACCCACCGTTGGAGCGGAGTCAGAGTCCTCGTTGTATTGAACCTCAAGGGAGTCATAGGCCGTTACCGACGTTACTGTCAGTGATCCCACATTCCATATAGCTTTGAGTCCGGCACCCCATTGATCGGCGTTTTCGCGATGCCGTGTGCCGCCAGTGACATCTTCCCAGTCATTGACCTGATGATTGAAGCCGGTGGAATCGACACAGTTCGGATTGTTTTGTGACAACAATTGATCAGCAGGCACCGCACAGGGGGCAGCGGTGTTTGCCGGATCACGGGTACCGGTATTTTTAAAAGGATAGGGATCACCGCGGTTTATACCACCATGCACATTAGCCAGGAACTCCCAATCGTCGTTGGGTTGCCAGAGCAGTTGAATGCGCCCAGCCTGTTTATCCGTCTCACCGACGTCTTCGCCAGTGGTAATGTTATTGAATACGCCATCGCGTTTATTACTGACCAGTGCCACCCGCACTGCCGCAGTGTCACCAAGGGCCATGCCCACCGCAGCCTCAACATCAATCTGATCATAGCGACCGTAACCAGCCTTGACAAAGCCGTTGAGCCCGTCTTCAACACTGGGTTTGCGACTGACATGATTGACGGCACCCCCCGTGGTATTGCGCCCAAACAAGGTGTTTTGCGGCCCCTTCAGAATTTCCACCCTTTCAACATCAAAGGTGGAGAAGCCGACCTGAAAAGGGGAATTGAGGGCAACGTCATCAAGATAAACACCCACAGCGCCGACAACATTCAAATGGAAGTCGTTGGTACCCACGCCTCTGAGATAGTAATTGAACTTGGAGCCCCCCTGGGAGATGGTACCGGCATTGGGAAGCAGGGTCATGACATCTTCTGCGCTGGTTACGCCAAGTTGATCAAGACTTTCGCCAGTGAAGGCGGAGATGGCAATCGGCACTTCCTGCAGGGATTCAGCGCGCTTTTGTGCAGTCACGACAACCTCCTCGATTGCCAGTTTTTGACCATCGCCGGCAGTGGAACCCTGGGCCATGGCTGTAGATACGCCGAATATGCTGATCAGCAATGCGCTTGCTGCACGTTCAAAAAAAGATCGTTTTTTCTCTGCAGGCATTTTCTCCCCCTTTTCTTCTGATTCGGATCGGGTTACGGCGGGCGCTGTCTCGGTAGTAATGGTTAATACCCCACTCCGGTTCAGTGCTCCGCTTATACCCGTATTCTCAAGCAAAATATCAAGCGCCTCACGCAAGCTGTAGACGCCCTGTACCGGGTTGGTCTGCAAATTGTGTAGTTGCGCATGGGGATAAAGCAGCGGCGTGTCTGCCTGCTGTGCCAGTAAATTAAGCGCTTCACCGGCCGGCAGAACAGGAATGTGAAATTCATATTCCTGTTCTGCCGGCCGTGCATAACTCGTGGTGGCGATAAAAATGCTACATGCCACCAGGCAGCAGACAATCAGCCTTACCCCCAGACCCGTCGGCCTGAAATCAGTCACGACACGGTAGTGTGTTCGTGAACAAATCCGGCCATACTCTATGGCACTACAGACTAAGGACTGATTGAAACGCAAAACCCGCCACCCCGAAATGAAAAAAATGGTATTTTATTATGCTACAGAAAAGTAAATCAGCAGAGATAATTACGCCGGCCAAAGGTTTAACAGGCCCTGACACAGGGAAGTTTACTTTTGTGACAGGTAGATGAGATTATCGTTAATTTCCTCCACTTTCAGGTTGAAGTTTGCCGCCAGTGTATCCAGCATCGGAGTAATCTCGCCGGCCCTGAAATATCCCCCTATTTTCAGCTCACGTATATCCGCGTCCAGAATGACTATTTCTTTTGGCGTGTAACGACTTATCTCGTCGACAACATCCTGCAGGCTGTCTCCGTCAAAAATCAGCATACCATCCCGCCAGGATAATTTTTTGGTGATTTCCTGGGGCTTAATGGTCTCCACCAGCTCAATCTTGTCCTGGAATACGGCGTGTTGCCCCTCGACGAAAGAGGCGACAGTCTCGGCATTCTCCAGCAGCGTCAGATCCACTTCGTCGTTGGCGGCAACGGCCTGGGGCAGCGAGGCGACTTTAATTTCTCCATCGGTAACGATGACATCAACA
>JAJRTU010000232.1 GCA_024278135.1 Gammaproteobacteria bacterium
GCCTCGCGCCTGATCTGGATGGTGCCCGGATTATTAAATCTCACCCTGGCGGCCAATACATGCGAGGGCAACATCCAGTAGGCCTCGACCAGGCTAACCAGCAAGGCCAACGTCACCACCAGTGGAATCACCATCATAAAATCACCCAGTATGCCCGGCAACAGCATCAGCGGCATAAAGGCGGCGATAGTCGTCATCACAGAAGTCGTTACCGGCGCAAACACTTCCTGCAACGACTTGATCACCGCGCTCATGTCATCGAGCCCACGCTGCAGACGTTGATAGATGGACTCAACCACGACGACGGCATCATCGACCAGCATACCAAGGGCGATCACAACGCCGAGCAACACGGTGTTGTTCAGCGTAATCCCCATCGTACTGATGATCAGGAAGGCCCCGGCCAAAGTAAAAGGAATGCCGATGCTGGTTAACACGGCAATATGCGTGCCCAGAAATATCCAGGTCACCAGCAATACCAGTACCAGACCGATGATTGCATTGGTCTGCATCAAACGCAGCGCATGCCGGGTACTGGTGGTTTGATCGTCGATCAAATTGACTTGCGCACCGGTGGCATTTTTGTAGCGGTTTCTCTCAGCGATGTAGGCATTAATCTCATCAACCAGATCCAGTACATTGGCATCAGCCTGTTTGGTGACCGTCAACATGGCCGCCGGCTGACCGTTAAACCTGACAATATTCACCGGCTCTTCCGTGGCACGGGACAACTCCGCCACACTGCCCAAAGTCACCACGCCCCTGGCGGTCATGATGGGGAAGTCCCGCATCGAAGAAGGATCCGGACTGGTACCCTGTATCCGGACTATCCATTTGCCGTCAGTGGTATCCAGATCACCGGCAGATTGATCGTGAAAATAAGAACGAATGGTGTCAGAGATGTCGGCGGGCGTCACACCCAGCCCTTCAAGACGATCAGGAAGAAAGGACACGTGCAACTCCGGATCAGACAGACCGAGATCATCAACACGATCCACTCCCTTGATCCGTTCAATGTCTTTTTTCACATTACGGGCCTGACGACGCAGATTTTCATCATCGCCGGCGCTGCTGACCACCAGCATCGCGCTGGGGAAGGCATTGGAAGTGCCTATTTCGTATATGATGGGATTATCCGCATCGGCAGGCAGTTCGTCGGTGTAAGTATTCTGGATCTCTCTGCGCAGATCGATAACCCGTTTATCGAATTCCCGATCATCGATTTGATTGAAGCGCACCAGAATATTGGAAATGCCGTCACGGCTGGTGCTGAAAACAAACTTGATGTCCTTCACCGTACGCCGCAGTGAGTCTTCCAGCGGATCGGTGATACGACGTTCAATATCAATGGCGGAGGCACCGGGAAATACGGTAATAATATTGATCCAGTTAAAGTTGATCTCCGGATCTTTCGCCCGAGGCATTTGCAAATAAGACAGCGCGCCCAGCACGATGACCAGACCAAAAGTCAGGTTGGCCAGCACATGATTGGAGACGAAACGTTGAAACCAGAGCATGATTACTGCGCTACAACAGCGTCGTTGTCATTTAACGCATAATGGCCTTCGGTGACAAGTATCGTGGTTAATGCCATATCCACGGGGCTGGCTCGGCCGGCCTGCGCAGAAGGTAATGCAGTGAACAGTGCCCTGCCCTTGTCGTAGACAAACACACCCAGATCACCATCACGGCGAACGATGTATTTGCCGGGAATATGCGGGCGTAAATCGCGCCAGATCAACTTGCCTGACGCGCCCGGTAAGGCAGGACCATCCAGAAACAACAATCGTACCTCACGGTTCCTCGTTTCAGAATTGATACTGGGCAGGATCGCCCGCAACTTTAGAGGGAACTTGAGGTCATCATGTTCAAATTGAAGTTCTTTGACCAACTCCAGTTGGTGCACATCCTGTGCCGGGACCTGTGCTGAGACTTCAAGCTGTTCGATATCGAGAATTTTCACCAACGCCTTTCCCACCTCGGCATAATTCCCCACGGCGCTGGTACGCTCGGTCACCAATGCCCGAAAGGGACTGCGGATAACACAGGTCGCGACATGCACTCTGGCCAGACCCAGGGACGCCCTGGCCCCCGCGCGATCAGCCAGCAACACGGCCAGATCCGATTCCCGTTCATCAAGCAGTTCTTCCGAAACGGATTGCTTCATGGTCAGCTTACGGGTGCGCTGCAATCGCCGTTTGGCCAACTCTATACGCGCGTTGAAAGAATCCAGTCTGGCCTCTGCTTCTTCCTGCTCCAGTTTATAGTCAATACAGTTCAGGCGAACCAGCACCTGATCTTTTTCAACAATATCCCCCACCCTGACAGTAATCGTCTCGATCCTGGCAGGAATTTCCGCCGCGATGCCGGCGGCATTAAGGCTGACCACAGTCGCCGGTGCACTGTGCCGGGGATGCACGGCCACCTCTGCCAATGTAGCCGTCCCTACCGGCACCGCGTGCTCGGCTGCAGGCAGATTGAACGCGAACAACAAGGAGAGAAAAGTTAAATATAATTTGTGTGCTTTCATTATCATTAATTCGTGACATAGCATTTCCTGTGCCGGTCAGCATTATACGTAAAACTGTTGATGAATATATCGAATTTCAAATACTCAGCGTGTGTCCTGCTCCTGGCTTACGAAATAAAAACCGTCACAAACTAACAACCTCATGCTACACCCCTTATCAAGTAGGGGCGGACTCCACTTCATTAATACCCCAACCCTGCAGTACCACCCTGCTTTCGCAAAAGCAGCATCAACATACAAGGAAATGGAACCGGGA
>JAJRTU010000233.1 GCA_024278135.1 Gammaproteobacteria bacterium
ACAGGGTCGAATTTTACTGGTCCCGGAGTTGCGTGACTACGCGTCTATAAAAAAACAGGCGGTTATTCTGGGGCAGGGAAACAAGTTTGAAATCTGGAGCCGGCAGAGTTGGGAAGAACAACGGGATCTGTGGCTTGAACAAGTAGGAAACAATGATGATGAGCCTTCTGAACCATTGAAAGGTTTATCACTTTAGTGCGGCGACCAGGTAAGTAGATGAAGGCTGATGAATTTACGCATACACCTGTGTTGCTGCAGGAGGTGTTGGTGGGTCTTGAGATACAGGCGCAGGGGATTTATGTCGACGCGACATTTGGTCGTGGCGGGCACTCTCTGGCCATATTACAAAGACTCAATCAGCATGGTCGTTTACTCGTATTTGATAAAGATCCGCTTGCCATTACCTGCGCAGAACAGCTTGCCCGCAAAGATGAGCGTGTCGCCTTCGTGCATGCTTCCTTCAGCGAGATAGGCCTGCATATTGAACAACGCGGTCACATGGGAGCGGTCAACGGTATCCTGTTTGATCTCGGCATGTCTTCTCCGCAGTTGGACAATGCCGAGCGTGGATTCAGTTTTTCAAGAGACGGTGAACTGGACATGAGAATGAATTCCGCTGCGGGCATCAGTGCTGCTGAATGGATTAAGTCCGCAAAAAAGGAGGAGATCACACAGGTATTGCGTGAATATGGTGAAGAGCGTTTTGCCCGGCGAATTGCCCGGAAGATAGTCGAATACCGCCGCGAAAAAGATATCACACGGACCGCACAACTTGCCGAAATTATTGCTTCGGCAGTGCCCTTTCGCGAAAGGGAGAAACATCCGGCGACACGTTCATTTCAGGCGATACGTATATTTATCAACAATGAACTCGGTGAACTCCGCCTGGCGCTGGACCAGGTGAATCGTGTGCTCAGACCAGGTGGTCGACTGGCCGTGATTAGTTTTCACTCTCTGGAAGACAGGATAGTGAAGCGCTTTATGCGTGAACAGGCTTTGGGTGACGATTATCCGCCGGAGTTGCCGGTGACTGTCGATCAATTGCGACCACGCATGAAATTGATCGGCAAAGCCGTCAAACCCGGAACCGAAGAAATTGCAGGTAATCCGAGGGCACGAAGCGCTGTGCTCAGGTTTGCCGAGAAACTGGCAGCGTGAAGATTTTTCTGATGTTGATACTACTGACGGCAGTGTTTGTTTCTGCCATTAATGTCGTGCTGGCCCAACACAAGGCGCGCAAGTATTTTGTTGAGATTCAGGAACTGGAACAACAGCAGGATGAGTTGAATGAAGAGTGGGGAAAACTGCAACTCGAGCAAAGCACCTGGGCAACGGATGACAGGGTCGAGAGGCTGGCCCGGACAAAACTGGAGATGACGGAACCAGACGTAAATTCATTAGTATTAGTGCTGCAATGAAGCAAGAGCAAACGATAGTGACCTATCCGGCCCGACGCTGGTTTATGCTGGTAGCATTTTTAGGCATCACCGCGTGCCTGCTCTGGCGTGCCTTTGATTTACAAATACTGAATCAGGACTTTCTCCGACACCATGGTGACGCGCGCGCATTGAGGACGGTAAGTATACCGGCACATCGCGGTGTCATTACCGATCGAAATGGTGAGCCACTGGCTGTCAGTACACCGGTGGAATCCATCTGGGCCACGCCACGGGAATTGTTATCGTCCGGTAATCAATTGTCTACGCTGGCGGCTGCCCTGGAGATGAGTACACTTTCGCTGAAAGAGTTGTTGCAAAATCGCCTGCATCGGGATTTTGTCTATCTGAAACGGCAGACAAAACCACAGCTTGCCCGCGCCATCGGCGAGTTGAAACTGCCTGGTGTGTATATGCAGCGGGAATATAAGCGTTTTTATCCAAGTGGTGAGATAAGCTCGCATCTGATCGGCTTTACCAATGTTGATGACAAAGGGCAGGAAGGACTGGAACTTGCCTTTAACAAGTGGTTGCAGGGAACACCCGGTTCCAAGCGAGTACTGAAAGATTTGCTGGGTCGCGTGGTTGCTGATGTGGAAAGTATCAAGACAGCCGGTCCCGGAAAATCCCTGACCTTGAGTATTGATCGACGTATTCAGTATCTGGCCTATCGTGAGTTAAAAGCGACCGTTATGCATCACCATGCCCGTGCCGGTATGTTGGTGATGCTGGATGCCAATACCGGCGAAGTGATGGCAATGGTCAATCAACCCTCTTACAACCCCAACAATCGCAGCGGTCTGAAAAGTGATCATTTTCGCAACCGTGCCATCATCGATGTATTCGAGCCGGGGTCGACATTAAAACCTTTTACCATCGCGGCGGCGCTGGAATCCGGTTTATATAATCGCAGCTCGCGTATTGAAACCACACCGGGGTATCTGAAAGTCAGCGATCACACAATTCGGGACCACCGGGATTATGGCAATCTTGATCTGAGCAATATCCTGAAAAAGTCCAGTAATGTGGGCGCCAGCAAAATTGCTCTGTCACTGGGGCCGGAAAAAATATGGCAGATATATTCGAAAATAGGATTTGGCCAGTCCACCGGGAGTGGATTCCCGGGAGAAGCCTCGGGGGTGCTGAACGATTACCGGAACTGGTCGGAAGTGGAGTTGGCGACCATGTCATTCGGATATGGCATCTCGGTGACAGCATTGCAACTGGCCCAGGCTTATTCAGTACTGGCCGGCGGAGGAGTGTTACGTCCCATTTCCTTTTTGAAAGTGGAGGGGCCGGTGGAAGGTAAGCAGGTCCTGCCGGCCAGTGTGGCGAACAGTGTCAATTTAATGCTGGAGACCGTGGTACAGAAGGGTGGCACAGGTCTCAGGGCAGCTGTGAAAGGTTATCGTATCGCCGGTAAGACCGGTACCGCACACAAGGCAGTGGCAGGAGGTTATGCAGAAGATCGCTATATGTCCGTCTTCGCCGGTCTGGCGCCGGTAAGCAAGCCGCAGTTGGTGATGGTGGTGGTTATTGATGAACCCCAGGTCGGCGAACATTATGGTGGACTGGTGGCGGCGCCGGTTTTTTCCAGCGTGATGCAGGGTGCATTGCGCATACTGAACGTGGCCCCCGATGATATGCCGACCATCCAAAGCAGGATTGTCGTTGCCCATACCGGCAAAGATTCAAGTCAGGTGACGTGGCAATGATGGCTCTTGAAACAGCAGCAGATGAAATGACACTGGCCTGTCTTCTGGAAGGATTGGCGGATATAAATGCGGCAGATAATCGTAGACCGGTGGGCGTAAAAAACAACAGCCGTGAGATCGAAAGTGGTGATCTGTTTCTGGCCTGTAAGGGTGAGCGCAGCAACGGCGCCGAATACATTGACGAAGCCATCGCCGGTGGAGCCTGTGCTGTAGCGGTGGACGCCGATCTTGGGTATAAGAGTCCAAATCGCCCTGTACCTGTAATAGCAGTGGCCCGTCTTTCTGAAAATGCCGGTCTGATTGCCCATCGCTTTTATCAGGCCCCTTCGGATGCGCTTAATGTCATCGGTGTGACGGGAACCAACGGAAAAACCTCGGTGACATTTTATATTGCCCGGGCTTTGGCTGCGATCAGCGAAAATACAGCAGGAATTATAGGTACTTTGGGGATTGGTACGCCGGAAAGAATGCAGGCGGGCCTGAATACTACGCCTGATCCACTGACGATTCACCGTACTCTCGCCGGCATGCGGGATCAGGGCCTGAGAAATGTGGTAATGGAAGTATCTTCACATGCCCTGGTACAGGCACGAGTCGCCGGGGTAAGCTTTGATATAGCTGTTTTTACCAATCTGAGTCGGGAACATCTTGATTATCACGGTGATATGGAGGCCTATGCCGAGGCCAAGAGACAGCTGTTTACAATCGAATCATTGAGTAGTGCCGTCATTAATATTGATGATGAATTTGGTCGTCGACTGTGTAAGCCGCTACGTGGCAGATTGCGGGTTATTGGTTATGGCATCGGTGAACCCCTGGATCGCGGTACTGCGGATGAACATGTGTATGGAATCCTCAACGATACAAACCTTGGCGCCCTGTCTTTAAATATCTTCAGCCCCTGGGGTGAAGGGACATTGAATACCGGACTGACGGGTGCGTTTAATGCCGGGAACCTGCTCGCTTCACTTACGGCCTTATGTCTGTCCGGGGTGGAGTTTGACGATGCCATGAAGCAGCTTGCCAATATTGAAGCTGTTCCGGGCAGGATGGAATGTTTTACTGAACAAGGCTGTGCCAGTGTGATTGTTGATTATGCTCATACCCCCGATGCCCTGCAAAACGTACTGACAAGCCTGGATTTACCGGGCAGGGGAAAACTTGTTTGTGTGCTGGGCTGTGGTGGTGATCGGGATCAGGGCAAGCGTCCGCAAATGGGTAGAATTGCTGAATTGTATGCCGATCAAGTCATACTCACCAACGATAACCCGCGCAACGAAAAACCGGAAACCATAATTCAGCAGATATTGGAGGGCATGGAAAGAAGGGACGCTGTCGATGTCATTCCCGATCGTCTTGCAGCCATCAGCACGGCGATCCATTCGGCAGCCCGGAACGATATTGTGTTGATCGCCGGTAAGGGCCACGAAACCTGGCAGGAAACAGGCGGAGTACGCTTGCCTTTCAGTGACCGGCAAGTGGTGAGAAATCTACTGGAGCAGATGGAATGATCCAGATGCGATTATCTGAAGCTGCCGCGTCACTGCAAGTGCTTATGAATGGTGATGACGTGCAGTTCAAGGGCTGCAGCACCGATACCCGCAGCCTTGCCGGGGGATCCCTGTTTATTGCCCTGCGCGGTGAAAACTTTGACGGACATGATTTTGTAGATCAGGCGATTCAGGGTGGTGCCGTGGCGGCAATGGTGGAACGGGACTATGACGACAGGACATGGCCGATGTTGATGGTCCCGGATACCAGAGACGCCATGGGCGAACTGGCTGCGGCCTGGCGGGAAAAATTTGAGTTACCCGTCATTGCCGTGACCGGCAGTAATGGCAAAACGACGGTAAAGGAAATGTTGTCATCGATTTTGTCACTGAAGGCATGTGTATTATCCACACGGGGCAATTTGAACAATGAGATCGGAGTGCCATTGACCTTGTTTGGCCTGGACGGGCAGCACAAATTTGCGGTGATAGAAATGGGGGCGAACCGCATAGGTGAAATTGCCGGTTTAACGGCCATAGCCAGACCCAGTGTCGCTGTGATTACGTTGTGTGCACCGGCACATATCGAAGGTTTTGGTTCTGTTGAGGGTGTTGCTGCAGCCAAGGCGGAAATCTTTTCCGGTCTGCAGCCCGATGGGATTGCCATTATTAATGCTGATGACGACTACGCGCCATGCTGGCGTGTAAAAGCGAGCGAATGGGAACAGCTGTCATTCGGCCTGAACAAGGCTGCAGACATCAGTGCTAAAGACATCGTGCTGGAACAGCGTAAGGGTTGCAGTCGTTTCGTATTGTTGACGCCATTGGGTGAGATGGCAATCAAACTGAATTTACTGGGGCTGCACAATGTGAAGAATGCTCTGGCCGCCGCCGCCTGTTGTGTCGCCATCAATATACCTCTGTCGCTGATACGGGATGGATTGCAGGCTGTGCAGGCAGTACAGGGGCGCATGCAGTCCAGGCCGGGGATCAATAAATCTCTCATTATTGATGATACTTACAATGCCAACCCGGCCTCTGTCAATGCGGCGATACAGGCTGCAAGTGAGACTGGAAATCCTTGCTGGCTGGTACTGGGGGACATGGGCGAACTGGGTGATATCGCTGTATCCTCACATCAGCA
>JAJRTU010000234.1 GCA_024278135.1 Gammaproteobacteria bacterium
CCGGTTTTGAAGATGCCACACCGGATTTAATCGAAGCCGTTATTGAAGAAGCTGCGCGGCTCGCGAACGGCGTACTGTCCCCACTGAACAAGTCCGGAGATGAAAACGGCAGCCGGATTGAGAACAAAAAAGTGGTGCCGCCGGAAGGTTTTGCTGATATCTATCTAGCTTTCAAGGAAGGTGGCTGGCCTGCCCTGCCCTTTGATCCTGAACGTGGCGGGCAAGGTCTCCCTGAACTGGTGGCAACAGCCACCAATGAAATCTGGCAGGCTGCCAACATGGCTTTCGCCCTGTGCCCCATGCTGACTGAAGGCGCTGCCGTTGCCATAGATACCCATGCCTCCACCGAGCTTAAAGATAAATTTCTGCCCAATATGATCTCCGGAGAATGGACCGGCACGATGAATCTGACCGAGCCACAGGCAGGTTCGGATCTGGCTGCGGTCAAGACCCGGGCTGAACCGGAAGGTGATCATTATCTTATTACCGGTCAAAAAATATTTATTACCTGGGGTGATCAGGACTTTACCGACAATATCATCCACCTGGTTCTCGCTCGTTTGCCCGATGCACCTCCCGGCATTAAGGGCATATCACTTTTTATTGTGCCCAAGTATCTGGTCAATGAAGATGGTTCCCTGGGCGAGCGTAATGATGTCTACCCGGTATCGGTGGAACACAAGCTCGGTATCCATGCCAGTCCCACCTGTGTCATGAGCTACGGCGATAATGGCGGTGCCACTGGCTATCTGGTCGGTGAAGCTCACAGCGGCATCACCTGCATGTTTACCATGATGAACCACGCCCGTTTGGCTGTGGGGGTTCAGGGCCTGAGCATTAGCGAGCGCGCCTATCAACAGGCGCTGGGCTATGCCAAAGAACGTACTCAGGGGCAGGCGGTCGGCCGGCAGGGGCGCGTCACGATTATTCATCATGCTGACGTACGCCGTATGCTGATGATGATGAAATCCGGCATCGAGGCCATGCGTGCGCTGTGCTATGTTACCGCCGCCTCTCTCGATTACATTCATCATGGCGACTCGGATCGCGTGCGGGCGGAACACTCGGCCCTGTTTGCTCTGCTGACACCGGTCGTCAAGGCATGGTGTACCGAGCTGTCACAGGAACTCAGCTCTCTGGGAGTACAGATTCATGGCGGTATGGGCTATATAGAGGAAACGGGCGCGGCACAGCATTTTCGTGACGCACGTATCACCACCATTTATGAAGGCACCACGGGCATACAAGCTATGGATTTGGTGGGCCGTAAAGTACTTCGGGATTCCGGTAAAAGCCTGCAGGAGATGCTGCAGGAAATGCGCCGGGTCAGTGAGGACGTCGCCAAACTGGACAATGACAAACTCGGCTCATTCCAGCGGCATTATTCAGCAGGTCTGGATGCCCTGGAGAAGGCCGCTGCCTGGTTACTGGAGAACTATCAAGCCGACGTCAATGCGCCCGGCTCAGTTGCGGTGAATTTCATGATGCTGATGGGTACGGTATGTGGTGGCTGGCAAATGGCCAGAACAGTGTTGATTGCCACGGACAAGATTAATGCAGATACAGACGATCTTGATTTTTATCAAGGCAAAATCATCACGGCCCGTTTTTATGCCGAGCACTTTCTACCGCGAGCCGGTGCTTATCTGAGCTCTATCACCGCCGGCAGCGAATCTACGATGGCGCTGGATATTGAGCAGTTCTAAACGGGGGGGTCTATACCAGCCCGCCAAAACGCGAATAATATTTCTTGTCTGCACCGGGCAATTGACCGTCCACCGTTTCCATATTGGTTTGTATATAAACCATTGCACCTTTATGCACAGCGCCATAAAGATCAGCTGTCAGTTCAAGCGCTTTTTTACCGGGCCAGTTGACCGGTAACAGCTCAACAGGCAGGGCTGCATCACTTAAGAGAATACGCCTGTATTCGTGAATCAAAAGTGTGCGTATCAGGAAGCAATCTTTTGGATCAAGCTTTTTTGCCCTCTTAATCGCTTTGGACAAGGGCCTGAATTTTTCCAGGAATTGTTCATAACGCGTTTCGATTTCATCCAGCTTCCAGGAGGAATGGGCCAGTTGTTTAAGACAGGTGCGCGATGCCAGTTCTTCAGTCTCCGCCAGTAACACCACGACTTTGTCGGTAATACCCATCTCCTGCAGGGTTTCGTCCAGGGACTGTCTGACCCCGGAGGGGTGGGCGAGGATCCCGGGTGCGATAACGCCGTAACCCAGCCAGAGCAACTCCCTGCGCAATTCATCCCGTTTCTCGTTAGCGACAAAGGCCGGAATCACCACGGTCCACTTTCCGTTCCAGTCCTCTCCCTGGCTCGCGTAAATACGGCGTGCCGCTTTTTCGTAATGGCGGATACCAAAATCAGTGAAACTGTAATAACTGCGACGACCGGATTGCCGACTCACCAACCAGTCCTCCTTGACCAGTCTGAATACTGCTGTGCGAATCTGTCGTGAATTTAATCCGAAAGGAGCCAGCGCTTTTATCAAACTTCCCAGCCAGATGGAATTTCCGTGTTGTGAAAGCGAATCTCCAAAAACACTGATGATTAACGAACCCGCCCTGAGCGGCCTGCGATTGGCAAAACCGGCAAGCAGGTCGTCAACATATTCAGGCCTGATCATTGGTAAACACTTATGTGTATCAAAACGCGTGACTCACTGATGCCGGGAAACAGTAACGGTTTTTTCTTCACAGTTATTGATCATAGTCAACGCTGACTTTGTCTGAAATGGGATGCGACTGGCAGGTAAGAATATAACCTGACTCAAGTTCTTCGGCCCCCAGAGCATGATTGAGATCCATGTCCACCTTGCCTTCAATCAATCTGGCTTTGCATGTTGAACATACACCGGCCTTGCAGGAAAAGGGCAAGTCCATACCATTATGTATCCCCGCATCCAGTATATTTTCACCGACAGCGGCCAGATCGAAGTTTATGGATCGCCCTCCGGCCGTCACCGTGACATTGCTGATTTTTTGTACGCCATAATCTGCAACACGTTGATTGTATTTCTCCATTGCTGCCTGGGAATCTTCCGATGAGCTGGTAAATAATTCATAATGTATTCTCGCATCATCAAAACCCATGCTGCGAAAACCCCTGGAGATCTCCGACATCATGGCCTGCGGACCGCATATGAATGCTTCGTCGGTGGCTTTTATATCGATAAGTTTATTCTTATAAAGAGCGGCGCCCTTCTCATTATCAATAATCCCGTTAAATAAATCCGCCCCCTGATCCTCATGATCCATGATATTAATCCATTGAAAACGACTCATATATTTGTTCTTTATAAACCCGAGTTCATCCATAAACATCATGGAATTACTGCGCAGATTGCCATAAAGCAAGGTTACCCTGCTCCCGGCTTCCACGTGCAGCACTGTCTTGATATTGGAAAGAATCGGTGTGATGCCACTGCCCGCGGCAATGAACATATAGTTCTTTTCATTATCGGGATTGAGTTCAGTATAAAAGTTTCCCTGTGGCGGCATCACGTCCACCGTCATACCTTTCCTGAAATTATCATTGGCATAGTTGGAGAACCTGCCGCCCGCCACGCGTTTGATACCCACTCTCATGTGGCCATCATAAACCCCGGAGCAAATTGAATAGGAGCGCCGTACGTCCTCACCATCAATTTGTGCTTTCAGTGTCAGAAACTGGCCATGTTTGAATCTAAACGTTTCCTGTAAATTCTCCGGTACATCAAATGTCACACAAATCGACGAGTCCGTTTCCGGACGGACATTGGCAATGGTCAATTGATGAAACTGTGTATTCGCCATCTATATCACCTTGAAATAACAAAACGCCTCTTTACATTCGCTGCACCGATACATCGCCTTGCAGGCCGTTGATCCGTATTCACTGATTAGATTCGTCTCTTCGGATTGACACCTGGGACAATGGATTGCCTGTTCGGGGGAGTTGGTATTTCCAGGTGGTGCGATACCAAATTGCTCAAGTTTCCGTTTCCCCGTCTCGGACATCCAGTCAGTGGTCCAGGCCGGTGACAGGATCGTTTTGATTTCACTGTCCGGAAATCCGGATGCAGCCAATACCGTCCCGATATCATCTCGAATAGTGTCCATCGCAGGACAGGCGCTGTAGGTTGGTGTAATCGTGACGATGACTTTACCCTTTATCTTTTCCACATCGCGTAAAACACCCAGGTCCCGTATGCTGAGCACCGGGATCTCGGGATCTTTTACTTCATCAAGCAAAGTCCATATCACCTGCAATTCCGCATCACCACCGGCACTCACTTCGCTGACCTTGTGCTGTGCTCCTACCACTGTAATCCCGGATAGGCTCGCTGCATATACTGCAATTCCGATAAAAGATGACCAAGATGTTCTGTATGAAAACCCAGACGCCCACCACGAACTGTCCAGCTGTTGACAGGCATTTCAAGCGTGGCTTCACTCAGGATCTGCTCAAGCTTCGATTCCCATCGTGGTTTCAGCTCACTGGTATTGACTGCAATACCCCGTTCGATCAGTTGTTGTTCCAGTTCATCCTGCTCAAACATTTCCGGTGTATAACCCCAGAGCTGCTCAAAAGCGTTTTGCAGCCGGTCATGACTCTGCTCAGTCCCGTCACCGAGTCGCAATGCCCAGTCACGACTTCGACGCAGATGGTAGCGCGACTCCTTTACAGCCTTGGCCGCTACAGCAGCCAGCGTGGGATCAGTGGATGCTGTCAACTCTGACAGAAAATAACAGTTAAACACATCCAGAATAAGCTGCCTCGCCATCGTGCAGGCAAAATCCCCTATGGGGAGTTCATTGATCAACAGGTTTTGATACTCGCGACAATCCCTGATGAAAGCAAAATCGTCCTCCGTCTGCTTGCCGTCAGATAACTCGGCGGCATAGCCATAGTACATTCTGGCCCTGCCAATGTAGTCGAGTGCAACATTCGTCAAAGCAATATCTTCTTCCAGAAAGGGCCCGTTTCTACACCACTCCGACAGCCGATGCCCGAGAATAAGCGAGTCATCGCCAAGCCGAACCGCATATTGCAGGACTGCCTCTTTATCAGTATTCACAGACATATTCAGATCGACATCCGAAATTACATATTTTTAATTTCTTTGGGTAACTGATAGTAAGTGGCGTGACGATAAGGTTTATCATCCATGGGATCATAAAAAGAATCACTGTCATCCTCCTGTGAGGCTACAATATCGCCTGACCTGACCACCCATAAACTCAGTCCTTCGCTGCGACGTGTATAACAGTCACGTGCATATTCCAGCGCCTGCTGATGATCTTCGGCATGCAAACTGCCTACGTGTCTGTGATCAAGCCCTCTTTTCGAACGAACAAACACTTCAAATAATTCCAGTTTCTCTTCACTCATAGTCGAAGCTCCTACGCTGCCTTCTGTGCCCGTTTCTTTTCATTGTAGGCACGCAAAGCCTGCCTTACCCACTCCCCCTCTTCATGGGCCTTTATATGATGCTGCAAACGCTCACGATTGCAGTGACCATCGCCTTTAATCACGGCATAAAATTCCTCCCAGTCGATTTCGCCGAAATCATAGTGTCCCCTGTCTTCACTCCATTGGATTTTTGGATCCGGGTATTCCAGCTTCAGATAATCTATCTGCGGGACAGTTTGATCGATAAACTTCTGCCTGAGATCGTCGTTCGTTTCACGTTTAATCTTCCACTGCATGGATCTGGCACTGTGTGCGGACTCGGCGTCATGTGGACCGAACATCATCAGTGAAGGCCACCACCATCTGTTCAGGGCATCCTGTGCCATCGCTCTTTGTTCGTCACTGCCCTGGGCCAGAACCACCATGATTTCGTAACCCTGACGCTGATGAAAACTTTCTTCCTTGCAGATACGCACCATGGCACGTGCATAGGGACCATAAGAAGTCCGTTGTAATGAAATCTGATTACAAATGGCAGCGCCATCAACCAGCCAGCCGATGGCGCCAATATCGGCCCATGTTAACGTGGGATAATTGAAGATCGATGCGTATTTTGCCTTGCCGCTTTGCAGCGCCCCGATCAACTCCGCCCGGCTGATGCCCAGTGTTTCTGTTGCACTGTAAAGATATAGACCATGACCACCTTCATCCTGGACTTTTGCCAGCAGTACAGCTTTGCGACGAAGACTCGGGGCGCGCGTGATCCAGTTCCCCTCCGGTTGCATACCAATGACTTCCGAATGGGCATGTTGTGAAATCTGCCGGATCAGGTTGCGGCGATAGTCATCCGGCATCCAGTCTTTCGGCTCGATCTTTTCTTCATTATCAATACGTTGCTGGAATATTGCTTCAAGATCAGCATTGTCATCTGTTTTCATTGGAATCCTCACCCACCACGATAATGATACATCATTATAATAATCGATTATAATTTTGTATCATTTTTTATCAAGTGAATAATATGAACAATATTATTCGTTCAATATTTCACCGCCTACTTCAAAGGAACGACCGCGAAACTGCGCCAGGACTTCCCCGTCGGAACGGCTGATGGTGACATCATAGAGTCCCATCCGGCGGCCCCGCTTACGCTCTTCGGCGATGGCGCTAAGCACGTCACCCTGTTTACCGGCCAGAAGAAAATCAATATCACAGTTTTGTGCCAACGTTACTCTGTTGTAGCTGTTGCAGGCATAGGAAAAAGCTGAATCGGCCAATAGAAAGAGAAAACCACCGTGACAGATACCGACACCGTTCAACATATCTGCACGCACCTTCATTGTTACACAGGCATAACCGGGACGGACTTCATCTACCGTAATACCCATCGACTGTGATGCAACATCCTGCATGTACATGGAATCTGCACAGGATTTTGCGAGTTCATCTGCTTTGCTTTGCGTCATATGAAATAAACAGTCTGAATAAAATCGGGACCATGATGTTTTATTCCCGAAGTGTTGATCGAATTTTGTTTCCTCATTACCGGTCTGTCATGCCTGCATTGTTCCCTTGTGTATCGAAGCCCGGGAAAATGCAGGGGAAGAATAGAAGGCCTTTTCTCATAAGTCCATTGTTATTAAACAGCCGTTTACTTTACTTTTCGCCCTGATAAGGGTGAAACTACGCCATCACATTGAAATATTTCTCCAAAGCCGATGGTGATTCACCAGACATACCTGCTTTTGTTATTTATGCTTGTCCCCTTAACGGTTTCGGCACAGCCTTCTTTGCCGGATTTACCTGAGCCGGTCAGTAATAATGCCGTGGCTGCAGTACATACTTCACAGAGCCTGTATCTGCTCAGCTTTATGGGTCTCGGCTCGGGCAAAACATTCAAAGATATACATAACAAAGTCTGGTCTCTGCAACCGGGCGATTCACACTGGCAAGCGCGTCAGCCGGTACCATCATCGCTGCCGCTGAAAGGACGACTTGCCGGTATTGCCGTTGGCATCAAGAATAAAGCCTATATTTTCGGCGGCTATACTGTAGCCGAAGATCACAGCGAAATCACCAGCCCGGATAATTTTGTTTATGATGTGCTCAGTGATCGCTACCAGGACATTGCAACAACACCTGTTCCGGTAGATGATACCGTCGCTCTGGTTTACCGACAACGCTACGTTTATCTGGTTAGCGGCTGGCACAACGATGGTAATGTCAGGCTGGTGCAGCTGTACGATGCCCACAACAATCAGTGGCAACAGGCAACACCTTTCCCCGGGGTACCGGTATTCGGCCATGCCGGCGGTATGGTCAATAACCGGATGATGATTTGCGATGGAGTCGGCGTACAGACCGGACCCGGGCAACGGCGACGCTTTATACCGGAAGCCGCCTGCTACTCCGGGACTGTCGACCCGGAGCGGCCTGATAAAATTGCCTGGCAAGCGGTGCCACACCCGACAGGTAAAGCACGCTACCGAATGGCTGCCGCCGCCATACCATCACCACGGGCAGGCATCGTCTTTGTCGGCGGCTCGCACACGCCCTACAACTATAACGGCATGGGCTATGACAACAATCCATCCACACCGGATAAGGGCCTGTGGTATTACAATTTCAACCGACAACGATGGCAGACAGGCACCGTAAATACCGCCACCATGGATCACCGTGGCCTGCCCAGGCTGGACAAAAACACACTGGTCATCATCGGTGGTATGCGCAATCAGCAAGTCGTCAGTGCTAAAGTCAATATGATAAGCACCTCAATTTTATCGCCTTGAAGGCTCTAATCCGTTACACGGAATATAATCGTATTCAAACAGATGCCTGTTTAAGCGCTATTTCTTCTTGAAAAGTTTACCGAATATTGTTTTCTCTTTTTTGGCCTTCTTTTTAACCTTCACTTTTTTGACCTGGCCCTGACCGCTCCCCGCCTTTTGCGAAGTTTGCTCGGCTTTCAGCTTCGCTCTTAATTTCGCCCGCATTTCTTCAGAAATAACATTGCCAACCATTTCATTGTATTTATTGGGCTCGCGCATAACATGACGGGTCAGCTCATCCATTAACACGGTAGTGATTTCAGTCTTCTTGAAATAGTTGGTCTGCGACCATATGGTATTGTAGTTACTTATGGTCAGACTGATATTTTCCTTTGCCAAATCAGCCGTAACCCGATACCGGGTCCGGACCAGAGGTTTGATTTCAAATTTTATCGACTTGTTCTTGTCCACCGGCGTGGATGCACACTGTATTTGATTGTCGCTTAAAGTATTTTTAAATGCAGCAGCGGCGGGACCGGCCGGTATCAACGTATAGCTGGGATGCTCACCGACGTTTTCAAACTCAAAAACAAAATCCTTTTCTTTATCTGCCGAGGGATTGGTGATTTTATAATTTTGCCCTTTTAATCGTTTCAGACTGAGGGCATCATTTATTTCGAAATCCACCAGGGTATCTTTTTCAAGAACATTCAGCGTGGCGGCCAGTTCGGTGAAATGGTCTTTCAGGAACTTCATTACCGGCGCCAACTTTCGCCATTGTTCTTCGTCAGAGGTCTTGCTGGAACCCGCGACCTGATTTCGCAAGGTGGCCTCTGATGCCTGCTTTTTAAGCTCTTCCAGTGTCGACATAAACGTATCTGCTCAAAACGTGTATTATTTACAGGTAAAAGCGTAAATTGACTGCAACTTTCAGTCAAGTACAAGCGCCTGAATAACGCGGGCGACCTGTATGGGTCCGCCAACTTTACATGGATTTTACTGTTCCGGCTTGACTGACTCCTGCCTTTCCACCAGTGTCATCACATCGTAGATTGCCACGGCTTTTTGTTCCTGATTCCTGACTTCTACAGCCCATCTTACCACGCCGGTCGCCTTCTCTTCTTTATTACGTTTATCCTTCCTGATCTTTTGTTTCACCGTTAAATGCACCTGGATGGTATCGCCGATACCGACCGGTTCGATAAAGCGCAGGTTTTCAAGGCCATAATTGGCGATCACCGGCCCGGGGGCGGGATCCACAAACATACCGGCCGCAGCGGAAATAATAAAATAGCCGTGAGCCACGCGTTTGCCAAAGAAAGAATCCTTTGCCGCTTCCTCATCAAAGTGAGCATAGAAGTGATCGCCGGAAATACAGCCGAAATTGACAATATCCGCTTCTGTCACCGTCCGCCGGTAAGTCGTGTAGGTCTCGCCAATTCGGAGTTCATCGAAGTATTTCCGAAACGGATGTATGACATCCCTTATCGGCTCGGCGCCGGGATGATATTCATTGGTAATCGCCATCAAGGTCGTGGGTGAGCCCTGCAGGGCGGTACGCTGCATATAATGCTTGATGGCCCGGGTGCCCCCCAGTTCTTCACCACCACCCGCCCGTCCCGGCCCGCCGTGGACCAATGTTGGCATGGGTGAGCCGTGACCCGTTGATTCAGCCGCACAATCGTTATTGATAATCAACATACGTCCGTGACAGGCGGCCGTCTCCAGAACAATCTGTTTTGCTTCTTCATCATCAGCACTGAAAAC
>JAJRTU010000235.1 GCA_024278135.1 Gammaproteobacteria bacterium
GAAAGACAATACCTGGATTTATCCGAAGCAATCGCGACATCACATAGTGATACTGGTACCACGCCACCACCGTAGCTATGCCCGTTTACAGCGGCTACTGTCGGTTTGGGAAGATGATAAAGTTTTTTGTACCACTCCAGTATAGGATCCATCACTTCCCGAAATTTTACTGAATTACTTTGTTCCATCGTCTGGATAAAGGACATATCAAGGTCCAGACCTGCGGAGAAACTGTCTTCGACACCGGTCAACAGTACGCCCCGTATGTCCGGTGTGTTCTCAACGTGAGTAACGACTTCCAGAATTTCCCGACTCATCGTCGGTGAAAAAGCGTTTTTCTTTTCCGGTCGATTCATGCGGATGATCGCAATATCTTCTTTAATCTCAAATATAACCTGTTCGTAATTCATTACTTTCACTCCTCAAAAATTGTATTGCTTATGTCTTTTTGGTCGAAATTCAATAGGATCGTGGCATGCCCATACTTTGGGCGATAAAATTTTTTGCCATCTCGCTGCTAATGGGGGAGAGTCTGAATACCCGTCCATCCCGCCAGTAGCGTTCCATATCAAATTCTGTTGTGTAGCCATATGCGCCCATAATTTGCATGCCGAGATCGGTTACCCTACTTACCATCGTAGCAGCAGAATGAAACGCCTCTGTTACGATTAGTGCATCGGGTTTACCCTGTGACTCCAGCCAGGCGGCTTTGTAGACCAGTAAGCGACTGCCATCGATCAGTATCTTCATTTCCGCAACATAGTGCTGCAATGCCTGGAAGTGATTAATCGTTTTACCAAAGGCAGTGCGTTGTTCCATGTAGTTAACCGCATCTTTGAATGCAGCCTCGGCAATACCAAGGCAGACCGCAGCAAAACAGGTCCTTTCACCGTTCAGCAACGGTACCAACTGCTTCCATGCCTGCCCTTCATCACCCAATAATGATTCAAGCGGTACTTCAACATCGTTAAATACGACTTCACAAAACCCGGTAGAGCGCTGCCCTGTTTTTTCGATTGTCCTGATTGAAATACCCTGCAAGTCGGCCGGGATCATTAAACAACTCAGACCCTCGGTTTTTTTTGCTACTTTAGTGTCGGTCCTCACCATCGTGTAAATGTAATCGGCAACGTGCGCCTGGGTGATAAACATTTTCGAACCGTTCACCCGGTAGTGTAAGCCATCAATAGATTTCTCAGCCCTCGTTTTCATTGACAACACATCAGTACCACCTGAGGCCTCCGTCCAGGCGAAACTGGTTAGCATGTCCCCTGATAATACCCGCGGCAGTAATTCATTCTTCTGCTTATCGCTACCCAGGGAACAGAGCACCTTGCTGGAAAGGCCAACCGTATTGATAAAAGGTATAGCCAGTGCCAGTGCAGCTCTTGCCAGTTCTTCAATAACAATAACCATATCCAGCATGCTGCCGGCAGAGCCGCCATGATCTTCCGGTATCGGCAAGCCGAGCAGGCCCAGTTCGGATAGACGCTTCCACATTGCCTGTGGGAAAGCGCCACTTTTTTCCAGTTCACGTACAAAACCACGTGGACACTGTTCTGTAACAAAGCGTCTGACCATATCCTGTAGTAATGTTTGTTCCTGTGATAAATCAAAATCCATAGTTGAGTCCTTACTCTGTTCCTAACGGCCAATCCGTTTCAGGCTGACCCGTACTATATCGGAACTGGAACCGTTGGCATCGGTCAGTTCAATGGAAATGGGTGTCAGACTGTTCAGACTGGGTATTTCCACTTCCTTTGCCAGCGGTGTCACCCAGTGTCCGAACTGGCCGATGGCGAGCAGGGTGTCCGGCCGTATGCCCTCGCGGAGCTCGGCCCGGCCCCTGGCAGAACGCAATGATGAGCGTATCTCTATCAAATCACCGTCAGCAATACCCAGTTTTTCGGCCGTCCTGGTGTTAATAACAAGCCCTTTATGTCCGCCGACATTACTTCCCAATTCATGGATCATTTGCAGACTCAGGTTATTACCCCAGGCATACTGCATGGAGCGGGCGGTGAGTAACCAGAAGGGGTAATCATCTATGCTCTCGCCTTCCCTTACCGCTGCTTTCTCCCAGATAGCAGGGAAGTCTCGCCATAGCGGCAGGGCTTCATACTCGGTCAGTTGCTCGTCCCACCAGTGTATATCATGTTCGTGCAGACGGTTTGCCAGTTGCCTGCCGATACGGAAGACCCGCTCCTGGTAAGGCAATTCGAAGCGCAGATCCTTTTCTACCATGGTCGGGTAGAGATACCAGTTCAGTTGTGAGAAGGGCCGGACCCTGTAGCCGTGTTGCCGATACCAGTCCAGACCGTCGCTGTGCTCGCCGTCGGTCAACTCGGCACTGGCGGCCCGGCAGATGGCATCCCATATTTCTTCTTTCGAGTGTGTCTTATCTTCAGTAAGTGAGAAGTCGTAGTTTTCCCCTTCCAGTCTCACTCCGGCCAGCCCCTTGTTAATCAATTTATTGTAGATTTCCAGCAGGCCTGTACGCCTGGCCAGTTCAGTAGCAATCTCGGTGAAGTCTTTGGCTTCACCCTGCGGCGGCACAACTGTCTGCCTCAGACCAAAGCCTTCGTGATGCCAGTATTGTTCCATGTAACTCGTCCCGCCTATACGAATAAGCTGGGTGCTTTCAAGATCCATCGCATCGGGCAGCAGAACATCAGCCATATAATTAGACTCGTCCGTGGTGTAGGCAAAGGCGACAATGAAGGGAAAGGCTGCCATTTTTGCCGCTACCCCCGGTGCATCCCAGCTGGAAATAGCTGGATTGGTCCGGTACACGAACCACAGGTCCGGTAGTGTTGGTTTAGGCAGATGCTCCGGCGGTGAGTCCTGGAACAGCCAGGGGAAATGGGCGGGGCCCAAGGCCTGACTGGCCGGCAGGTCGCAGGCCAGCGGTACCAGCGTATTGTAGGCATTACGACTTTTCGGTTTTACCGACCAGTTCTCTTTATCAGTGGGATTATGGAATTGCTGCATAAAACCATCTTCGCCGGGAAATACAGAGGCGGATCGCGTATGTTGTGGACGGTTCATATAGACACAGGTCCCGATCGTAGCACCGGGGACTTCAAAGGCTCCCACCAGGCAGGCCAGCATGGTCCGCGCCCAGCAGCATTGATAGGCGCCCCAGCCATTGTTCACAGTCTTCCCCAGCACCACACCGACCGGCCGGTAGGGCAGCGTCATTCCTTCGATCTCGATAGTGGCACCCACCTGGGCTTCCTGCAGATATTCATTGGCCACGCTGCGGATATTGTCGGCAGCAATATCACAAATACCTGCGGCCCACTCGGGCGAGCAAGCCCTGAGCATGTCGCACATTTCTGCAAAGGCAGACTTTGCCTTTACTTTTGTGTGTTGCCATTGCTCATCGTCCGCTCCTTTTTCCACAGCATCAAGCTGGAATTCACCACTTAAGGCCGGATCCGCGTCAGCGCTGTCGTGTGGTACAGCCGCACCTTTTATCAAGTCCCAGATCAGTGGTTTACCGGTTTCGGGATCACGCAGGTAGTAACCATGGGGTCCGATTAAATATGGCGAGGCCGTGCGATGTTTAAGAAAAGGCAGATCCAGTTTATCCATGTCATGCTCAAACAGCAGGACATGGATTAGCGCATAAAGAAAGGCAGCATCTGTCTTTGGCTTAATCGGTAACCACCGCGTAGCGCTGGCACCCGTTACCGATAGGTGGGGTTCCACCTGTATGCGTTTCAGACCCCTGGCCCGGGCCTGGGCATGACGCGAAACGCCGACGACACCGGTAGAGGCATCGGTATTGGCGCCACAGGAGATGATGTAATTGCACAGGGGCGCATCGGCGGCAACGGTATAACTGCGGTGCCAGAGTTCGCCGAAAAAATGCTCCGAGTGATAACACTTGATCCCCTGACCGGCGCCGATGCCATAATCAATCGGTCCCCAGGCAGCGAGAAAGGCCATGAATGTACCCATGTGACAGGTCGGCACCCCGGCTTCGCCGATACTCACCGCTACTCTGGGGTAATCCGATTCATCAAACAGGCCATTTTCCCTGATGCGGTTTAACCTGTCAGCGATTATGCCATAGGCCTCATCCCAGGAGATGGCCACGAATCCCGGGTCCTCGTCCTTGCCCTTGTTCGGGTTGGTGCGTTTCATCGGTGTCAGCACGCGGTGCGGGTTGTAGACTTTTTGCACCAGCCCAAAGGCCTTCACGCAGACACGACCATCTGCAGGGTGAACACCTTTCAGGGAAAAGTTCGGCACGACTTCTGTCGCAACACCGTCTTCTACTTTTACTTTCAGCAGGTCAGGCCCGGCATTGCACTGATAGCAGAATGTCGGAAC
>JAJRTU010000236.1 GCA_024278135.1 Gammaproteobacteria bacterium
CGTTGTTCCGTTGTTCATGCTGGCTGAAGGGGTGAAGCAGATAGGTGCGCAGCGCGCGGGACTGCTCAGTACGGTGGGCCCGGCATTTACCATCATTCTGGCGGCAATATTTCTCGGTGAACAGATGCGCTGGTTTCAGTACGCGGGTGTGCTGGTGACTCTGGCGGGCATCGTCGTGCTGGAATGGCAGCAAAAACAGGTCCTGCCTATCAGCGACTGAAATTCCCGGTATTCAGCGCAATACAGGCATTATATTTTACCTCTTTGTATACAAAGAAGCTGCTGTTCAACTGTGTCCCAGATAGGAATAGAACAGCCCCTGAGGATCGTGCTGCTGTCGCAATTGTTGAATTCGAGCCCAGTTGTCTGCTGTAAAACATTGACGATATCGATCAGGATTCAGCCTGCCCTCCACTTCATTAACGTAATGTCCTTTGGCAAAGGGGTCCATCAATGGAATGGTCTGTTGCAGCCAGTCAAAATTCAGCTTGTCGTTCTCTTCTCTGTCCCAAATCGCATAACAGCCCAGATAAGCATCGGCAATCGATGAGAAACAGGCATCATCACTGGCCTGCAAATTCATACCGTAGGCGGCGAGAATATGACAATCTTTTGTGGGGGCGCGGCGAAAATGATCAGCCAGTGCATGCAGGGTCTTGCCTGCCTCATCGGTCATGACGTTATCGACAGCGTAACGCGCCATACGACCGGCCGGGTCTCGAAGACTGAAGTATCTGTCATAAAGTTCTTCAAAGGAGAACTGCTGGTTTTCTATTTGCACCAGACTTTCCGTCGCCAGTGCGGATTGTGCAAAGGGAGCCAGCGCTGCCCTGGCTTTGTCTGTCGAGTTTTCAAAAGCGAATGCGGTGACGAAACAGATCTTGGACTTCTCGGGTGGCGCATCGGCGGGCACTTCAGGATGATGCATCAGCAGTGTGATAAGTTCGATCCGTTCAATATTGTGCCGTTTCCTTATCTCGTCAATAGTCGTGGTCACCGTCTCCAGCTTGTCCAGCGGAAAAATATAGGAGCTGGCCATGATCGCTTCCGGTACCGGGTAGAGTTGTAAATGAAGACGGGTCACCACGCCAAAGAAGCCCGGGCCCATGCCGCGTACAGCCCAGTACAAATCCGGGTTTTGATCGGCAGTGGCCACTACCTGTTTGCCATCGGCCGTGACTATCTCTGCACCGACAATGGAAAAAGTGGACATTCCTCCTCGTTGGGCATAGTTCCAGCCAATGCCGCCACCCATGGTAAAGCCGCTGAGGCCGACCGAGGGACAATGTGGGACAGGGAAACTCAGGCCCTTGTCCCGGGCCACCGTGACCAGTTGCAGACTCCGTACGCCGGGTTGAATGGAAGCAATCTGTTTTGACACATCGATCTGAATATCACCCAGGGCCGAGACATCGATGACCATGCCGCCATCTCGCAATGATGAGCCGGTTGAATTGTGCCCGCCACTGCGTATCGAGATTTTGTGCTTGTGAGCTGCCGCATACTTTACAGCGGCAATAACATCCCGTTCGGATTGCACCCGGACCATCAGATCGGGATAACGATTGGGCTTGGAATGGTGCCAGACCATGGACTGGCGCCAAATCTCATAATTCTCATCTTTTCGATCAATTACCTTCCCCTCAATTTTCAAACCGGCTTTATCTGCTGGATCGTAATTTCCAGCTGCCGCGAGTGGCAAAGAGCGTAATGAGTTGACGGCCCCAAGCGCCGTCATGGATGCCAGTTGCTTCAGCACAAGTCGACGGGAGGTTTTTTTATGATTCATAATCGCTTGCTCTTCAAGTTGAGGATCTTCGTATCATATTAATGACAGTGTGAGTTTGTACTGTTCAGGGTCTGACGACGGGCTTCAGTACTTTCCCCTGCTCCATGTCCTGCACCGCCCTGTCGATATCCGCCAGGTCATAAAAAGTAATCAAACGATCAAAGGGGAAACGGCCCTGCCGGTAGAGCTCAATCAGTTGCGGGATGAAAATATCCGGCACGCTGTCTCCTTCGATAATGCCCGTAACCGTCCGGCCAAACATAATGCTGTTCATATCGAGCGTGCATTCAGTTTCCGGTGGTGCTGCGCCGACCACGCCACAAACCCCGGTATTATTCAGTGCATCAACGGCCTGACGCAGTACCGAGGGCAGGCCGCTGCATTCCAGAGAGTAGTCGACCCCATGCTCGCTGATCGAATGAATGTGATCGATGACGTCCCCCTGCTGCGGATCAATCGTGTGTGTTGCACCAAGTTCCATTGCCATTTCCAGTCGTTGCGGCAGCAGATCGATGGCGATGATGGTGCTGCAACCGACCACTCTGGCCGCCATTACCGCTGCCAGTCCCACCGAACCACAACCGAAAATGGCGATGCTTGAACCTGCAGCGGGCTTCAGTGAATTGATAACGGCCCCGGCCCCGGTCTGGATCCCGCAGCCGAGCGGCCCCAATATTTCAATGGCTACGTCCGTCGTGACTTTTACGGTATTTCTTTCACTGGCGACAGCTAACTCGGCAAATGAGGACTGATTGAAAAAACTCCCGTGGATGGGCCGACCCTCTTTATGACAGATGGTCGTGCCATCTGCCCGACTGCCGGAGAAGTTGCTTTGAAAAATATTCAGGCAATGGGCAGGTTCGCCCCGGAGACAGCCTGCACAACTGCCGCAGGACTGAAAACTCAGAACGACATGATCGCCGGCAGCGACTTTTGTCACCGATGAGCCGGTTTTTTCAACTATGCCTGCACCTTCATGCCCGAAAATACAGGGCAGGGGCACCGGATAAACCTGATCCCGGCAGATAAGATCAGTATGACAAATACCGGTACCGGCGATTCGCACCAGGACTTCATCATCCCGCAGCTCATCCATGTCAAGTTCATCAAGCAGGAAGGGCCCATTCTGTTCATGGACAATGGCAGCACGTGTTTTCATAAGTCATCAATGCCGGTTGTGGAAAACGCCTTACTATAACTTGAATTTGCAGATAAGCTATCCGGAAAACGTCAGCATTGGCCCGTATGCGCCTGTTTTGACCAAGATATTGAATTTACTCATTATTTAAGTCAAACTTGGCGGTCGGATCCTTCGCATTTGTCATTGAATGTTGTGGAGAAAACTATGTCTGCAAGCGATACTGTACTGCCGCTGTCACGTTGGGAAATTTTGCATACCAGCGATCCCGCGCAGGCCTGTGCGCATCTGTCCAGCCTGTTCCGGCCGCACAAGGTCATTACGCGTCCGCTGGATAAACGTATAAATTTCAAACATAACCGGGTTGAACTGGGTCAGTTTTCCATGAACTTTGTCAGTTACGGCAAAGAAGTAACGATCAACGCAAGAGATAATTCGGACAATTATCTGATTAAGTTTACGCTTCGTGGCGCCACGCAGGTCAGGCAATTACACACTTCCTTCGCCACCTGCCCCAGTACCGTTTGTGTACTGAATCCGACGCTGCCGCTGGAAGATCATATGTCGCCGGATTGCGATATGCTGATCGTCCAGCTTGCCGGTGATCATGTACGCCAGATGCTGTCTGACGAACTGGGCACAACGCTGAAGAAACCACTGGAATTTCTGCCCTTGTCCGTGCCCATTGTCGGCACGATTGCCAGTTATGCCCACATGGTCATGGCGGTGTGTGATGATATCAATCGCAGCCGCACCGGCCTGCAGCCGCAATTTGTCAGCAAGCAAATTGAGCATATGTTGATATCGCTTTTATTGATGGAACTGCCGCACACATATTCCGACATTTTACGAAAAGATCCTGTCCAGGCTGAACCGGAAATGCTGCGTCACATTGAGAACTATATTCACAGCCATCTGTCTGAACCGATATCAGTGAAAGATTTGGCTGTTGTTGCAGGGACAAGCGTGCGTACGCTGCAAAAAACCTTTTACCACTACAAAGGCATCAGTCCGATGAGTTATCTACGCAATTGTCGTCTTGAATACGCCCGGAAATTGTTATTGAATGGCGATGGCAAACCTTGCAGTGTGACGACAGTAGCGTCGAAAAGCGGTTTTACTCACCTGAGCCGATTTGCTCAGCATTACAGGAGACGTTTTGGAGAATTACCATCGGCAACAGGCAAAGGCCACTATTTCATACATTAATATATAAGGGCTGCGAGCATGCCGTCGATACAAAAATTTGTCAAACCATGGCTTGATGGTAAACTTGGCTAAAGTTTTGACACCAGTTACAGCTAATATTTTAATATCAACGACAACAGAGGAAATATAATATGAAAAATGTTTTTGGATTGACTTTAATCATCTTTGGCCTGGTTCTGGCTGTGCCGACGCAGGCCGCAGGTGATGCTGCCGCTGGTAAGGCCAAGGCCGCATTATGCGCAGCCTGCCACGGACCGGATGGGATCAGTACCACCGACATCTGGCCGAACCTGAGAGGGCAAAAATATGCTTATCTGGTTAAACAAATCAAGGCTTTCAAGGATGGTTCACGTAAAGATCCCAGCATGCAGCCGATGGTGGCCGCGCTAAGTGATGCAGATATTGAGAACCTGGCGGCCTACTTCAGCAGCATGAAGTAAGGGCCATCTGGTCCGCCTTCCGCCTCCTGGCGGAAGACCGGACAACGATCCCCATTGTAGTGCTTCCTGGAGTATGTTTTGCCGTACTTCACGGAGCTTCGGATTCTGGACAGGGAAGTCTGGAACCTGGTGCCATGGCAGGGATGAGTCTGCGAAGTTTGTCATATCCTCGTTCAGGACAGAATGCCTGAAATCCGCATAGTCCATACCAATATTTACATTCGTCCATTACGCTGCTTTCGGCCGGATCCCGTTGACAAGTCGCCCTGGTATGGATATGCTGCGCCGCAACATAGAAATATACCGTCTTCAGCCAAAGGATAAGCCAGTATGACTGCAAGCGTTCCTCCCAGTGATTTCGATCCGGCAAAGCTGGCAGAAATCTTCGCCGGCATCTCAGGACAATGTCATGAGGTGCTCCAGAATTTCATCAAGAACCAGGCTAAAACTGATACCACACAAGTGGATCCCCTTGGCCTGGGCCAGGCTTATCTGGATTTTACGGCCTCCTTGATGAAGAACCCGGAAAAACTCATGGAGACCCAGATGGAGGCCTGGAATGCCCATAGCAAGATATGGCTGAATACCGCCGGCAGTATGCTGGGCCAGGCTGCAGAAGCGACCATCACGCCCGATAAAGGTGATAAACGTTTCAAGCATGAGAGCTGGGATAACAATCCTTTTTTTGATTTCATCAAACAGTCCTACCTGGTAACCGCCCATGCTATTCAGTCCGTGGTGGCTGATGCTGAAGGTCTGGATGAAAAAGACGCGCAAAAGTTGCGTTTTTACACGCGGCAATTTGTTGACTCCCTCTCCCCGACAAATTTCGCCCTGACGAATCCGCAGGTGCTGGAGGCGACGCTGGAAACCCGCGGCGAAAACCTGGTCAAGGGTTTGCAGAATTTTTGTAATGATTTTGACGTCGAACACGGTCAGCTTCGAATAAAAATGACCGATCAGAGTGCCTTTGAGCTGGGTAAAAACGTAGCGACCACTCCGGGCAAAGTGGTGTTTCAGAATGAAATGCTGCAATTGATCCAGTATTGCCCGATGACGGAAGAGGTGCATAGAAAACCTCTGTTGATTATCCCGCCCTGGATTAACAAATATTACATTCTGGATTTACAGCCGGAGAACTCATTGATCAGGTGGCAACTGGAGCAGGGCCACACGGTATTTGTTATCTCGTGGGTAAACCCGGACGAAAGTTTGAGGGACAAGGATTTTGAAGATTATGTTTTGTCCGGCGCATTGGCGGCAATCGATGCTGTCGAGCAGGCGACGGGTGAGAATAAAATCAATGTTATCGGCTACTGTATCGGTGGTACCTTACTGGCCGCAACATTGGCCTATATGGCGGCAAAGCATGACAAGCGCATCGCCTCGGCAACATTTTTTGTTTCATTGCTGGATTTTTCCGAACCCGGCGATCTGGGTGTCTTCATTGATGAACAGCAGGTGCAGAGTCTGGAAAAGGAAATGGATGAACGTGGTTATCTTGACGGTGCACAAATGGCCAGGACCTTTAATATGTTACGTTCGAACGATCTGATCTGGTCGTTTTATGTGAATAATTACCTGCTGGGCAAGGAACCTTTTCCCTTTGATTTGCTGTATTGGAATTCGGATTCGACCCGGATGCCGGCAAAAATGCACAGTACCTATCTGCGCACAATGTACCTGGAAAATCGCTTCAGGGAACCCGGAGGCATAACGATTGACGGCGTAGCGATTGATTTACGCGATATCAGGACACCTGCGTATTTTATTTCCACCGAGGAAGATCATATTGCGCCCTGGAAATCCACCTATCTTGGTGCACAACTGTTGTCCGGTCCGGTTCGCTTTGTGCTGGGAAAATCTGGGCATATCGCCGGTATCGTCAACCCGCCTGCGGCAAAAAAATACGGTTATTACACCGGGCCGAAGGTGGAGGTGGAGGCCAGCGAATGGCTGGAAAAAGCAAAGCCCCATGAAGGTTCCTGGTGGCCGGACTGGAACAGGTGGGTGAAAAAATATGTCGGTGAAAAAGTGGCAGCAAGAACACCGGGAGAAGGTGAACTGAAAATCATCGAAGATGCACCAGGCTCCTACGTACAAAAGCGGGCATAATTTCCATTTTCCGATCCTGGGTTCAGGCTCGAATGGCACTTATACAGGTCTGTCGATATTCATACTGAGCACCTAAAGACCATCTCGTATCTTCCTTATCCTTCTTAATTAATCGTCAGGTAATCTCCCGGCTGTGCCGCAGCGCACAGCTCATACCGGGACAACGCCGACAGCTTCAGGTGTTGACCCCAAAAGCAAAGTAACGATTTTTTCGAGGCCACAATAGCCTGGCGCAGGCGAGGTGGGATTGTAAATATCACAGCAATCATTCTCAGTTGTCTCCGCCCCCTTTTCCTGCAGTCGATTATTAATATTTGCTTATTAATGATGTTTCCTCTCAAACCCGAAAAACCCTGAATATATAAATCCTGTCCTTAAGTGTGATTTAAGATTTGTGTGTGGAAATGTACTGCACAAAAGAGCGGTTGAGCTCTTGTGTAAACCTGAGGAAGTTTTGATTACTGAAAGTTCCTGATAATTGTTTCTATTTTATTGACGAGGAGATTGAATCATGAGCAAATTAAAAACATTGGCAGTTATACCCGTTTTTATTGGTGCACTGTTGTGCCAGCCGGTCTTTGCAGGCGATATGGATACAGACAGTGTTCTTCTACATTCGGTAGGGGAGTTTGAAGTTGGCAATGGTGATAACCATACGATTGCCAACCATAAAACAGATACCAGGTATCGCATCTGTGTCCGTCATGCACGGCATTCAACAGCCTTGAAAGTCACCCATGATGGTCTGGAAACGATAATAAACCCCGGTAGTTGTTCAGATGTCCAGGGCAAGAGGATTAAAGTGTCACCGGCTGGAAAACTGGGTGATGACATGGTTCTTATCGGTAAGTATCATCATCTTGAATTCTAGTACCGTACAGGCATGGATCTACGGCGCCGGGTTTCTACCGGCGCTGTTTTTTATTAAACATTAAAAGCAGGTCTTCAGGATGAGGAAGAACTTCCTTATGATCGTTGGTCAACTCGGGAGTCTGCCCCGAGTGTTTCACCATGCGGTAAGCCCCAGTGTAGCGTTGGCAGTCATTAAAGGTGAGTAGATTGTCGTCGAGTTGTTATGAAAATTTGATATCTGTCCCAATTATCCGGTGAAGTATGAAGAAGTTTATCTGCACGCCTGTGACTCGGTATTTCAGCCAGGATCAAGACCGGATAAGCGCTTTCGCTTTACTTCAACCTGTGCCGGCTTAATGCTACGGCTCACAGATAATAAATACCCCCTCTCCCTGAAGGAAGAGGGGGCCAATGTTCTTCGGTTCTCAACCGTACGAGTAAGGGCTCGCCCTATGTTTTGTTCTTTTTTTCAGACATTTCCCCGGTTACTTTTTCAGCAGGGTTTAATTTCAACCAACTTTTCACTTTCGCTGTCCAGCGGGAAATTTTTTGTCCGGCCGTTTGTAACAGTGAAGGATCTTTTTTCTTCAATATATTTTCCAGCGCTGAAATTTCACCTTCCAGAGTTTTGACGGATATCGAATTCTCCGAGCCCTGTAGTGTTTTTTCATATTTTTTCAGGTTCTCGCGAGCGTGGTTCAACGCAAAACGGGCACCGTTATACATCTCATTATCAAGTAAAGTCTGCGCCATGTTCAGGTTATCATGCATCTCCCATAACGGATCGCTGACTTCAACTTCATCGAATAACGCGTCTTTGAAAACACCCTCGAGGTTCAGAACCGCATCATTGTTCTGTCCTTTTTCCACACTGGCCAGGGCTCTGGTCAATGCGGCTTTGACGGAACGCAGATCCAGGGCAATTTTTGTTTTGACTAATTCCGCTCCGGTTTCATTCACATCCAGTTCGTCGCTCCGCTTCACGTCCATATTAAAATCCCGTACAGCAGTAAGATCGTCAAAGATCGGGACGTAGTAGTCCTTTTCCTGGTCTTTCAACAGGTACGTGAGTTTGCCGTATTTGACCTGAGTATCCGAAACGATGGTAAAGGCTGATGTTTCCAGCATCTTTTCAATCTTTTGCGCCGACTTGATATGCTTAATGGCAGAATCTTTCAGGCCAAACCTCAGCGAGGTAAAAGCCAGGTTGATATGTCCCAGCATCTTGTGCGCCTCCGTGATCTGTTGGTGATACTGTTGTACTACCGGGTTTAGTGTTTTTTCCTTGCTCGTTTTCGTTGTATCGGTGGCGCTAAAAACCGCCATACCTGAAAAAGTCAATGTAAGGACAAGGAATGTCTTTATA
>JAJRTU010000237.1 GCA_024278135.1 Gammaproteobacteria bacterium
ACAATCACATCCTGTACGTCACCAACATTGAGGCCATAGCGAGCAGCCTGATCCCGGTCAATGTCGAAATCGAGGAAATAGCCGCCGGTAGTCCGTTCAGCAAAGGCACTGCGTGTAAAGGGTGAAGTTCTTGGGTCCTCCTGCAACGCACGTTCGATCTCGATGGCTGTCTTTTCTATGCTGGCGAGGTCGTCGCCGAACACTTTGATCCCCAGACTGGAACGGATCCCCGTTGCCAACATTTCAGTACGTGTCTGGATCGGCATCCACCATATATTGGGCATTCCGGGAAACCGCATGGCATTATCCATTTCCTGGATGAGCTTGTCCCAGGTCATACCTTCGCGCCATTCGTCCTGAGGTTTAAGCATAATGTTGGTTTCGATCATGGATAGCGGTGCAGGATCTGTCGGTGACGTGGAACGACCAACTTTTCCAAACACCCGCAACACCTCCGGAAACTTCATCAACTCGCGGTCCATTATTTGTAAGGTTTGCGTCGCTTCAGTAATAGATATACCAGGCAGTGTGGTCGGCATATATAATATGCTGCCTTCATTCAGGGGTGGCATGAATTCGTTACCGAGCGACTGGTAAACCGGCACGGTAACGACCAGGACCATCACAGCAAAAATAATCATCAGCCAACGCAACTGGATGGCAAGACGCACAACGGGTCGATAGATCGCCACCAGCACCTTATTTAGCCAACTGCGATCGCCGCGGATCTTGCCGCGGATCATCAGCACGGCCAGTGCCGGAATCAAGGTTATTGACAGGAGTGCTGCGAAAAACATGGAATAGGTCTTGGTAAAGGCCAACGGCCTGAACATGCGTCCCTCGGTCCCTTCCAGTGCGAATACAGGCAAGAAGGATACAGTAATAATGAGCAAGGAGAAGAAGATGCTCGGACCCACTTCCTGCATCGCTTCGATAATAATTTGTGTGCGGGTTTTTGTTGTCTCCGATCCAGCTGTTTCGTGGTTTTGCCAGATGTTCAGGCGCTTGTGAATATTATCGATGAGCACAATCGCTGCATCCACCATCGCCCCGATGGCAACCGCGATTCCACCCAGGGACATGATGTTGGCCGTCAGACCCTGATAATACATGGGGATGAATGCCAACAATATGGCGACCGGTAAGGTGATAATGGCCACCAGTGCAGATCGCATATGTAACAGAAAGACGATGATGACCAGAGAAACAATGATCATCTCCTCCGTCAGTGTGTGTTTGAGTGTATTGATCGCACGTTCAATTAGATCGGAGCGATCATACACAGTCACGATCTCCACCCCATCGGGAAGACCCTCGCCGATTTCAGCGATGCGTTGCTTTACTCGCTTGATCACGTCCAGCGCATTTTCGCCATAACGCATCACCACAATACCGCCCACGGTCACACCTTCACCGTTGAGCTCTGCCTGTCCGCGTTGCATGGCCGGGCCAAGACTGACAGTTCCGACATCGGTCACCAATATCGGCACACCGTCGGCATTTACCTTGAGGACAACTTTTTTAAGATCATCAACTGATTTGATATAACCACGACCGCGAATGAATTGTTCATGCTCAGCAATCTCCAACACTCGACCACCCACATCATTATTTGATTCACGTACCGCGTCGATGACACGTTTCAAGGGAATATTGAAAGAGGCCAGTTTATTGGGGTCGATATTGATCTGGTATTCCTTTTCAAAGCCGCCTACGGCAGCCACTTCCGCCACTCCCTCAACTGATTCCAGTGCATAGCGAAGATTAAAATCCTGGAGACTGCGCAAATCGGCAAGACTGTGTTGCCCCGTTTTGTCAGTGAGAGCATATTGGTATACCCAACCAACACCCGTGGCATCCGGTCCGAGTACGGGATTCACCCCTTCCGGCAAATCATTTGTGGCAGAATTAAGATATTCAAGTACACGTGACCGCGCCCAGTAGATGTCGGTGCCGTCCTCAAAGATGGCATAAACGAATGACAGTCCCATAAAACTTTGCCCGCGTACAAACTGGACTTTTGGTGCGGCAAGCAGGGTCGTGGTCAAAGGATAGGTGATCTGATCTTCCACCAGATCGGGAGAGCGACCGGGCCATTCCGTAAATACAATCACCTGTACATCGGACAGATCAGGTATGGCATCCAGCGGTGCCTGCATAAGCGAGCGATAGCCCCAAAAGCTCGCCGCCGCTATCACCATCAAGGTCAGTAAGCAGTTATGCGCACTGTAGGCGATCAGGTGCTGGAGTGGGCCTGGTGTTTTATTCTGATCTACCATTGTTCGATACCCGATTTGAGACGACTTTCCGCGGCGATCAGAAAGTTACCGGATGTGACCACCTGCTCACCTGCATGCAACCCTTCCAGCACTTCAATGTAATTCTGCTCCTGGATCCCCGTCAAGATCTTCTGCGGCCTGAGTTTTCCTCCGCCTAAATCCACAAACACGACCCGGCTGTCACCTGCGAATAGGACAGCCTCTTCCGGTACCACCAGACGTTGCCCAAGATCGGCCCTGAGTTTAACTTCAGCATACATATCGGGTTTCAGAACGCCATCGGGGTTATCCAGTCCGAGTCGGATACGACCTGTACGAGTGGTACCCATCAGGTAGGGATAGATGTAGTCCACCCTTGCATTGAAGGTCTGCCCTGGTAGATACGGTAGTGTGACCAGGGCCTCCATGCCGGGACTGACGAATTCGAGATCAGATTCGTAAACATCGGCCTCTATCCATACGCGAGAGAGATCCGCGATGCGCATCAAGGTCATACCCGCTTTGTTAGCCGAACCAATGACAATATTTTTTTTGACGATCGTGCCACTGCGGGATGCCACGATGGGGACATAGTCAAGTGGTTCGCCACGCTGCTCCAGTTGTTTTATCTGGCGTGGAATCATACCCCAGAGCAACAATCGCTTGCGTGCTGCCGCAATGAATCTACCCGGCTGTCCCTGACTGGCTGTAAAGACCTCCAGATATTCCTGTTGTGTCGCCAACAGTTCTGGACTGTAAACAGTGAAGAGCACTTCTCCTTGTGTCACCGTTTTGCCGACATAATTGGCATTCAATTTACCGATCCATGAATCAAAGCGCAGCGTAACATCGGCAAGCCGGCTCTCATCATAGTCCACCTTAGCGACTGCGCGGATGGTCTTTAATACATTTTGCTTTGTTACAGTAGTCGTCTTCAACCCGATTAATTGTCGGCGACGGTTGTCGATAGTGAACGTACCGGCGGGTATATCCTGGCTCATACCCGGTCCCAGAGCCATATCACAATCAGAGCATTGTCCCGGCCCGGTCGCATGAAACAGACCATCAACAACCTGCGTTGCAGGCTTGTCTGTCGGTTTCGCAGAACTTACTGCTATACCCCCGGAGGCAAGCTGTAATCCTTGCCTTCCGGTCGCCATATCGAAACTGAGGCGAGCCCTTCCTGTACCGGTTTTTTGCATCTGTATAGTCAGCGGCCATGCGCCACTCATGGGCAGATTAATGTTCCCTTCATACACCCCCGCAGATATTTCTTTCAAATCTGCAGGGGCTCGCATGGTAGACATGCTACCCATTGCCGGCATTTGACCGAAGACTTCAAACTTCATACTGGATATCAGTGTCCCGCTACTGTCCCGAACTCGTAGCAGTAATTTATTATCACCAACAATTGGAGTTTCAGGAATAATCTGAACACCAATCTGGAATGGACCGGAACGATAAACCGCCAGGGCTTCATTAACGAAGCTACCCTTCACTTTATTATCCCGATGGCTTTCGAAAAAATAACCGCCTGTGCCAATACCAATGGTGAGCAGGATAATGACGAATAAACTGCTAGCAATAACAGATGTCCTGATCATGATGTATTCTCCCCTCCTGGTAACGGGTGTACAGATTTACCGGTCCATCGCTCCAGCACCCATTTAAGCAACTGTTTCTGAGGCCGAGCGTCCATTGTTGTAATAGCAGTTAACCCCGCAGCGACAATAAGCCGGAACCAGGGAATTATCAGGGTACCGAGCGATAACGCCACTGCCCGCAGGCGGATAGAGATATTTTTCTGGTGCACAGTGCATCTCCGTAAATTTGTAAACGAAAAAACAGACGCTTGCCGTCAGCGGCTACGCCAGGTACAAAATAGAGAGATGCGGTTTATTCGCGAAAGCGAAGTGTTATCAGGTAAGTGTCCGTGCCACGCTGCCAATCGGGAATGGTTTTATCAAGAGAGACATAGGGACTTCTCTTGCTGGAAAAATAATTAACAGGATGTGATTCAAGCGTTAAAGAAGAGTAAAGCGTATTAAAAATTGTGGTATCGGGAGGATAGGCATTATCAGCGTTTGTCAGGTTCAGACCCTTTGTAGCGGCAACGCTGACCGCGCAACAGTTATCTGCAGAACCATCTTTGTCGGTGTTGCACCCACCCCCCATAAGACAGACACCATCTTCCTGATGATCACAGCAGCATGATGTCTGCGGTGCATTGTCCATCAATGCGCAGGCATAGACCACACGCATTTGAACCAGTAGCGAAGTGAACAAAATCACTATCGCAATCAGTTTTCGCAGATAATTGTTTCGAAAAAGATTCATATTATCAACATTATAGTCAATGTTGTTTTAATAAAGCTGCACATAAGCCTGTTTGAGTGATGACAGCAGCAACAGTTCAATGCTAATTATGGAGTGGAGAGTACCGTAAAATAAAATATTGTCATTACTTTGAAGTGAATAAACTACCCCGCAACAAACAGCGGGTTTAGCCTGCTGCAGACTCGAAGGCCATATTTCATGAAAAATACTTGACATGGAGCCAACTCCAGGTTGTAGGGTATGTATCAAAGACGCTTGAACAACGGAATCAAAGCGTCCTTATGTCCTTACGTGAGCGTTGATGTCCCCTCCCCCCTCGGGTGAGGTCAGAACGATTAAACGAATTATTACTTCTTTTTAGAGAAGATGATGTGATGAACAAATTTATTTTACTACTCCTGTTCTTGCTTTATTGGAGTGCCACACTGTTCGCCGCCAGCAACCGGTATGCCAGCGACGGACTCCTTTCTGTGCTTATGGAGTTGAGAAACAGCTTGACAAGCTTTAGAGCAACGAAGGTATGGAAACCGATATTAAAAGTGGCCAGGTAGTATTGTTTGTCAGGGAAGGTGTAACTCTAAGTGAGGAGTCTTTTCGTGAGGCCGTAAGTAAAGCGGGGTTCACCCTGCGTGCATTCAGGCAGAACCAAGAGTGAGGCCCATAGATTGATACTACTGGACCGATGGAAGCCGGTACGCCACGCTGTAAAGATAGCTTTCTTTTTAATGGCGATGCTGAATAGTAATACGGGCATGGCGCATGATCCTGTTTTCGGGCTTGGTCCCCATGTGCTTTATAAAGGCGGTGTGGAAATCACGCCCCACTACGAGCAATCCGAAGCAGGCAGGGAACAAACCCGGGAAGCCAGTCTCGAATTGACCTACGGGCTGACCGGTGACTGGGCCGCGGGTGTGGAAGTGCCCTATCTGGATATTGATCGTAAACTGAAACAGGGTAGCGGTATTGCAGATATCAATTTATTCACCAAATACCGGTTTTGGCGCAACGACGGTCTGGGCAGCCAGGAATCCGCGGCCGTATTTTTCAAACTCAAGCCCGATACGGGGGCCAGGGCCGGAACCGGCAGCAACGATGCCATAGTCGGTCTCGCTTACGGTTACGAGAGCCGCAAGTGGTACCGCTGGGCCAGTGTGCGCTATCGTCTGAATGGCGAAGGTGATGCCGGGTTGCAACGCGGTGATCTGTGGCGTATCGATATTGCAGGTGGTGTCCGCCTGCAGCCCAGTGCTTATCTGGAAGCTGATACGGTCTGGCTGTTGGAACTTAACGGTGAGCTTGGACAGCGTGCGGAACTGAACGGCTTCAATCTGCCGGATTCCGGCGGAATGGAATGGTTTTTATCTCCGGGTATCTTCTGGACGTATCGCAACTTCGCCGTCAAGGCGGGAGCACAAATTCCCCTGATTAACGATCTGAACGGGGCACAGCGGGGATCTGATTATCGCGCAAAACTGGCACTGGAATGGCACTTTTGAATCATCCCTGTTTAAAATGAGACAGTGACGATATCTGTAATATATCTGTGGAAGCGCTGATTAAGTATGTTCCCGGGCATGCGCCGGGAAGACGACTCAAGGTATTTCGGGACTTAACCAGCGTTTTCCTGTATTTAACGAAAACTGGAGCACATACGATGAAGAAAATAATTACAATGATAGCGCTTGGCCTGTTGTGGCAGACCCTGGCCGCAGCCGCAGGCACGCAATATGAAATGCGTGTTGATGGTCTTGCCTGCCCATACTGCGCCTACGGCATCGAGAAAAAACTGCATGCGATAGATGGTGTTGAGAAGATCGATGTTGATCTGAATAAAGGACTCGTCAGGGTGATTGTATCTGACGATGTAAGACTGACGGAAGAGCAAATGACCAGACTGTTCCGGGACGCCGGCTTCACCTACCGCAGCATGACGGAAAAGGCGCTGTGAAGGCAAGCGCTGGAAAAGAAGCCGAGGGGAGCATGTTCCGCCTGCATCGCTGCAAAGCCATATGCCGACGCCGCTATGTTCCGCTATTCGCGATGTTATACCTTGTCAACGGCATGAATACGCTTGCAGGCGCTCCCATTACATTTAACACGGCATTGCCGGTGGCGGAAGATGCATTCATCGGCCGGATTCAGTATGTTGTCAATCAGTCAGGTAAGGATCCGAGTGGCGCGGACCGGGATCGCAGGGCACAGACGATTGTGTCGGTGCTGGGTTACGGTGTGAACAACAAGCTCGCTGTGTTCGGCGTGCTGCCGTATCGGCACAACGAACTGAAACTCACTGTCGGCGGCCAGGGCAATACCCGTGAAACAAGCGGGCCGGGCGATGCTACGCTGTTTAGTCGTTATACGCTGATTCAACGGGATCGGCCCGGGCGCAGCTTTCGAGTGGCGCCCTTCGCCGGTTTCAAGGCGCCGACGGGAGAAGAGCATGAAGGTGATGCATTCGGGACACTGCCTGCCAGTGTTCAGCTGGGTTCCGGTTCATGGGACGGTTTCGGCGGCGTGGTCCTGACTTATCAAACACTGGATTATCAGATCGATACTCAGATCAGCTATCGGATCAATAACGGGGCCAAACATTTTGCAGCGGGAGATGTCATGCGTCTGGATGGATCGCTGCAATATCGTTTGTGGCCACGCACCTTCAGTGGCGGTGTGCCGGGATTTTTGTACGGTGTCATCGAAGTCAACCTGCTTACGCAGGACGAGAACCGTATCGGCAGTGGCGATGACCCGAATTCCGGCGGCACACGGATATTTTTGACACCCGGTATTCAGTACGTCACCAGGCGCTGGATTATCGAGGCAGCAGTCCAGGTTCCACTCATCCAGAACCTCAATGGCACAGCATTGGAAAACGATTACATTGCACGCGCCGGCTTTCGTGTTAATTTTTGATCCATCAGGCGACGCGTCATGAGAATAAAGACCGTGTTTAAATATTTGGCTGCTGCGATCAGTTTCCTGCTGTTGGTTGTTTTCCTGGTTTGGCTGCTGTGGATACCGTCAGCCAGGGAAGCGGGTTATGTTTTCATTACTGCATGGGGCGAGAAGGGTTCGGCAGCCGGACAATTCAATGATCCGACCGGGATCGCCCTTAGCGCTACAGAGGTGTTTGTCAGCGACGCCCGAAATGCCCGTATACAGGTCTTTGACTACAACGGTAACTTCAGGCGCCAGTTTGGCAGCAAAGGTAATGGCCCGGGTCAGCTTGGCCGGCCCATGAACCTGGACATAAGGGATGATGAAATTTACGTGGCCGATTACTGGAACGACCGCATTCAGGTATTTGATCTGGACGGAACGCCGCAGCGCACTATCGGTCATGCGGGTTCCGCGCCAGGTGAATTTGATGCAGCGGGTGGCGTTGCCGTCGCCCCGAACGGGGACTTGTTCGTCGCTGATTTTTACAATCAACGCATACAGCACTTGCACGCCGATGGAAAATTTATCAGACAATGGGGAACGACCAGAAAAGTGGGTATCCGGGCAGGCCAGTTTAACTATCCGACGGATGTAGACATTGCAACCGATGGGACCTTGTACGTGGCGGACGCTTACAACGACCGTGTCCAGGTATTTTCGGCTACCGGACAGTTTCTGCGTAAGTGGGGTGGCCTTTTTGCCCTCAATATCAAAGGCCCGTTTAATGCCTGGTTTATGACCGTGAGTTCTATCGCTGTCGCGCCGGCAGGGAATGTATTCGTCACAGACTTCTATAATAACCGTATCCAGAAATTTACCGCCGCTGGCGTTTTTCTGTCTGCCTTTGGTAAAAAGGGAGACGGGCCGGGACAGTTTGATCGGCCAATGGGGGTCACGGTGGCGGCAGACGGGACTGTTTTCGTGGTTGACTTTGGCAATCACCGCATCCAGAAGTGGCGACCCGGCCCCGGACGCGCAGCTGAAAAAGCTGAGTAATGGAAGACATGCTGACAGTGGAACTCTTCACCACATCGACTTGTAATCGATGTCAGAAAGCCAGGCACATGCTGCAACGGGTAATCGCGGAGATAGACTCGCCGAAGATTGTCTATCACGAAGTCGATATCGTGGCTGATATCGACTACGCTGTACAAACGGGCGTTCTAAGTGCCTCGGCCATCGCCGTAAACGGAGAATTGCTGTATGCAAGCATACCCTCGGAAAAGAAGTTACGCGAAACCTTGCAGGCGCGACTGGAGCGCGCAAGCAGGCTGTGAAGGAGTAAATCAATGTATAACCGGATCACCCCATGAGCTGTCAAATTGGTGAAGTGTGCCGCCGTTTGGACTTGAGTGCAGACACACTGCGGTACTATGAAAAGATTGGTCTCTTGTCGGCCGTGAGCAGGACGGCATCGGGACTACGGGCTTATAGTGAGAAAGACATTTCGCGCTTGCGGTTTATTAAACGCGCTCAACGCATGAATTTCAGTTTGGCGGAAATAGGCCAGTTGCTCGGTTTTCGGGAAAATCCGCAAACGTCCAAAGCCCATGTGCAACAACTTGCTTACGACAAGCTACAGGATGTTGAACAACATCTGCAAGAACTGAATACGCTGCGTGACGAATTGACCCTGCTGGTTAATTTATGTACCAATAGCAATGACGATTGCCCGATACTTATTAATCTGGATGCTGATAAGATTAAAAAGCCGTGCCCTGGCAATCAGGAAAAGTAATGTTGCAGCGTATCGTTCGAGAACGCGAAAAGTTATCCATAATCGCCTGGATCCCGAGCCGCACCTGATAATAAAACCAATGAGATTTCCGGCGCTGTCAACCTTTGCCTGCCTCGGCAGCAGAGCTTGAGTCTTGAGCAGAGTGATTTTCATACCATCCCTTGGTCCGGTTCACGACGCCGACAGCAAGCAGCATCACCGGCACCTCTATTAATACCCCGACTACAGTCGCCAGTGCCGCTCCGGAGCTAAACCCGAATAAGGTAATGGCGGTAGCCACTGCCAGTTCAAAGAAATTGCTGGCGCCAATCAGGGCGGAAGGCCCGGCAACACAATGAGGTGAACCCACAAGCCGATTCAACAAATAAGCCAGGCTGGAGTTAAACAATACCTGTAGCAAAATCGGCACGGCCAGCAACAGGATAATCAGCGGTCGGGCAATAATTTGTTCTCCCTGGAAACCGAACAGCAAGACCAGCGTCAGTAGCAGCGCATTCAGCGAAAAGGGCTGTATCTTTTGCACCGTCCTGTTGAGTTGCTCCTGGGCATTGTCCCCGGCCAGCAAATGTCTGCGCCACAGGTTGGCCAGCACAAGAGGTACGACAATGTATAACAACACGGACAGGAACAGGGTCTCCCAGGGCACCTGGATGGAAGACAGACCCAGCAACAAGCCCACGATCGGCGCAAAGGCAACAATCATAATCACATCGTTCAGGGCGACCTGCGACAGGGTGAAATGGGGCTCGCCGTCAGTCAGATGACTCCAGACAAAGACCATGGCTGTGCAGGGCGCTGCCGCCAGGATGATGAGTCCGGCTATATAAGAATCAATCTGTTCCGGCGGTAACCAGGGCCTGAATATATAACCGATAAAGATCCAGCCCAACAGGGCCATTGAGAAGGGTTTGACGCCCCAGTTCACCAGCAGTGTCACCCCCACACCGCGCCAGTAGGCTTTCACTTTGCCCAGTGCCGCCAGATCGATCTTGATCAGCATCGGAATGATCATCACCCAGATTAATACGGCCACCGGCAGATTGATTTTCGCCAGCTCCAGTTTACCGATGCTCTGAAACAGATCAGGGAATAAATGTCCGAGGCCAATTCCGGTCAAAATACACAGAAAAACCCAGACACTCAGATAGCGCTCAAATAAGCCCAGGCTGCCCGAAGCGGTATCGTCCCGCGTCTCGCTCATGCCGGCTCGCAGATCCGGTTTTCCGGCCGGTTCGGCATCTGCTTCAGCTTCCGCTGATCGTCCACATAGATCTTCCTGTTTTTTGTCCCCCTGGCGAGAGCCGCAAGTATGTCCCCTGTCCAGTCGGGCAAACGGGGATTGAGTTGATAGTATATCCACTGCCCTGCCCGCCGGTCGCTGACCACCTGCGCATCCCGTAACAGGGCAAGATGACGTGAAATCTTGGGCTGAATATCATCCAGGGCACAGGTCAGTTCACATACACATAACTCTCCCTGCCGATGCAGCAGCATCAGAATGCGCAGGCGGGTGGGATCGGCAAGTAATTTAAGTACGCTGTCCGGTGAAAGTGTCATGTTTGTAATATACATCTGGACATATATATGTTCAAGCATATATATTGTCATTGCCCAGCTTACTGGAATGGAGGATCGCCGCGGTGAAAACAATGAATGGCGCAATACCGAAAGTATTATTTCTCTGTACGGGTAATTCCGCACGCAGCATCATGGCCGAGGCCTTGTTGCGGCACTGGGGAAAGGACCGGTTCAGTGCCTACAGCGCCGGCAGCAGGCCAACCGGCAAGGTAAACCCGCGCGCGCTTGAAATTCTGACACGTAATCATTTCAATACCGAGGGTCTGCGCAGTAAAAGCCTGGATGAATTTGAAGGAGATAATGCACCGATCATGGACTTCGTCTTTACTGTCTGTGATCACGCGGCCAACGAAGTCTGTCCCCTGTGGCTCGGGCAAAGCATATCAGCCCATTGGCCGCTTGCCGATCCTGATCGTCCGGATGTCAGCGACAAAGAACAGGAATTGCTGTTTCAAAAGGCACTGCGCGAGCTGCAACACCGTATCAGGATGTTTGTTGGCTTGCCTTTCGACAAACTGGACAAGCTGTCCCTGACAAAACAACTGAATGATATCGGCCGGTCATTTCCGGATACATCGTGATTTTCCGCTGTCAGTCCTGCCTGCAGATAAGTCCTGTCACGTTTTGTTTTTCAATATCGACGTTTCCGCTTTGGCCTCCACCTGTATCTGCCATGCGCCACGCAGAATCACAATGGCGATGATGATGCCGATGATCAGATCCGGCCAATGCGTTTCCGTCAGGTACACAATAATACCGGCCAGGATCACACCAACATTCGCAATGACATCGTTACGTGAAAAGATCCAGCTGGCACGCATATGGATTGCACCTTGCCGGTGTCTGGCGATCAATACCAGGCAGAACACATTCGCCACGAGAGCCAGCATACCGACGACGATCATAACAAGTGAAACCGGCTCACTCCCCCAGGCAAACCGCCGCACTATTTCCACAAGAAGACCCAGGCCAAGCAGCAACTGAAAAAAGCTGCTGACTCTGGCGGCCTTTATTTTCACCTGCGTTGCCCGACCCACCGCGTAGAACGCGATCGCATACACGGTTGCATCGGCCAGCATATCCAGTGAGTCTGCAAGCAATGCGGTTGATTCGGCAATCAATCCCGCGCCGCATTCAAACAAAAACATAACCGCGTTGATAAGCAACAGCATCATCAATGTTTTTCTCTCGATGCCCGGGTCCAGGTCCGGGCGGCAGTCACAATCAGTCAATCACTTGCCTCTGTCAACGCTTAACATGTTGTTTTCAGTGCGGGGGTACCAGGCACTGTTCTTTACATCCATTTTCATTCCGGTACTCCGTCATTTCAAACTCGATGGTTGAATGTGAAATTTGAAACTTTTCCTTCAGACAGTCTTTTACCTGCGTCCTGACGCAGGCCATCCGACTGTGATCTTTCCCGGTAATCGTAATATGCGCTTCGAGAGAACGGGTCTGCTCATCCAGATCCCATACATGGATATGATGAACATCCTGAACATATTCGATTTCTTTCAGACTCGTGACAATATCATCTATATCGAGATCGACAGGTGTGCTTTGCATTAAAATTCTTATTACTGATCGGATCTCAATACCACCGTGGAAGATAACATACCCGGCAATGAGAAAGGTACAAAGGGTATCGACAATATACCACTCATACAAAATAATCAGGCTACCGGCTATGATGACGGCGATGCTGCTGAAAGCATCAGCCAGATTATGGATAAACGCAGCGCGCATATTAAGATTGTTCTTTGACAGGGACCAGGTTAACACCGCAGTAACGACATCAATGATCAGGGCCACGCCTGCAATGATCACGACTATCCAGCCGGCTATCGGCTCAGGCTGGAAAATACGCAGTATCGCCTCAAACAGAAGGTAGAAACCGATCAGGATCAATGTGGTTAAATTGATCATGGCGCCAATCAGTTCAGCGCGTCGATAGCCGAATGTCCTGTCCATATCCGCAGGTTTCATTGCCCATTGCCTGGCGATCAGAGCGATCAGCAGTGAGGCGGCATCACTGAAGTTATGAACGGCATCCGCAATCAAGGCCAGACTGCCGGAAACAACACCACCAATAATTTGTACTACGGTGAGTAAAACATTTACTCCCAGCGCCCAGACAAGACGACGGACACCTTTATCCTTTGTCGGGATAATATGATCATGCTGATGGTGAGCGTGGCTCATAATCAGACTGTGATAATGACTCTTACCCGCATCTGCGTGTTGTCACTCTCCCTCAATGGCGTAAACCGCAGCAATGGGCGAAACATATATCCAGCCTGCATCAGGCTTTCCCGTGATAGCAGCGCTTCGTATAATGTGCACCGCTTCGTCCTGCTGTATTTCCTCACAGATTAATTCCAGCTTGGCTTCGGTAATAACCTTTTCACCTATGTCCATGGAGTATTCCTGCTCTTCAGTGCTGGATGCTTTCAAAGTGCTCTTCACATCGATTATGGACAGGTTTTTGAAGCCCGCTTTGTCCAGTGCGTGAACAACATCAGACACGGTATTTCGATGAATAAATGCTTTAATTTCGATCATATTTTCAGTTCTCCTGGAAACGGGCACAAATAGACAGAACCGGATAACACTCTATGCTCAATTTGCTGTTCATGCTGATTTTTTCTCCCGGTTTTCAACCCATTCATAAATAACGGGTAGCAGAACCAGTGTCAAGAAGGTCGAACTGATCAATCCCCCGACCACGACCGAGGCCAAGGGGCGTTGAGTCTCCGCCCCGACGCCACTGGAAAGCAACATGGGAATAAGACCAAGGATGGCCACACTTGCCGTCATCAACACGGGTCGCAGCCGCAGTTCCGTGCCCTTACGCACCGCATCGACCACACTGTGACCTTTCTCTCTCAGCTCATTAATAAAACTGACCAGCACTATCCCGTTAAGCATGGCGACACCGAATACGGCGATGAATCCAATCGCTGAAGGAACAGACAAATACTGCCCGCTGATAAACAGGGCAATGACACCACCAATTGTGGCAAACGGTACATTGGCAATAATCATCGCGGCGTACTTGATGGAATTGAAAGCCGTGTACAGCAGGACAAAGATAAAAAAGATAGTCAGCGGCACAATAACCGACAAGCGTTGCAGGGCGCGTTGCTGATTCTCAAATGCACCGCCCCACTCAATCCAGTAACCCGGCGGCAGATCAATTTGCTTTTCAATAAGGGCATTGGCCTCTTTCACAAAGCTATCCACATCCCGACCGCGTACATCCATCTGGATCACAGCATAACGTTGCAGTTGTTCACGACGCACAAAAGAATAACCTTCAGCAATGGTGATATTGGCCACTCGCGACAGCGGAATAATGGCACCGTCGGCAGTACGCAAAGGAATATCTCTAATGGATTCAACCGATTGTTTTTGATCGTCCTGCAAACGTGCCGTAATATCGAAACGTTTCACACCATCTATCAAAGTACTGACCGGCTCATTTCCGATCCCGGTACGCACTATCGTAAGCACATCATCGGCATTGAGTCCGTAGCGGGCGAGTTGATCCCGATCAACCTGGATCCGTATTTGGGGCTTACCCAGATTGGCCTCCAGAGACAAATCGGCTACGCCGGGAACCTCCGCGATGAGATCTTTGATTTCCTGACTGATCCGATCCAGTTCCTCCAGCTCTTCACCGTAGATCTTGGTGGCCAGTGTCGCCCGAACACCCGAGATCAATTCCTCCACCCGCATCTGTATCGGTTGGGTAAAGGCAATAACCGCAGTCGGTACCACTTCTTCCAGTACTTCCCGCATGGCGTCAGCCAGGGCTTCAATCGAACGATCACTGGACCATTCATCATGCGGTTTCAGCTCCGTGTATATCTCCATATAATTGACGTCCGCTGTCTCACCCTTCTCCGCACGACCGATCATGGCAATCGTGGTATTGACTTCCGGGAAACGACTGAGAGCATTTTCTATATCCTTGGAGATTTGTATAGATTGATCCAGCGAGGTTGACGGTATCGATGTGACCCGCCACATGATCGAGCCTTCCTGCAGTTGTGGCATGAACTCTTTGCCTAAAAACGGAAACAGCGACAAGCTCGCTATCAATAATACCAGAGCCGAGGTAATTACGGTTTTCTTATTGTTCAGGGCTGTTTCCAGCAATGGCAGAAAGACCTTCTTGACCGCGCGTACCAGCAACGTGTCTTTCTCGGGTTTGGGTTTCAGGATCATTGAGGCCAACACCGGGATCAAGGTCAAGGTCAGCAGCAAAGACCCCGCCATCGCAAAACTGATATTAAACGCCATCGGTTTGAACAATTTTCCCTCCAGCCCCTGGAGACTGAATAAGGGCAAAAACACGACAATAATAATCAAAATGGCAAAAGAGACAGGGTTGGCAACTTCACGCGCGGCGGTCAACACCGCAGCGGTGCGATCAACCTTCTCTCCAGCCTCGAATCGCTCCGCCATGATCCGAAAAGAGTTTTCCACCATAACGACAGCCCCGTCCACCATCATTCCAATCCCGATCGCCAGGCCCGCCAATGACATGAGATTGGCTGACAATCCCATTTGCCCCATAAAAATAAAGGCGATTAACATCGCCAGAGGCAAAGCGGAAATCACCACCACCGCCGATCGCAGTTCGCCCAGAAAAAGAAACAGCACGATGGCAACCAATATGGATCCTTCGATCAGGGCCCGCTCCGCAGTCGAGACAGCTTTTTCTACCAGGTCAGTCCGTTCATATACGGGGCGAAATACAATACCATCGGGCAAGCTGGCCTTGACAATATCCACCTTCGCTTTTACTGCGTCGACAACATTTTTGGCGTTTTCACCAATACGGGACAAGGCCATACCCAGTACCACTTCTTTACCATCGCGGGTGACGGCACCAAATCGTAATGAGGGCGCCTGCTTGATTTCCGCCACATCGCGCAGGTAAACCGGTACTCCGTCATTGACTTTGATAACAATCTTTCCCAGATCATTTTCGTCTCTGACCAATCCCAAACCACGGACCAGGTATTGCTCCTGACCCAGATCGATATACTGACCACCGACCTGGCGATTATTGGTTTCAATGGCCTCAATGATCGCCTTGAAACCGAGCTCGTATTTGATAAGTCGTAAAGGATCGATGACCACCTGAAATTGCCGCTCCTGTCCTCCCCAGGACGTCACGTCATCGACACCGGGAGCTGTGCGCAGAATCAAACGTACTGACCAGTCCTGCAATGTCCGCAGATCCATGTCGGTAATGTCAGTGAGTGACTCGTCGGCCCGCTCCACCGTATACCAGAAGACCTGACCCAGACCTGAAGTATTCGGCCCCATTTCCGGAGTACCGTAGCCTTCCGGAATACGCCCAGCCACTTCCTGCAGGCGTTCCATCACCAGTCGCCGGGCAAAATAAATATCCATATCGTCTTCGAAATAGACAGAGACATAAGACAGACCAAATAAACTGACCGAACGGATCTGTTGTACTGACGGCAGGCCGGCCATACCCGATTCGATCGGAAAGCTGAGTAATTTCTCGACATCCTCCGCTGCAAGACCTGGCGATTCGGTATAAATATTGACCTGGATGGGCGTAACATCGGGAAAGGCGTCGATGGGTACCGTATTTACGGCCCGCCAGCCAAGAAATGCAATAACGGAAAAAATAATGATGACAAGAAATTTATAGCGTAACGATGCTTCAACCAAACTATTCAACATAATGCTGTTCTCCTGAGTCCGACAGAGGCCTAATGTCCATGCCCTTCACCCATTTGTGATTTCAACAACAGAGATTTGAGCAGGAAGGCACCCTCCACCACGATTTCATCACCGCTTGAGAGACCTGCTTTGACCTCAGTCCACTCACCATAGCTTCCACCGGTCGAGATCATTTGCGGACGAATATCATCGCCATCAAGTACGAATACCGTGGGGCTGCCTTCCATCAGCAGTAGAGAAGTTTGTGGCACAGCCAGCTTCATTACGCCATCACCCACCAATATAGCGACATCAACAAACTGGCCGGGATGCAGTTCTTCATCTATGTTATCGACCTGAATGCGCACCGACTGGGTTCGGGTGCGTTCATCCAGGCGGTGATGAAGTTGAATCACTTCACCATCAAGCCAGTGGTTGCCATCACGGCTGACCCGGGCCCTGGTGCCGACCGTGACCTGGGCCGCATCTTCCGGACGCAGGCGCGCCTCAATCCAGATCGAGCTTTCTTTCGTCAGTTCAAACAGGACTCTGCCGGGTTCGATGACCTCTCCGATAACAAAATTATCACTGATGACCACCCCTTCCTGAGAGGCCAGTAAATCAAAAGCGCCTGTGGCTTTTGATACATCATTCTGTTTCGAAAGCACCTGAATTTGTGTCGCTGTCATACCGAAGGCCCGGACTTTCGCCAGCGCCTGCTGATGGGCGACCTGGGCTTCAATGTAACGTCTCTCAGACACTACTTCCCGCCCCAGCTTTTTTACCCGCTGCCATTCCCGGCTGGTGATCAAAAGATTGCCCTGCGCTTCCGCCATCTCAACACTGGACAAGGTAAGCAAGGGCTGTCCGACTGTAACATGATCACCCAGACGCACATGGCGAGCGACAATTTGCGCCGGAATTCGCGGTGTCACCTGTGAGGACTGATAACTGTTCACCACCACTTCGCCCGGGGCCAGTACTTCATTGGTCAGGGAACGTTTTGCCACTTTATCCACAAGCACACCGGACTTTGCCCGTTGTGCACTGTCCATCTCGATGATCCCTTCATCATGTCCGCCTTCTTCCCCGTGATCCGAGGTTGATTCGTCATGCCCTGACTCCGCAAACGTGGTGCTCCACCCGAACCAGCCGCCAAGCAATGCCAGTAACGATAGAATGCGAATAAATTGAATCATAGTTTTTTTCTCCTGCACGCCAGAATATTTCTGTTTGAATGTCTAGTTAATTTCTTTTCGAGAGGCTCAGGATGAACTGGACAAGCCCAACCAGCTTTCCACCTGACCACTGGCCGCCAGCCAGTCAAGCCACGATTGCCAGAGACGCGCGCGTAAGCCCTCCGCGGCGGTTTGTGTATCCAGCGTCTGGTTAATCTGCACCAGATAATCAGTGGTACTGATTTCTCCGGCACGCCAGAGTCGCTCCAGCAACTTCACCTGACTGCCGAGGCTCTTCGCACCCAGTCTCTTCCAGTTTTCCCAGGCCGTATTGGTTAACTGATAACGCTCTATGCTCGTCATCAACTGTGCCCGGGCGCGCCGGTACATGTCCTGTGCTTCCAGTTCCACCTGCATACGCTCCGCATTGGCACTTTCCACCTCGGCACTGAAGTTATTTCGTACGAATAAAGGAATGGAAACGTTCAGACCGGCAATCAAATCGGATTCCTCCCGTCCAACACGCACACCCACAGTGGGGTCGGGACGTGTCTCAAGACTGCGCAATTTAACCCGCCTGCTCGCCGCCGCGATACGGGCGCGCTGTACCTGCATGGCAGGCAGATTGTTCAGTAATTGTTCAATATCCGGTGTTTCCAAATCTGCATTGGCAGGGGTATCCGTTAATGTCGGCAGTGCAGGCCCGTCTTCTCCAAGTACAGCCGTCAGCGCCCGGCGAGATTCGGCCATCGTGAATTTCACCTGAGAGCGCTGCAGTTGCGCTTCGGCCAGAGCGAGCCGGGCAAGATCCAGTTCCACCTGATTGAGGTCCCCTGCTTTGCGCCGCTGGGCCGCCAGTGCGGCAAACTGTCGCATCAATTTCTCACGCTCGCCGGCCAGGCGGAAAAGCCGCTGGGCGACATCATTCTGAGTAATGGCATTGAGAAGCTCTATAGCGAGTTTCTGCTTGATCTGATGCAGTGCAGCCGCTACGGCCAGGCGTTCATTCAGAGCAACACTGCCTCGGGCGCCACGCTTGTTATTCCAGTCAATGGACTGACTGATACCGATGTACGCAGACTGATCCACGGCATCTTCCGCATCAATTTCGATCTCAGGATTGTAAAGGGGTCTGTTACCGGCACGCTCAAGGGCAACAGCGGCATCGAGTGCTGCCTGTGCAGATTGAACACCGGGGTTTGAATTTAATGTACTACGTACCGTTTCCGATAGTGCAGCGTCGGGCGAAGTGTCTCCTTCTGCAGCCACATCGATAAAGACGGCGTTGATACTACATACCAGAATAATTAACAATAGATTACTGTTTCGCATAACTGTTCTTCAATTACTGTATAGGTTAAGGGTTGAAAATCGTAAATTATTGCAACAACACCCGGGAAGTGTTGTCAGGTTTATTTAAATCGAATTGCCGAACACAAGCGTGTTGCAATCACTCACGATAAACAGAGATAAATAAAGCACGTGCCCATAAAACCGACACGCGGCAATAATTTATTGAGTTAAATTATTAAGAGAGAATTGGAGGGTGATAAAGGGGATCAGCAAGCAGGGCATGATAAACAACACTGTAATTGACTGAAATGCCTGCTTTAACCGTCAGTTGTGATACGCTCCGATTCGATCGCGGAATAACGACAGAATGCGCGGAGAAGTGGCAACAATGATCACAATTAACCGTCTGTATATCACTCTGACCGTCCGCAACCTCTGTCACCTGTTGTTCAGTCGGCGAAGAACAATCGAACGAATGCGTGTACGCATGTACTGGAATAAGTGTTCCAGACATCAGTACCATGAAGAGTAGATATTTGATAAAAAACGATTTCATTGATTAGCATGATGACTTATTAATAAAAAACCTGCAAGTTGTCTTTTTCAAAGCAATCGACATTTAAAAAAGATATTTGCAAGATACATATGTACGAAATCAGCTCTATGTGTCACTACGCTGGACAGTAAAAACCGGGGATAGTTCACCTGCAGTCGTCCTAATCAATATTAATTTGGAGAAGAGCCGAAAACGGATTATTTCAGCAAATCAAGTTGTTTTTCGTGCTCTCCGGTTTCCTGCTTGCATGCAGACGACGATAATCACTTGCTGACATCCCATACCGTTGCCGAAATAAATGACTGAAATGGGCAGCACTGTTAAAACCCCAACTGAATGCAATATTCATTATTCCCCTGCGACTGTTTCGTTCGTTGACTAAATCACGCCGACAGTTTTCCAGTCGCAGGCATCTGATAAATTCAGAAATGCTTATCCCCTGCGATTCAAAAACTTTATGAACATAACGAATAAGGATAAGTCGCAACGAATAAGGATAAGTCGCGCGCCAGCCGCGACTTATCGTATTGTTGAACAAGCCCGGCGTAATTGTTTCTCTCTATAGTAAATAAATAAAATGCAGCTAAGGGGAATAAGGCAGATTTCATTTGTTACGTTATGTCAT
>JAJRTU010000238.1 GCA_024278135.1 Gammaproteobacteria bacterium
AGCGCATCCAGTTCGTTTGCTTATGGCCTTTGTCCGTGACATTGGAACTGTTCGAATCGATGGCTCAACTTTCCGAACGATACTTGAAAATCAGCTCCCGTTTGAGCAAGCGCCGTCCTTTCTGAAACAGGGCGCGGTGGTAGTACGGGTGTCTGTCCGGGTATCAGCCTTATTCGAGCTGCCGGTATTCAATTTATTATTATGCCAGGTTTTCGTCTTCACATTTTGATGCAGACGATAGTTGTTTTTACCGGATTTCTTTGCTTCGTACATCGCGACATCCGCCTGTGAGACAAGAATATCAGGGTTGTCGGAACCCAGAGGATAAATGCTTATACCGATGCTGGCGCCCAGTTGGATTCTCCTGTTTCGTACATGTGTGATGCCGGAAATATTCCTGATCAGGTTTTCAGCCAATTTGTTACAGCTGTCTAAATTATCAATATCCGTATACATCACAATAAATTCATCGCCACCCCAACGGCAAACAGAATCATTTTGTCTTACAGAAGCTTTTAGAATTTTTGCCACGTCAATAAGCAGCAAATCTCCTATCTTGTGACCGGCTGTATCATTTACCGTTTTAAATCCGTCGAGATCAATAAAAAAAATGGCAATCATCTTCTTATTACGGTGCGCACGTCCAATTTCCTGGGTCATGCGATCCTTTAACAGGATACGATTGGGGAGACTGGTTAATGGATCATAGTAGGCCAATCTGGTTAAGCTCTGTTCCGCAACTCTTTGTGAAGAGATATCGCGAACGGTTTTAATTACGAGCGGTGTTTTATCTACGGTTAATGCATTATGTTCCATGCTTGCAAAAAAGCAGGTTCCGTCCTTTCGTTTTCCTATCAATTCCGAGTCTATGTCTCTGATCAGTGTGTTTATATTTTCTCCAATAATTTCATCTCGCTCAAAACCGAACAATTCTGTGGAACGCGAGTTGCAATTCTCAATTTTTCCAGCTTCGTTATGTATTAATACGCAGGTGTCGATATTATCAATAATAATGCTCAGGAATTTTTCATTTTGACTTATGAATTTTATCCGTTGGAATACCTGCAATAAAACGACCATAAAGCTGACAAATGCCAATACCATTGCTACAGTTTGAAAAATACGAATCCTTCTGGTCTTGTCTCTTGCTGCATCTTCCATCGTGGAAGTGAGATCATTCATCAAGGCCAACAAAGCATTGTTGTTTAACATTGCATAGTCTCGAATATAAGTAATTCGCCCGATGGATATTTTCTTATCGTAAAAGAGTTCGTCCAGTAATGATTTAAGCGGATTCCAAAGCGCGATGGTCCGCTCAATTATTCTTCTCTGGTGGTCATCCTCAACCGCTTTCAACGTAACAGGTGTTTGTTTCGTTCCGAGAACTGATCCACCGTTTTTAAAAGCCAGAAGCGTTTGATCAAATAATTTGTATGACGCATTAAGCTCGCTCAGTTCATCTTGAAAATCAATCTTCTCCTGAATTTGTTGATTATCAATTGACAGGATGCCCTTGGTAATACGCTGGGACAGCATACGCTGCCGGCCGGCCAGGTTGATTGCCGCTGTATCTTTATCTATTTCGATGGAGATCCAGATATTCAGACCGAGGATGGAGAGATCCATTATGATAAATACAGAAAGCCAAAACAGGATCAAACCTAAGTTATTTCGGAGCAAACTGTTCATGTGGTGATTTAAGCATCAGGGAAAATATTATATTAGCAAATACTGTGCCATCACGTAAGCCGCGATGGCGGACAGGCGACCTTGATTTTAATGATCCCGGGCTTGATTTAGCTCTTGAGTTTCCAACGACCTTGCGTATTATCAGTCAATATCCCGTCCGGTATTACATAAACGAATCAGGCTGCGGCCTTGTAAACCGGTAATGACGGAATCCCCGGGAATGGGCCGCGACAGGGGATATCGATGAAGAACAAGAGGCGCCTGTCATTGTCATATTGTCCCTCTGAAAGATGAAACTCACTGCTCCGAAAGCCATCCTGTTCGACTGGCATGCAACACTCGTTGATACACTTGATGCGATGTATCACGCCGTGGATGACGTGCTGTTGATGTTTGATGAACTCGGTTTGCTGGAAAGACTGACTGCACCGGGGAAGAGCAAGACTGAAGAGGATGCCAGGCTGGTTTCTTATGTGCGTGATTTTCAGAGATTACACCCCAAATTAAAAGCGGATAAAAAAATATCCAGGACAGATATATTTGAAGTTCTGTTTGATCAGGATAGTGAAGCAAAAATGACAGCACACAGGGAGTTTAATAAGTGCTATCGAAAGCATTTCGGGGAAATTCATCCATTCGAAGACGGAATTGAGGATATGTTGCGCCACTTTCGTCGTCTTGGGATAAAACTCGGTGTTCTTACCAACAGGGATCGGGAATTCCTGGAGCATGAAATCAGTGTTATAAATGTTACCGGTTGGAGCGATCTGTTCGATATTCTGGTTTGCGGGGATGATGTGGTCTACCGGAAACCTGCTCCGGACTTAATACTGAAAGGCATCAAAGATCTTGAATTGACTCCGGGTCTGGAAATCTGGCATGTTGGAGACAGTACGACGGATATGGCGGCATCGGAAGCTGCGGGTGTTACCAGTATATTTTTCAACGGAGCTTGTTGGGATAAGGGATGGCTGGACAAAATATTTCCCGGTACGATAAAACACCCGCATGTACCCGATGCTGTTGTTGACAACTTTAAGGAATTTCAGAAGTTGGTGGATTGTTGTCTGTCGAATGACAGTTCCTGGAAGCAGTTTCCAGGGAAGTGAAATATCGGGAATGTTTCGTTCAGGATGTGTTATATGTTATCAATCACTGTAGCCTGAAAAGGTCTCCAGTCTTCATCGGCCGGTTCAACTGAGGTTCCCTGTCGCTGATTGTGATTTTGTTTTCCGAGTGTGCTGTGGCTTTCGGTCTGAAACAAACCGGTATCGTATTCTTTGCGTTTTTTTGAGTCCATCAACACCCGGTATGCTTCGTTGATGACAGTAGCATTCCATTCCTCACCTCCCAAATCAGGATGTGCCTTGAGTTTTTGCATCAAAGTCCGATAACTGGACTGAATGATCTCCTTTGGGGCATCGGGTTGAACATGCAGGATGCGATAATAATTTCGTTTGTTTTTCATAGTAAGTATTGATCGATCATGTCAATGTTTTATCGGCG
>JAJRTU010000239.1 GCA_024278135.1 Gammaproteobacteria bacterium
GGCACTGGCCCTGGGCAGTCAGGATGAAGGTGCGCCGGGTCCCCGCGGTGACGGTGAATTTTATGGTGGATACTTCCGTGACATGGATGGAAACAAACTCTGTGCTTTTCATTTCATCCAGGCCGATTGATTGTTATTTGACGCCGAATAAATAATAGTTGGCGTTTAGATAGGCGCTAACATCGTTGACTTCTTCCTCAAACCACAACAGCTCATTCGCTAACTCACACTGTTTGACTCGTTGCTGGAGTTGAGGAAGATTGTCAACTGTCCGGTCCGGTCTTTCGTAGATATCGTGTCGGTGACAGCGCAGGCAATGTTCGTTGTGCAGTGCTTCGCCCCGGTCAATATCGTTGGCATGGCCGGTTTCCTGAATCATTAAAAAAAACAATAATGAAAGCAGCAAGAGGCCGCCTGTCCGGCTGATTTTTTTCACCGGACGCGGGATCAAGTCCGGCATGGCGGGCGATTTACTGGTGGCCACTGGTTTAAAGCACAGGTTCAGCTCATCTTGGCAGCCAGATGCGCAATGCGGATGGGCGCAGGCGGATGAGAATCGTGAAAGGCCGAATACAGGGGATCGGGGGTCAGGGTATTGGCATTTTCCTTGTACAGTTTCACCAGCGCCTGGATCAAATCCGCAGGCCGGGCCTGGGCCGCAGCAAAGTCATCGGCTTCGAATTCGTGCTGACGTGACATTTTGGAAAAAACAGGCTGCAGAAATAATGTAAAGGCCGGCGAGACCAGTAAGAATAATGTCAGCGCCATGTAGGTAGAGGGTTCGCTGACGCCGAGACCCTGGTAGAACCAGGGCAGATTGATCAGCCAGCCGAGCAGGGCAAAACCGGCAAGGAACATGGACGCGAGCATCACAATACGTTTCCTGATGTGATGACACTTGAAGTGACCAAGCTCGTGGGCAAGTACAGCCTCGATCTCATCGGCGCTTAAGTCCTCAATCAGCGTATCAAAAAACACAATACGTTTGTTGGCACCCAGACCGGTGAAATAGGCATTGCCATGGGAGGAACGTGATGAACCGTCCATGACGAAGATCCCCTGGCTGGTGAAACCATTGCGGGCCAGCAGATTCTCGATACGTTGTTTTAATTCGCCTTCATCCAGCGGGCGGAATTCGTTGAACAGCGGGGCGATAAACGCCGGATAGGCCCACATCATGAACAGACTGAAGCCGAGCCAGGTCAGCCAGACGTACAACCACCAGTAGCTGCCGGCATTTTGCATAATCCACAATACCAGCATCAGCAGAGGAATACCGATGAGCAACATCAGAACGGTATTTTTGATCAGGTCGACAACAAATGTCTTCTTCGTTGTATTGTTAAAACCGAAGTGCTGTTCCAGTTTAAAGGTACGGTAAATGGACAGGGGGAGGTCGAGCAGTGAACCAATCAAAATGACTGAAAAAATAAAACCTGTTCCGGTGATGATTTCCGCCAGTCCCAGGCCCCGCCAAAGCGAGTCAAGCCACTGCAGTCCGCCGCCCAATGTCCAGACGAGCAAAATCAACGTCGCGACACTGAGCTCAGCCAGCCCGGTTTTTGCCTTCGCCCGGGTGTAGTCGGCCGCTTTCTGGTGATCTTCCAGCGGGATCCTGTCACTGAAGGCCGCTGGGACCTGCCCTCTGTGTTTGCCCACATGAGAAATCTGCCGTTGTGTCAGCAGCCACTGGATGGCAAAACCGCTGATAATGACGAAAAGAAATAGGTAACTGAAAGTGTTCATTAATTGTCCTGTTGCTGATGACCGATTTAAGGGGTATTCAAGCTCCGAGTTTATCAGGAATAAAATCAAAGTGCCCCTGAACAGCTGCACGGGGGCTGGTAACTAATTCAGCCAATAAGCTTCCGACCCTCGTTTGTTTGGTGAATTCCATCAGAATTTCAAAGCGAGTGCGGGCATTTATCATCAGGATGATTTACTATCAGGCCGTATCATCATTAAAATACCTATTTAAACAATCAGTTGGAAAATTATATGACACAATCATCTGACAATCTCATCTGGATAGATCTGGAAATGACCGGTCTTGATCCCGACGAGGACGATATCATTGAGATTGCGACTGCCATTACCGACAAGGAACTCAATTTACTGGCTGAAGGCCCGATCGTTGCTATTTTTCAGGAAGAATCTGTCCTGCAGGCGATGGATGAATGGAATACCCGACAGCACGGTAAATCCGGCTTGCTTGATCGCGTCCGTATCAGCGAATACTCGGTATCTGATGCGGAACGCATGACACTTGAGTTTTTACAGGAGCATGTGCCCGGTAATGCCTCTCCCATGTGTGGTAACAGTATCTGTCAGGACCGTCGTTTTATGTATCGATTGATGCCGGAACTGGAAAAATATTTCCTTTACCGCAACCTGGATGTCAGTACAGTCAAGGAACTGGTCAAACGCTGGACTACCGGCAAGGATCAGTTTGTCAAAAATGCCAGCCACCTGGCGATGGATGATATACACGATTCCATTGAGGAGTTGCAGCACTACAGGGCGAAGTATTTTAATATCTGATGACGCTTACGCCGTTTGATTTACCCCAGGATTTGTATACGGCCACGGCGGTACGCGAACTGGATCGCATTGCCATTCAGGAAAGGAATATTCCCGGTCTGGTCCTGATGGAGCGGGCTGGTCAGGCGGCTTTCGATGTATTACGCAGACGGTGGCCACAGGTCGGGCGGATCGCGGTGCTTTGCGGCCCGGGCAACAACGGTGGTGATGGCTACATCCTTGCCAGGCTGGCACGGGAGAGTGGTCTTGATGTCAGTCTCATTCAAGCCGGCGATGGCTCGAAACGCAGCGATGATGCCGGAGCGGCCGCAAAAAAATGTCAGGCCTGTGGACTTCAACCTGAGATGTACAGTCCCGCCCTGATTGAGACGGCGGATGTTGTTGTTGACGGCTTGCTGGGCACAGGACTGGATCGTGAGCCCAGCGGTGAATGGCGTCAGTTGATCGAAGACATCAACAATCTGGCGCAGGCGGTACTGTCGCTGGACATCCCTTCGGGCCTGCATGCCGATACAGGTATGTGTATGGGGGTCTCTGTCAGGGCCGATACCACGATTACCTTTATCGGTATGAAGCAGGGATTGATAACGGCAGACGGGCCATCCTGTACCGGTGAACTTGTTTTTTCTGATCTGGCCGTCCCGGCCGATATTTATGATCGGGTTACTGCCTCCGCCAGCCGACTTGAATTGAATGCCCTGAAGTCACACTTACCCTTGCGTGAGCGCAGCACCCACAAGGGACAGTGTGGTCATGTGCTGGTGATCGGCGGTGATTACGGTTATGCCGGTGCAGTACGTATGGCCGCCGAGGCGGCTCTGCGTGTCGGTGCAGGTCTGGTGACCGTCGCCACGCGGCCGGAACATGCTCTGAATATTCCACTGCTTCGACCCGAACTGATGACCTGTGCTGTGCACTCAGCTCAGGATGTGAACGCCTTGTTGTCAAAGGCCAACGTGATTGTCATTGGCCCGGGTCTCGGTCAATCTGCATGGGCAGCAGCGTTGCTGGCAAAATGTTTACAGAGCCACTTGCCGTTGGTCATGGATGCGGATGCCCTGAACCTGCTGGCGGCAGAGCCCTGCTGTTCCAGCCGGTGGATATTGACACCGCATCCCGGTGAGGCGGCGAGGCTGCTGGCCTGCAGTCGTTCTGAAGTGCAGGCGGACCGTTTTGCTGCCGCGAACGCGCTGCAAAAGGAGTATGGCGGTGTCTGTGTCCTGAAAGGCTGTGGCACGCTGGTTGTTGATGCAGAGCAATCTACAGCGATTTGCAGTGCAGGTAATCCCGGCATGGCCAGCGGCGGTATGGGTGATGTATTGTCAGGTGTGCTTGGCGGGCTGAAAGCTCAGGGCCTGGCGCTTGCCGATGCTGCCCGTGTCGGCGTCTGCCTGCATAGCGTGGCGGCAGATGAAGCGGCAAAGCAGGGTGAGCGAGGCATGCTGGCCGGCGATCTGATGCCCGTACTGCGGAGTCTGGCCAATCCATGAGCTTATGCTGTTGCAGATAGAATCAGCACAGGCCATGGAGGCGCTGGGACATCAGTTGGGAGAACACTGTCGGCCGGGCACGACTTTGCATCTGCAGGGGGAACTGGGGGCCGGCAAGACAACGCTGGTCAGGGGCTTCCTGCGAGCCAGGGGCTATCAGGGCAAGGTTAAAAGCCCAACCTATACGCTGGTGGAGCCCTATGATCTGGATGACATCACTGTTTTTCACTTCGACCTTTACCGTCTGCATGCGCCTGAAGAACTGGAGCACATCGGTTTTCGGGACTATTTTGATGGCCACAGCATCGCTTTGCTGGAATGGCCGGAAAAAGCGGATGCGGTGTTGACTGAACCCGATCTGCTGGTGCTCATCAGCCTGGCCGCCAGTGGCCGGGTTCTGGATCTGCAGGCTAAATCAGCAACAGGCAAAGAATTATTAGATACTATTCAATAACTTGAGGCACAATCACTCAAAGCGTTGCTCTGCTCTTTCTGATGCTCGGTTGGCATAAAGCCTGCTGGCATACTATAGTAAATTTGCTACACTTATATCATTTAAAACAACAATATAGATTGATATCTTAATAATATATTGAAATGATTCTGCTAACAGCAGTATAGTATTGAAGAAAGTTTAATCTATCGCAAGTAAAGACATGCGTATACTCATCAGCCTCGTATTCATCGGCCTGACTGCTTTTGCACAGGCGGAAGCTGTTCGCATTGAAAATGTGCGTATCTGGGCGGCGCCGGACAGCACCCGCGTGGTGTTTGATATCAGCGAAACCGTGGAATACCAGCTCAGTATGCTCGACAATCCTTTCCGGGTCGTGATCGATATTGATAATGCCGAGTCCAATGTCGAGCTTACTCAACCTGGAATAAACGACAAATTTTTACAACGTGTTCGTGGTGCGCGTCGAAACGAAAATGACTTGCGCGTGGTACTGGACCTGAAAAAGTTTTCCCGTACGAACAGTTTTCATTTGCAGCCGAACAAGCATTATGGACATCGACTGGTTGTGGACCTGTTCAGTAAGCAGCCTGATGAACAGGCCCCCCGGACTGTGGATCCGGAAAATGAGCTTCAGGAAAACAAACTGCGTGATGTCATTATCGCTATCGATGCCGGTCATGGCGGTGAAGATCCCGGCGCAAAAGGGCCGCGCGGCACCTATGAAAAAGATGTAGTGCTGGCACTGGCAAAGCAACTTGCCGAGATGATCAATGCCGAACACGGCATGAAGGCGGTGCTCACCCGAAAAGGCGATTATTTTTTGCGCTTGCGTAAGCGTATCGGTGCGGCGCGGAAATACAAGGCGGATTTGTTTGTCTCTATCCATGCCGATGCCTTTCGCGATCCGACGGTACATGGCTCTTCGGTTTACGTTCTGTCAAAACGGGGTGCCAGCAGTGAACATGCGCGCTGGTTGGCGGAGCAGGAAAATGCTTCAGATTTGATTGGCGGCGTGAGTCTTGATGACAAGGAGGATGTACTGGTTTCCGTGTTGCTGGATCTGTCGCAAACGGCCAGTCTGGAAGCCAGTATTGATGTCGCGGATCGTGTTCTCGGTGGTCTGAAGCAGGTGGGCACGGTACATAAAAAGCATGTGGAAGCCGCCGCCTTCGCGGTGCTGAAATCTCCAGACATCCCTTCGATACTGATTGAAACCGCCTATATTTCAAATCCGAAAGAAGAGAAAAAACTTCGCAGCGAACAGCATCGTCACAAGGTTGCCGGTGCCATCAGGAATGGACTGAAAAGTTATTTCAATGATTATGCACCGGAAGGGACTTTACTGGCTTCCCGCAAGCACATCATTACCCGCGGCGATACCCTGTCCATGATCGCACAGCAATACAGAGTCAGTATAAAAAAGTTGCGTAGTGCCAACAGGCTGACAAACAATCGGATAAAAGTTGGACAGGTCCTGACTATCCCGGCGAGTTAGAGAGTCGACCGGACTCGTAAACCCTGCCTGAAGGGGCTAGGATATCGGCCCATGTCAGAGAGCGCAGAGATACCCAGAATAAAAAGGCTGTCGTCCACACTGGCCAATCAAATAGCCGCCGGAGAAGTAATAGAAAGACCGGCTTCCGTGATCAAGGAATTACTGGAAAATTGCCTGGATGCAGATGCCGGCCGTATTGTTATAGAGGTCGGCAAGGCCGGCAGCCGCTTCATTCGTGTTACAGACAATGGTCATGGCATCCATCCCGAGGATCTGCAGCTGGCGTTGGAGCGACATGCCACCGCCAAACTGAGTGATGCATCCGATCTTATGGCGATCCGAAGTCTCGGTTTTCGCGGTGAGGCCCTGCCGAGCATATCATCGGTGGCGGCCTTGACACTCACCTCCCGCATTATGTCTATGGAACAGGCTGTACGCTTGACGATTGATCCTGAAAGCGGCCGGTCTGAATGCAGGCCCGCCGCCCACCCGGTGGGCACGACGGTTGAAGTGAGAAATTTGTTCCACAATACACCTGCGCGAAAAAAGTTTCTTCGCAGTGAGCGCACGGAATTTCTGCATATCCTGGAGATGGTGCGACGGCTGGCTTTAAGTCGCAGCGATGTGAGCATGGAGCTCAGGCATAACGACAGGAAGATACTGACTTGCCGCGCCGCCGGCGACAACTCGGGTGCCCGTGTGGCCGGTCTACTGGGACAGGCCTTTATTCGCCAGGCCCTTGCCCTGGACTGTGAAGCGGGTGATATGCGTCTTTGCGGTTGGCTGGGTGTCGGCGATCTGGCGCGAAGTACAACAGACAAACAGTATTTTTATCTCAATGGCAGGATGATACGTGACCCGCGGCTTAATCATGCAATCCGACTGGCATGTGAGGGTCAGCTTGCCGGCGGGCGCTTTCCGTCTTACGTTCTTTATCTGGAGCTGGACCTGCAGGCTGCAGACGTCAATGTTCATCCCAGCAAACATGAAGTCCGTTTTCGCCACGCCAGAGATGTGCATGACTTTATTTATGCCGCACTGTCCAAAGCGCTGGCAGATGACTCGGATCTGTATTCAGATCCCGGTCCCGAGTCCGATGAACAGGGGCAGGAGATGTCGTCGGTAAACGCGGGCTCACCATACCGGCAACGGCATAATATTATCGGCGAAGTCAGGACGAGCTATGGTGAATTGTATGCCAGGGGGCAAAGCGATCTGAGCGGCGATGTACCGGTATTGGGCAAGGTGCTGTTGCAAATTTTGCCAAACTATATACTGACGCGACGCGGTACCGGGATATTGTTGATCAATATTGAAGCGGCAAAAAAACATCTCGTATTGACAAAATTGAAATCGCTTGGCAGCGGGGTGACGATCAAAGCCCGGCCCTTGCTGGTCCCCGTCAGTTTTGCTGTCAGCGAAGAACAGGAAAAAGTATTTTCATCCCTGTGCCCATTGCTTGAAGATTACGCCATGCACCTGGCTTTGGCCGGGCCGGGTCGCTGCATGGTGCGGGCCATTCCAGGCTTGCTGGCACAAGCCGATCTTGTGACGCTGGTGGAGGACATCCTGAGCCTGAATGTGTCAGACAGGCCGGTGACGGAAATTCGAGAAGCGTTGATGTTGACGCTGGTCAGACATGTGAATGATATTCCCAATCCGTTGATGAGCATGGATGAAATGACGAATTTGTTGAGGCAACTGGAAAACAGCGGGCTGGATGCCAGTCGTGCAAGCCATGCCCCCATCTGGATATCACTGAGCGAAGCAGATTTGGCCGGTATAATGGCAGGCAATGACTGATTCACAACACTGTCTGCCGGTGGTGTTTCTGATGGGGCCCACCGCCAGCGGTAAAACGGCACTGGCGGTGGAGTTGTGCCGGCACATGCCGTTTGAGGTGATCAGTGTTGATTCGGCCATGGTGTATAAAGGCATGGATATAGGTACCGCAAAACCCACGGCCGATATTCTGAGTCTGACCCCGCATCGCCTGATTGATATTCGCGACCCTGCTGATGCCTATTCGGCAGGTGAATTTCGAGAAGACGCCCTGAAAGAAATTCGGGAAATTCATGCCACGAACAAAATCCCTCTGCTGGTGGGTGGAACGGGCCTGTATTTCCGTGCACTGGAGCGGGGAATTGCCGATTTGCCGCCTGCCGACCAGGCCATTCGTCAACAATTGACGGAAGAAGCGATGACGCTCGGTTGGCAAAAGATGCATGAACGTTTGCAGCGCTGTGATCCGCAGGCCGCCCAGCGTATACACCCGAATGACCCGCAACGTATTCAACGTGCTCTGGAGGTGTATCAGCTCAGTGGCAGACCCTTGTCGAGTTATTTTTCTATCGAAAATAATCGGGCTCTGCCGTTCACGAGCAAAAAAATAGTGATTGCTCCCACTGAACGATCATTCCTGCATGAACGAATTAGACTTCGATTCAGCAAAATGATGGAATTCGGTCTGATAAACGAAGTCGAAGCCTTATTGGAGCGTGGTGATCTGTCAGCGGATATGCCCTCCATGCGAATTGTGGGCTATCGTCAGGTCTGGCAGTATCTGCAAGGTCACCTGAGTCAGCAGGAAATGCTGGAAAAAGCCGTTGTTGCAACGCGACAATTGGCGAAGCGACAACTGACCTGGTTGCGGGCAGAGGAGGATGTATGCTGGTTTGACACGCTGAAACAGGATTTTACGTCGAAAGTCTTGAGATATGCGCTAGATGACCCCATTTTATCGCAGAGAGTGTAATATACTTGGAGCATGGAGGGTTTTAGCGTCTATCAATCAGGATAAGAATTAGAAGACACAAGAATAAGGAGAAAACTTATGAGTAAGGGGCATACATTGCAGGATCCTTTCCTCAATGCATTACGGAAAGAGAGAGTGCCGGTTTCGATATTTTTAATAAACGGGATCAAGTTACAGGGGCAGGTGGAGTCATTTGACCAGTTTGTCGTGTTACTGAAAAATTCCGTCAGCCAACTAGTGTATAAACATGCTATTTCGACCATAGTGCCTGCGCGTAATATCAAGATACCGAGAGCAGATGAGGAGAGCGATTCTGCCTAGCCGGGGCTCCTTGATTTTTATCGAGACAGACATTTGAACGACTTGTCCGAGACTGGCGTGAGCGCCATTCTTGTCCACATCGATTTTCGCAGTCCCCAGTTTCATGAGGAACTTGATGAGTTCATCGAGTTGGTGGCCTCCTCAGGTCTTCAATCCCGGGGCACGGTAACGGGCAGCCGCGTCGTACCCGACGCACGTTTTTTTATCGGCAGCGGTAAAGTCGAGCAGATCCGTGAACAGGTGGAAGCCTGTCAGGCGGACATTGTTATATTCAATCATGAGCTGAGCCCGGCACAGGAAAGAAATCTGGAACGTCATCTCCAATGCCGTGTGCTGGATCGTATCGGCCTGATACTCGACATATTTGCCCAGCGTGCCCACAGTTACGAGGGCAAGTTGCAGGTGGAACTGGCGCAATTACAACACCTGTCGACTCGTCTGGTAAGAGGTTGGTCACATCTGGAGAGGCAAAAGGGCGGCATCGGCCTGCGCGGACCGGGTGAGACCCAACTGGAAACCGACCGGCGCTTGATAGGCCACAGGATCAAATCGATTAACGGCAGGCTGGAGAAAGTCAAACGCCAACGTGCTCAGGGTCGTCGCCTTCGAAAAAACACTGACACGCCGGTCATTTCGTTGGTGGGTTACACCAATGCAGGGAAATCCACGCTGTTTACCGGCCTGACCGGTGTTAAGGTGTACGCTGCAAACAAGTTATTTGCGACGCTGGATACGACTTTACGTAAAGTCGATATCGCGCCGGGCAGACAGGCCATCTTGGGCGATACGGTCGGATTTATTCGCCATATTCCACACGATCTCATCGAATCTTTTCATGCGACTTTGAAGGAAATCAAGGAGGCTGATTTGTTGCTGCATGTTATTGATGCCAATGACGATCAGCGTCATGTCCACATGCAGGAAGTGAATCGGGTCATTGAGGAAATAGGCGCGGCCCATGTACCGCAGATACAGGTATTCAATAAAATTGATCTGCACGAGCAACTCTCTGCTCGACAGGAACAGGGTGCTGATCGGGATACACGTGTATGGCTGTCTGCGAAAATGGGCACGGGGATGGAAGGACTGAAGCAACTGATAGCGGGACAGCTTTGGGCTGATTGTGATATGCACAGGCTGCATTTACCGGCCAGTGCCGGTAAACTCAGAGCCAGTCTTTACCGACATGGCACGGTTTGCGAAGAATCCCTGCATGATGCGGGAGGCTGGTTGATGAAAGTCGCTCTGGAGCCCGCATTGTTCAGGAAACTTTGCCGTCATCACGATCTGAAAGCGGCCTTACTGTCTCAGGTCTAAAGTGTAGTCGGCAGCCCAGTGCTTTATGATATTATGCGGCGCTGGGAGTCTGGCGGACCCGGGATGTTTTGATTGTGTGGCGTAGAGATGATCCTGCAGTGACTGTGCGGGTAATGGGTGAATCCGACTAATTTTAACGAAATTGCATAAATCAGGAGTAGATTGAATGGCTTGGAATGAACCACCAGGTGGTAACAAGGGTAAAGATCCCTGGGGTAATCGCGGCAACGGCGAAGGACCGCCTGATCTGGACGAATTAGTCCGTAAAATGCAACGTGGACTCGGCGGTCTGTTTGGCAATCGACCGACCGGTGTGGGTGGTGGTCAATCGCCGTTGAACTGGCTGGTCATTGTCGTACTGCTGCTTGTCTGGCTCAGTTACGACATGTTCTATGCCATAGACGAACAGGAACGTGGTGTCGTGTTGCGCTTCGGTCAATATGTAACGACCCTGCAGCCGGGACCGAATATACGTATGCCCAGACCCATTGAGAAAGTCTACCTGATAAATGTGGGCCAGGTACGTACCCTGACACATAAAGCCACGATGTTGACCCAGGACGAGAATATTGTCGATGTGGAAGTGGCGGTGCATTGGCAAATCAGTGACCCTGCTGCCTATATCTTTAATGTCAACGCACCCGCTGCGACTTTACGACAGGTCACCGAAAGTGCAGTGAGACGGGTAATAGGCAAAAATAAACTTGATTTCGTCCTGACCCAGGGGCGTGGTCAAATAACCCAGGATCAACAAATCGTCATGCAGACCATTCTTGATGGGTATAAGATCGGCATCCTGGTCGCGACGGTGGAGATGCAACCGGCCAAGCCACCGGATCAGGTCAAGGCGGCTTTTGATGACGCTATCAAGGCACGCGAGGATAACCAGCGACGGGTCAATGAGTCGCAGGCCTACAGCAATGAAATTCTCCCCAGGGCCAGGGGTGCAGCGGCCCGCCTGCGCGAAGAGTCCAGTGCTTATAAGACCAAGGTCATTGCCAAGGCAGAGGGTGAAGCCTCACGTTTTGTGCAATTGTTGGCGGAGTATGAAAGGGCGCCTAGCATTACTCGTGAGCGCCTGTATCTCGATTCACTGGAATCGGTTTTCTCCAATACCAGCAAGATTATAATAGATGCGGAAGGCTCCAACAGTTTGATGTATCTGCCTATTGACCAACTTCTCAAAAACAGAAGCAACAGCAGCCTGAGCGATATTATTCCACGGGAATTCAAACCGGATAACCCCGGCGCAAAATCACTGCAGAATATGCGTGATCGACCCAGCAACAGATCACGGGAGCGTAGATAAACATGTATGCAAAAATAATTATATTTATCCTGGTGGCGGTATTTCTCGGTTCCCTGTCTGTTTTCCGGGTGGAGCAGTGGGAACAGGCAATCGTTTTCAGATTTAAAGAAGTACACAGGACCAATAGTGAACCTGGTTTACATTTTATGGTTCCTCTTATGGATACGGCCCAGAAGTTTTCCACACAACTGTTGAATGTCGATCAGGAGCCACAACGCTTTCTTACTGTTGAAAAGAAAGATGTTATCGTAGATTACTATGCAAAGTGGAAAATAACGGATGTAGGGAAATTCTATACGGCGACCAAGGGCGGTGATTTTTCCTACGCCAATACTTTATTAGGTCAAAGAATCAATACCTCGTTACGCGATGAGTTTGGCAGGCGTACCGTACAGGAAGTAGTGGCAGGTGAGCGGGGTGAGGTATTTGATATTGTGAAATCCGAAACCCTGCACTTGCCGGAGGAACTGGGGATCACGGTAATAGACGTGCAAACCAAGCGTATTGATCTACCTGAAGAGGTCAGTCAATCAGTTTATTCGCGCATGCGTGCAGAGCGTATGCGTGTGGCCAAGGATTTCCGTGCACGTGGTGAAGAAGCTGCGGAAAGAATTGAGGCGAAGGCGGATCGGGATCGTGAAGTTATCCTGGCTGAAGCCTATCGTGATGCGGAAATAATTCGTGGTGAAGGCGATGCCCAGGCGACAGAAATTTACGCAGCTGCCTTCGGTAAAAATGAAGAGTTCTATGCCATGTATCGCAGCCTGAATGCATATAAGAATATTTTTGGAAAAGGCAATGATGTGTTATTGATTAAACCGGATTCTGAATTCTTCAAGTATTTCAATAAATCCAGCGGTAAATAATTTGTTACAGGTATTATCCAGGCGCCGAGCCAACGCTCGGCGTTTTTATGTACAGGATGTACGGTACGCCGCGGGCGCATGGATGCGCAGGAGCGGCGTTTTACAGGATGTACGGTACGCCGCGGGCGCATGGATGCGCAGGAGCGGCGTTTTACAGGATGTACGGTACGCCGCGGGCGCATGGATGCGCAGGAGCGGCGTTTTACAGGATGTACGGTAC
>JAJRTU010000240.1 GCA_024278135.1 Gammaproteobacteria bacterium
AAGATGATCAAGGTGCGAAGCCGGGGTTTCCGGAACAAGGAACGGTTCCGCAACGCAATCTACTTTCATCTGGGTGGTCTGGATCTTTATCCGGCTGGGGTTAAACGGTAGGTCTTACCCACTCGATGTGGTGAAGACCCTATTTTATGAGAACCAGGCGATCAGCTGCTTCAGGAATCCCGGATTTTTTCTTTCTGCAGGATCATCCTCGCAATATGCCCATGCGAGGCAAACATTATCACTTTTCCCCTGCCCCTGTTGGCTGGCTAATTGCACTAACTGTCCGGCATATTCCTGATCAATGGCAGCGCCGTCAGTTTTCGCAAATATTTTTTCTACATCTACCTGATCCCAGAATCCGTCACTACAGAGCAGAAAGAAATCTCCCGCCGAAACTTTCGATGTGTAAAATTCAGGTGACAGTTCATTGTTTCCACCAAGGCACATGTAAAGCTGATTCTGTGGTGCTGAATGGCTGGCGCCATCCTCAAGATCGCTCTCATGTTCACTCATTAATTGTGCAATAGAGTGATCCGGGGTCTTGTAGATGAGCCTGCCGTTATTGAACTGATAAAGCCGACTATCGCCTACGTGTACACAGTAGACTTGACCTGCCGTTAAATATGCCATCACACAGGTGCTGCCTGGCGCGGAGGTGCGGTTCTCCGACAAGGCCAGGATTGCGTTATGTGCGTCCAGGCAGATATCTCCCAGAAACTTCCCGGGGTCATCTATCCTGTCCTGGTTAAATCGACTGGAAGCAATGTCTATAACGGTTTGTGCTGCTGCCGCACCGTCTTTGTGACCACCCATACCATCCGCAACTACGAACAAGTGCGCCTCTCCATTTTCCAGGTGGAAAATGGCGGCACGATCCTGCTGTTCTTCCCGGTCGCCAATCGTTAGCGCCGAAGCATATTTCCAGGTCACGGGAAGGAATTCTTGATATGAGAGGTCATGGCCATCACCTGAAAAATTTCTTATCTGTTGTTAATAATCCGGTGAAAGAACCTCATAGACAGATTTTTAACACGCAGACTGTCTCCATCCATGAGTTTGACGGGTTGTGTTAACTGCTCTTCATTTCTCATTACACGACCCCACCGTTGTGGCAGCAGGTGGTAGCCATCAGTGTTCCGCTTAATTTCCGCTGCGAGACCAAAAGCCAGCAATCCGGAGGTGCGAATATCACATTCTTTTGATCTGCCGATCTTGAAGCTCTGCTCCTTGAGCACGAACCTGGACTGATTACCTTTGGCATCCAGCACTTCCACATACGCTGTTTTCTTTTTTTCTCTTAGTTTAAGCAGCGCTTGAACGTCAGATATATTCACTTCCATGGTGCCGGTCTGGGACTGGTCTCCGTCCTGCGCAATATCCGGGTCGGCTATTCCGTGGAGTCCGCGCGATACCATATACTTCAGAACATAGTTGTATATCTGTATCTCATCACGGTATTCGAGCCTGTGCTGGTCGATTTTATTGCCGTTGACAAATACGCCGTTACTACTGTCATTATCGTCTATGACGTATCCACCTGACTCCTTTTGAATCCATGCGTGATGTGAGGAGACGCCTGCATTATCAAGGACAATGTCACTAGCAGAACTTCGCCCGATGGTCATGTGATCCTTGGTCATTTCAACCTGATCCATCAGCACATCGTTGAGGTATATTCGCAGGTAGGGCATGTCAGTTATCCACTGGTTACTTTATTAAGCTCATGAGAACGGTGCCTTGATTTTCTTCCAGATTCTTCCCGGTGCATCCCGGAGCACGTTTGTGTTCTTCTGCAGCTCCTGCAATCTGGCGTTGTCCGGCTGAATCATTAGACCTCGACTCAAATACTGCTTTGCAGCCACATAATTGAACTTGTCCAACCTGCTTTCGGCAAGGTCTCCATAAGCGTCAGCGATTCTGGTGATGCCTTTAATCGCCTGTTTGTGCTTCGGATGCAGCTCAAGAACTTTCTGATAGTAGTAGTAGGCATTGTTATTCTTCGGCTTTGTAAACCGCTGTTCCTTGAAAGCTGTGTCGGCCTGCGACAACAATTTCCCTATGTGCACTGTTTTCTTCAGCGCTTGAAGCCGGTGATTGGCCGGCTGAATGGACAGCCCCCGGTTCAAATGGCGCCTGGCGGCTTCGTACGCGTGCTTATCCAGCTTTCTTTCTGCAAGATCTGCATAGGCATCAGCGATTCTGTTATTACCCTTAATCGCTTCTTTGTGCTGCGGCTGCAATTCAAGAATCCGCTGGTAGTAGTAATAGGCATTGTTATTTTCCGGTGTTGTAAGCCGGTATTCTTCAAGTGCTGCGGCCGCTTGCGGCAAAAGGTCCTCAATAACCTGTTCGTTATTGCTCGTTGCAACAGGTGTTTCTTTTACCGGATCACCGGGTTCCGGAGACGGTATTTCGACAATAACCGGGGGACTTTCCGGGATCACGGCTTCATTTGTCGTCACGACTGGAGTCGCCGGAAGCTCTTTGCGATCGGGAACCATCCATTGCCCTGTCAAAACGACGACACCGATTCCAAGACTTGCCGCAAGAGCTCCAGCGGGTGTCCATGTCAGTCGCCGTGCCTTCTTTACCGGCATTCTTAACTGCCGGACAAAACGCACCATTTCCGCAGCGTCTGTGAATCGATCGTCCGGGGATTTCGCTATCATTTTATTAATCAAGGTGCGATAGCGATGCAGTTCAAACGGAAGGACCGGGAGCGGATCCGACATATGTGCGACGATAGTTTCAATATGGGAGTCGCCTTTATAAGGTTTTTTCCCGGTCAGCATTTCATACAGGACGATTCCAAGACTGTAGATGTCGGTGCGTCTATCCAGCTCTTTTGAGGCGGCCTGCTCCGGGCTGATATAGTAAGGGCTGCCAAAGGCACGGCCATCCATTGTCAGCCTGGCGTCGGAATCTTTTTGTTTGGCGGTCCCGAAATCAGTAAGAATCGGCGTGCCGTCTTTGTGAAACAGAATATTGCCTGGTTTGATGTCCCTGTGAATGATGCCCTTTCGGTGGACGAAATCCAGGCAATTACCCAGCGCTTCCAGCCATTGCAATGCATCCTGCGGATCCACCTTTTTCGGAATTCGTGCATCGAGATCTCCACCCTCAAGATATTCCATGGAGATATAGGGTCGCCCATCATCGGTAGCACCGATATCATAAATATTGATGACATTACGATGATTTAATGAAGCGATTATCTGGCCTTCATTGAGGAACCGGGTTAACTGCTCCTGATTTTCGAATTTTCTCAGCAGTTTTATGGCGACATGGCGCTGCAAGGATTCCTGTACAGCCAAATACACGGAGGCCGTACCGCCCTCGGCTATCAGGTGTTCGATCTTGTAACCCGGTATCGTAATTTTCACAGCTGCAGCGCTTCGGATACTGTTGAATCGTAGTGTAATTGCCGTCCTTCCCAGGAGAGGCTGTAAGCTGCCTCCGGCTCGAGAAAAACTATCGCGCTGCTAATCGTCAGTAAGCGCAGAACACTTTATGGTGTATTGGGTGCCGGCACCGGTCACCTGTAAAAAGTCTTTAAATACCCTTATGTTATCGTCATTAACCAGAGAAGCTTTAGAGCGCCTGATCGAGACCGGATTTCTGTAACAGGTTGGAATAACTGCAAAAAACAGGTTTTTGGAATGAAATCTGCCGCCAATAGTCTGTACCCTTCGCTCGACGGCGACTCCATATATCGATGGGCCTCAGCAATATCGCTGAACGCGAACATACAGTCGATAACCGGCTTCAGGGCGCCGGAATCAAGTCCTTCGTAAGCAAAACTTTTAGCTCACTTCGTCAGATTTACCCTGAAGTGCCACTGGTTTAATCACCCGCCCCGGTCAGTTTGGTGATAATACCCTCAAGCGCCCGATTGAACGCCTCGGGCTTCACCTGCGCTACGAAATGACCAACGCCCAGCACCATAACAACATGCGCATTGGGCGGGGGTTCTTTACCCGTGGGCGCGGCATTGATGTTATAGAGCCTGTCGGAAAACCGCTGCAGGTCTGCAGGGGCCTGATGGGCATTCCAGTCGAACAATTCATACATAGCGCTGACGCCCACTTCTGGATCGGCGGCTGAAAACTTGCCGACGATTGTATCGACTACAGCCGGATCGGCCTGTGCGGTAAACATGGAGCGCAGCATTTTGTTACTGGTCCCGTGGAAGTCCGTTTCAAACGGCTTCACGAAAGCAGCGATCGCCTCCTGGCTGGTCGGGTATTTGAAAGCCGTGTAGAACGTATCGACACCGACAATCCCGACCACGCGATCACCCAACTGTTTGGCAGCCTCTACCGCCACCGGCCCACCCATAGAGTGACCGACCAGGATAACTTTTCCGGCGCCAACCTGATTAACAACAGCCGCCACATCCTGGCCGAAAGCCTGCATGGTATAACGCTGCCGATGGCTGCCCGATTCGCCATGCCCGGCCAGATCCAGCCAGATGACGCGGTGATGTTTTGAAAAATAGTCCACCTGCGCATCCCAGAGCGTATGGTTACAGGTCCAGCAATGGACAAAGACAAGGGTTGGCTCACCCTGCCCGCGCACGCCGTAGACAATCGGACTGCCGTCGGCCGATTTCACTGTGGCCGTGGCCGGCTGTTTATCACCCTGTACCGGGGCAGTACATCCCGCCAGGGCAAACACGGCCGTCACAACCAGGCAGGCCATCCATTTTTTGTAATACGTTATTTTCATGAACATCTCTCCGATTCCGGGGTGGTTGGGGACCTTGCTGCGGGAGAGAGCGTACTGGACAGTCTATCGCGGCGAGATTCGCGGCTGCCCTGAGGTGGTTAAAAGTCTAAAACGAAATCAGCACAGTCCGCAATGGAAACGGGGTTTCCACCACAGTCGCATAGGACTGGCTAGTGCTGTGCTGGTCTGTGCATTCATGTTTTCAGGTTAATGGGCGTGTCACCTGCTTGTCAAGCAAGCGGCCAGAGTTCCGCCTTTCAGGCAACACACTGAGCAATCTGCCATCCTGCAACGCCTGTGCAAGAGAGTGTCCGGGATGAGATGCGTCCCCGAAATATGACGAGTAAAAACAGGCCATTAATCAGGAGGCAGGACTCACCGTGACCTCCATGAATGATGAACTGGAACGCCGCCCCACCAGCACCGGCATGAAACTGCGGCTCAAATGGAAACCGCTTACCGATGGCGAAACCTGGCTCGACCACACTGCCCCGGACGGTCTCAACGCCGCCCG
>JAJRTU010000241.1 GCA_024278135.1 Gammaproteobacteria bacterium
CGGGGTTTGAAGGCCCTTAATTTATCAGCAATACTGACATAGTGAGGCCATATTTCGATCATGGCAGGATCGCTGCGCATGGTTTCGGTGACCTGTTTACAACAATCCGCGAGCTCGTTAATTTTAGGGATAATCTCTTTGAAAACCATAGCAGAGCTGAATAACTCAGATAGATTGTAGCTGATGGAATCGATATCACGCATGGTTTGGGCGAGTTTGATATAACGTGTTTCATAAAATTGGTCGGTGGGCATGGTGAAAGCCTTGAATGGCTCACCCCATAATTCTTCCAGACCTTCCTTGGCGCGAACCGGACGTATGTATTTGCCATATTCCAGCGCCCCCAGAAAGCAACGTCCGCAGGTCTTCAGTAATTCATTATCCTTGTTGATGGCGACACCAATTTCTTCCAGTTCCACTATCTTTGTCAACACGTCCACACCCCTGTTCAACAGGGCGCCCGCCAGCATGGCAGCCAGTACACGTTTCTCCGAAGCGTTTTGTTCCTGTTCGTACTGGTTTCTGACTTCCTCCAGTTTGCGTCCCGGTGTATTGATACCGGACTCGGTGTGATGGAAAACACGTCGGGCCAGTTGATCGATCAACCGCTTTTTTCGAGCAAGCGTATTTGAGGCCAGGTAGTATCTGATCCAGTAGCCATCGTAGTAGATACGTTCTTCGCCTTTAAAAGTCTTAATCTTCCCATTGGCTATTTCGGCAGATAAAATTTTTGCGGTCGCCACCATCACTTAATCACCTCTATCAATTCAAATTTGTAATACCGGCAAAGGTCCCAATTCGACAGGGCCATTCTTGCGTACACTTTCCTGTTTAGTGGGCAAACCCTGTCGCACATTACGGTAAACAGACAAAGCCCACAGGGGGAAGTAATGACTGTAACCGTGATAACGCAGATAAAATACTCGCGGAAATCCGGTACCTGTGTATAGAGACTCCTGCCAGGCGCCATTAGTTTCTTGATGGCGAAGCAAATAATGCAAACCCCGTTCCACATTATCAGATCCGACTTCACCTACCGCCATCATGCCCAACAGTGCCCAGGCGGTTTGCGAAGGCGTGCTCTCACCCTTGCCCTTCAGATCCGGGTCATCGTAACTGTTACAATCTTCTCCCCAGCCACCATCACTGTTTTGTATTCTCTTTAACCAGTTGATGGATTTGCGAATATAAGGCTGACTGGGATCTTCTTCCAGAAGCCCCAATGCAATCAGTACAGACCAGGTACCGTAGATATAATTTACACCCCAGCGTCCAAACCAGGCCCCGGATTCGTGTTGATCCCGCTGCAAAAAGTCCAGCCCTCGTGCGATGGGGGCAAAACTCCTGTCGTAACCCAGCATGGCCAGCATTTCAATACAGCGACCGGTCAGATCAGCGGTACTCGGATCAACCAGAGCGCCATGATCGGCAAAAGGAATATTGTTCAGGTATTCATAATGATTATCGATATCAAATGCGCCCCAGCCACCATCCGAGTTTTGCATACCGATGACCCAGTTCACCGCCTGAGCTATGCGCCGGAGTTTGTCCGGATTGTGGTGGACATCAATACGGAGCATAGCCATGACCACACTGGCGGTATCATCCACATCCGGGTAGAAATCGTTTTCAAACTGGAAAGCCCAACCACCGCTGTCCAGTTCCATCGCTTTCGAGTTCCAGTCGCCCCGTACAAACACCTGCTTGTCAAAAAGCCAGTTCACTGCTGATTTGAAACTCCTGTGATCGATATTCAGTTCGGCTTCTGAGAGGGCGGTGATACTGAGACAGGTGTCCCAGACAGGGGAGACACAGGGTTGAACAAAAGACTCGATACCTTCATCAATGACCAGGTCTTCAATAGCGCGCAAACCGCGTCGCATGTCGGCATCATTTTTGTCATAACCCAGTATTTTTAGAGCGGTGACGGCATTGGCCATGGCAGGATAAATCCCACCGATACCGCCTTCACCACGCATATGTTTCCGGGTCCAGGCCTCGGCCCTGTCGATGGCCCGTTGCCGTAACCAGTTCGGGCTGAGTGGTTCGATACGTTTCAGCAGCCAGTCAAGCACCAGAAACGCATTTTTCAGGGGCCTGCCGGGGACAAACTTATCAAGGTTTTTCAGTGATTCCGGCGGTGACAGAAAAAGTTCGGTGATATTTTGTTTCGGTTTAAGTTTAAATGCGGGTCGCTTTGCGTAAAGAATCAGCAAAGGAACGATGACACAACGGGACCAGTATGAGACCTTGCTCAGGCTGAAAAAGAACCAGTGGGGTAAAAAGATGATCTCCATCGGCATGCAGGGCACTATACGCCAGGGTGCCTGCCCGAATGTTGCCAGAGTAAAACGCGTAAAGACGTTGGCGTTTTCGGCACCACCATGATTCAGGACCCATTGACGCGCCTTCTTCATAATATCAGAAGCAGGGTCTTCACCCGCCACTTTCAGGGCGAAATAGGCTTTTACGGTGGCGCTGATATTGCCAGGCCCGGCATGGTACAAAGGCCAACTGCCATCCGCCATTTGACGGCTGTGTAGATAGTCGACCAGGCGGCTTTCTCTTTCTGCATTCACCGTACCCATGAAATGCTGTAACAGCATGTATTCGGACGGAATAGTGGCATCAGCTTCCAGATCGAAAAGCCACCAGCCGTTGTCATCCTGCCGCTCCAGCAGGGCGCTTGCGGATTGATTAATCGCCTCGTCAAGACTGTCTGTTTGCGGGATGGGGCTGTGAAACTGTTGCTCATCGCACAGTGCCGTGGACAATAATTCTTCAGTGGCAGTATCGCCGGCAGTCAATGTGACTTTTTCGTTCATGGGAAAGGTCTATTCACTGTAGTACACATTTTGAATATCTGCGCGGAATTATCAAGGTTTTTCGTTATTTATCAACGAAATTATAGACTTTTCCTGAAGTAAAATGAGTTTCCTGGAGCCTGCATCAAACAAACAGACTCCAGGAATACATTATCGACTGATTTTTCAGGTTTTTTCGAAGACAGCAGCGATACCCTGACCGCCGCCAATGCACATGGTGACCAGAGCATAACGACCGCCAATACGTTGCAATTCATACAGTGCTTTCACTGTGATGAGTGAACCTGTTGCGCCGATAGGATGCCCCAGAGAAATACCACTGCCATTGGGATTAGTTTTGGCTTCGGACAGTCCCAGCTCGCGGATCACTGCCAGTGCCTGTACAGCAAAGGCTTCATTGGCTTCGATTACATCCATAGCGTCGACACTCAAGCCCGTTTTTTCCATCACTTTTCTTACTGCCGGGATCGGCCCGGTACCCATCAGGCTGGGTTCGACTCCAGCGTGTGCATAGCCCACCAGGCGGGCCATCGGCTGCAAGCCTTTACTCTCGGCATAAGTCGCGTCGGCCAAAATAACAGCAGCAGCGGCGTCATTCAGACCGGAGGCGTTACCCGCCGTAACAGAACCTCCTTCCTTAAATACAGTACGCAGCTTGGCCATACCTTCCATACTGGCATCGGTTCGCACATGTTCATCTGTGTCGAAAACCGTCGTGCCCTTGCGTGACTTCAGTTCAATGGGGGTAATCTGATCTTTGAAATAACCTGAGTCAATGGCGTGGGCGGCGCGTCTGTGGCTTTCCACGGCCAGGGCATCTTGATCTTCACGGGAGATATTGTATTTCTCGGCGATGTTTTCGGCAGTGACGCCCATGTGGCAGGCATCGAAGGGATCGTGTAATGCGGCATTCATGGCATCAATCATTTGTCCGTTACCCATACGTTGGCCCCAACGCATATTCTCCGCCCAGTAGGGTGCGCGACTCATATTTTCCGCCCCACCGGCAACGGCCGTGTCGATATCGCCCAGCATAATCAATTGTGCTGCACTGAC
>JAJRTU010000242.1 GCA_024278135.1 Gammaproteobacteria bacterium
ATCCACCTTGGCGACCTGGCGTTCGGCAAAAAACAGGTGGCGCTGCGCTCGTGAATGGGTCGAGGACTTGCATTGATCAAAAAGGTCCCGCTCCACTTTCAATGCCTCTTCGTAAGGAAGGGATACAGCGGCCTCCACACATCGGACGATCTGCTCCGGAGCAAAAAAACCTCGAGTCTGTCTTTGCATCTGCTGACGGTAATCCGCAAAGAAGCTGTCCGGGAGACTCGCGCTGTCAACCTCGACCTTGCTCAAGCGGCGTAGTGCCGCATCAGCGTCCAGCAGACTTTTCGCCCAGGCGATGGCACCCTCCCGCAGGTCGCCCTCGATTAATTCATCGATCACACCGTTGTCTTTGGCTTCCTGTGCAGGGATGGGTTTGCCTGAGATCATCATGTCGAGGGCTTTCTGCACACCGGCCAAACGTGGCAGACGCTGGGTGCCGCTGGCACCGGGCAGCAAACCGAGAGTTACTTCCGGCAGGCCGACTTTGGCGCTGGTCAATGCACAACGGTAGTGGCAGGCCATTGCCGTTTCCAGACCGCCACCCAGGGCAGTACCGTGGATGGCCGCTACAACCAGCTTGGAACAGTCTTCGATTTTCTGTACGAGTTCGGGTAGCCAAGGATCTTTGGGGGGCTGGTTGAATTCAGCAATATCGGCACCGGCGATAAAAGTGCGCCCGGCACAGATGAGTACGGCGGCGCTCGCTCCCTCGTCTGCCAGAAACCGCTCAATGGCATCCCAGGTACCCTGGCGGACCGCATGCCCCATGGCATTGACCGGTGGGCTGTCGATAGTAATGACAGCAATATTGTCTGCTAACTCGTAATTGACGACATCGGACATGGTGGTGCGCTCCTTAAAGGCCAGGTGAATTAATATTGTGTGTTCAGAATACGGCCCTGTCCTGGTGACTTTGTCCGCAGAAAGGTGTCTGAACGATCAAATAAACGTGTATATCCTAGTACAGCCGGTTTTGCACTGCAACAATTCTGCTCTTTACGAGGTCGGTGCTTTTATCGGCAGTTCCTTGGCCTTCGTCACTGTGCGCAAAGCAAAACTGGAACGAACCCGGGCCACACCAGGCAAGCGGGTTAAATGTTGATGGTGGATGCGCTCGTAATCCGCGGCATCTGCCACGACCACACGTAACAAATAGTCGTAATCACCGGACATGAGATAACATTCCATCACGCCCGGTATCTCCAGCACACGCTTCTCGAAGCTCTCCAGTTCCTGCTGCTGTTGCTGGGCCAGACTGATTTCCACGAACACATTGCCGGGCAAACCGACGGCAGCCTGATTGACCAGCATGGAATAGCGCTCAATCACGCCTGCGTCGCTCAACAACTTGACCCGCCTCAGGCAGGCCGATTCCGACAAATTGACCTTGTTGGCGAGATTGACATTACTCAGACGCCCATCCAGCTGTAAGGCATGCAGAATCGCACGATCAGTCTTATCTAATTTCATTATTGACAGTTTCTTTCAATATTTAGATTTATTTTATAATTATATGTTAATCCTCATAGTAAATATCAAAGATATAGCAAGATAATTATTCAGATTTCCACCTATGCTTCCCCACATAGGCCGCGTCAAGGCAACAACATTTAACACAGGAGTATCGCCGTGCTGATTGGTGTCCCTAAAGAAATCAAGAACCACGAATACCGGGTGGGTCTGACGCCAGGTAGCGTCCGTGAACTGGTGCGTTACGGGCATCAAGTCACAATCGAGACCAATGCAGGAGCAGGTATTGGCATGTCGGACGAGGAATATACCCGGGTCGGTGCCGTGATCGGCTGCGCGGAACAAATTTACAGCGACTGCGATATGATCGTAAAGGTAAAAGAGCCGCAGCATCATGAATGTAAGATGCTGCGCGACAATCAAATCCTGTTTACCTACCTGCATTTGGCACCCGATCCGGAACAAACCCGGCTGCTGCTGGACTCGGGCGTTATCGCCATCGCCTATGAAACCGTCACCGGCCCCAACAATACACTGCCCCTGCTGGCCCCGATGAGTGAGGTCGCCGGCAGATTGTCCATCCAGGCGGGTGCCCACTCACTTGAAAAGGCGCAAGGCGGGGCGGGCGTACTGCTCGGCGGCGTACCCGGCGTGGCCCCGGCCAAGGTACTGGTCATCGGTGGTGGTGTCGTAGGTGATAATGCGGCGTACATGGCCAGAGGCATGGGCGCTGAGGTTACGATTCTGGACCGCTCCCTGCCGCGTCTGCGAGAACTGGACAGCGAGTACGGAGGACGGGTCAAGTGTGTCTATTCCACCGTGGAGACCATCGAGGAATATGCGCTGGCGGCTGATATGGTGGTAGGCGCTGTACTGGTACCGGGCGCAGCCGCACCCAAACTGCTGAGCCGGGATATTATCGCCCGCATGAAAAAAGGTTCGGTCGTGGTCGATGTTGCCATCGACCAGGGTGGATGCTTCGAGACCTCGAAACCCACTACGCATCAGGATCCCACCTATGTCGTGGACGGTATCGTACATTATTGTGTCGCCAACATGCCCGGTGCCGTCGCCCGTACCTCCACGCTGGCCCTGAACAATGCCACGTTGCCCTTCGTCCTGTCGCTGGCCGGCAAGGGCTGCAAAAAGGCCCTGCTGACTGATCAGGATCTGAGAAACGGATTAAATGTATACCGGGGCCAGATTACCCATAAGGCCGTTGCCCTTGATTTGAACTACGAATACCGGCCCGCAACAGAGGTACTGGCTGCCTGAGGATGAGGTCGTTGGGCGGGCTTGCATTGCCGCTCCTGCGCCCGCGGCAACTGTACATCCGTGTACCTTTGAAAGGGCGCGACAAGGTGGAACGCAGCAATAGGTGAAGTTATTGACGTCTTTTTATTACCGGCGAAGAGAGTAACCGCTTACTACCGACAATAAACTTGTTAATACATATGTTGGCCACCGTTAATACTCAAGGTTGAACCGGTGATAAAACCACCGTCATCACTGACAAGAAACAATACGCCACGGGCAATTTCACTGGCCTGGCCCAGCCTGCCGACAGGAATCCCGTTGATGATTTTCTCCAGCACGTTCTCCGGTACGGCCCTTACCATATCGGTATCGATATAGCCTGGAGCGATGGCATTGACGGTGATGCCTTTGGCGGCTCCCTCCTGTGCCAGCGCCTTGGTAAAACCGTGAATGCCGGATTTAGCGGCAGCATAGTTGACCTGGCCATATTGTCCCGCCTGACCGTTCACTGATCCAATATTCACAATGCGGCCAAAATTCCGTTCGCGCATACCATCAATCACCACGCGTGCCATATTGAAACAGGAAGCAAGGTTGGTCTGGATGACAGAGTTCCACTGATCATAACTCATACGGTGCATGGTCCCGTCACGCGTGATACCGGCATTATTGACCAGGATATCAACCGGGCCAAGATCAGCCTCGATTTGTCTGGCGCCGGCTTCACAGGCCTCAAAATCACTGACATTCAATTTATAGACGGCGATGCCGGTCTTGTTATTGAAACGTTTCGCGGCTTCATCATTGCCGGCGTAAATCGCTGCCACCGTATAGCCTGCCTCACTTAAACCCACTGAGATCGCTTCACCGATACCACGGGTACCCCCGGTTACTATCGCTACTCGCCCCATAATCATCTCCTCCTTCTTTAGATTGGGTCAGCCCCGAACCCATTGTATATTAATAGTGTACATATCTGTTGGCGCGCAACATATCATTATTAATGTTGCATTGCAACATAACCACTGATCCCATAAAATATCTCCGGGAACAATACTGAATTCAGGTTCAAACCGACAAAAATCAATGAGGGAAAAATCTGAGGCCCCGGGTTTCGTGTATTTATCATAATTTCCCTGCCCCATTGTAAGTAAAATCCTATACTTGTTGGACGTATACCACCTGGCATCACCAGACTGTTGGCCTGTGCGATGACCCCGGTTGGGAAAATTTCCCAATTCAACAGTCTGGCAGGAACATTAACAGGTAATTATACTCAAAACGTTGCTGATACTTTATTCATTACGGGAGCTTGATAATCAATACGCCGCGCTACCTTGCTGTCTCTCTGCTGGCCATGCTGTACACCGGTCCGGCCTGCCTGGCAGAGGAGATTCAGTTGCGTTCTGACAAGGCGGCGCCCGAACCGTCCCCATCGTATCCTGACAGCGAACAGGTGGAAAAGACCTTGTCGGCAGAACAAAATCTGACCATCCGGAATTATGAACAGATGATTGAGCAACTGGAGAGCGAGGGAGGTGTATATCAGGTCCAGCTCTCCGAAGTACTGTTGAGTCTGGGTGCGAGCTATCAGTCGCTGGATCTACACGAAGAAGCGATCACTGCGTTTAAACGTTCTCTGCATATCAGCCGTGTCAATGATGGTCTGTACAGTCTCAATCAGGTTCCCATGCTGGAAAAATTGATTGAAAGCAACACCAAACTCAGGGATTGGGACAAGCTGAACAGGAACTATCACAACCTCTACTGGATCAGTAAACGCCATTACGGCGAAAACAGCCCGGAGCTGCTGGATTTGATTGACCGTCTTGGTCGCTGGCATTTGAAAGCCTACGAACTACAATCAAAAGCCGACTCTTTTTCACACCTGGTAGACGCAGAACAACTCTATAATAAAGCTGTCGACATTATCGAAATTCAAAATGGCAAACAGGACATTCGACTGATTAATGCCCTGTATGGTATCGCCCTGACCAATTATCAGATCGCAGCGGAAGTCAGCAATACCGATGACTTTCAGGATATTCGTGCAGGCTACAGAAACTCATATCAGGCGCATAAAATGTTGCGTGTAGAGCAGGCCCGACAGGACTTGATCATGCGAAGTTACAAAAAAGGCAAAGATGCGATGAGCCAGGTTGTCGATATTTACGCCAGCAACCCGGTGTTGCCTGTCGACACGCATGCCATGGCGTTGACCCATCTGGGTGACTGGTACCTGCTGTTCAATAAAAGAAACAGTGCGGCAACGACCTATGAACAGGCTTATCAGCTGATGCACCGGGAAGGAATTGAACAGGAAAAAATAGATCTGTTGTTCGGTCAACCCAGAACGCTGCCGGCAATACGTCTGCCGATACAATACGAGGATGACCTGAGTCCTGAAAATCCTGCCTATGTTGTCGCTTCTTTTGATGTCAGCGCCTCAGGCAAGGCCAAGAATATTGAGATCATCGAATCCGGGCCTGACGATGATATGGCACACCGGAGCCAGGCAAGAAAGAGTATTGCCTCCACCCACTTTCGACCTCGATATGAAAACGGCAAGCCTGTAGATACGACAGGTGTTAGCCTACGCTATATATTCACCGATTAAGCGGAATGATTTGACCTATGCATAACATTATTAACATGGTATCCAGAATTTCCCTGGTGGTTTTCGTCGCGTTTTTGTCAGCGTGCAATACCCTGCCCACCAGTTCGTCTTCTTCAACATCCAGCAGCCCGCCTTCCAGCAGTTCCAGTTCGTCTTCTTCCTCCTCTTCCTCCTCTTCCTCTTCTTCCTCGTCGTCAAGCGAAGCCAGTGGTCGTGGTCAATCCAGCTCGCCATCAAGTTCTTCCGGCAATCCGGCCGGCAGGCAGGGTTCTACATCCCAGGCCGGCGCTGAGAGCAGAGGAACAGAAAACGGAGAAAAACAGGCCGGCGCGACAGGGCAAAGTGGCAAGGGAGAAAAAAGTGATGATGAGATCCTCGCTGACGCCCTGGGTGAATTTGACAAGGGCCTCAACAAGGCGCAGACAGACAGGGCTGAACAGGGCAATGCAGGTCAACAGCAAAAAACAGACATTGCCGCCGGCGATGGACAGGGCGCGCTGACAGAAGCAGAAAGGGCCGGGAAACTGGATGAGCAACTGAACAGAAAATTTGCCAAATTTGATGATTTGATGCTGGGTGAACGTGAGGCCGTGGCGAAAGGTGACAATGAAGCCGGCAGCGGTACCGGAACCTACGGAATGGATAATGGTCAGGGGACGGGGGATGGTGAGGAAGCCCTGCAAACTGCTATGGTAAAGGGCAACAGTACTTCCGGCTCTCTCGGTGTTAAATCAGGAAGGCCTGTGGACTCGGTCTCAGATGCGCCACCGGACGTCGGTAACGGGCAGGATGACGACATTATTGCCCGACAATTACGGGAAGCGGCGTCGAAAGAACAGGATCCGGAGTTGAGAGCCAAACTCTGGGACGAATACAGAAAATACAAACAAGGGGCGTAATCGCCATTAATGACTAAATGATAAGAAAAAATCAAATCTATGCATTGCTCGTATTTGTCTGCGTAACGACCGTCGGCTGCAACAGCACCACGGTGAGATCCACGCAACGTGATAAAATTGCCACGCAGGTAACGCCCATCCCGGAAGCACTGTTGCTGGATATAGGCATCGGCATCTTCAACCCGGGGACCGACGCTCTCAGCGGCAGCGAACCCGGTGTGTATCCGAAAATTCGCGAAGCCGAGGCACGCTTCATGCCCTATCTGCTGATGGAAACCATGCAAAACAGTGGCAACTGGGGCATCGTCCGGGTTATTCCCCAAAGACAAAGTGAAATGGACATCTGGATCGATGCCGAAATACTGCGTTCCGACGGTGAGCACCTGGAGTTGCTGGTAAAAGTCGAGGATTCCTCCAAAAAAATCTGGTACACCAAAAAATATACCGATGTTGCCAGTAGATATTCCTACGATACCAGCCTGCCGAACCGCTCAGAACCTTTCCAGGCGCTGTATAATCAGATTTCCAACGACATGTTGTTGTACTACAGACAACTTGATCCCGGGCAGATTAAGACCATTCGCGTCATTACCGAACTGAAGTTTGCCAGAGAGTTTTCCGCCGATGCCTTCGGTGATCACCTGGGCGTGGATAAAAACGGTCGTTATATCATTACCCGCCTGCCGGCCGATGATGATCCCATCCTGTTACGGGTAAAACAAATCCGCGAACGTGACTATATGTTTGTAGATACGCTACAGGAATATTATGGTTCCTTTGTGCGACAAATGGAGCAGCCTTATCTGGAATGGCGCCGGGCATTTTACGAGGAAAACAAAGCCCTGCAGGAAGTCAAGAAACAATCCCGCAACCGGATAATCGGCGGTGCGCTGGCGGTACTGGCGGGCATACTCGCCCAGGGCGTGGACAGCCGGACAGCCCGGACGGCCGGGGCTGTCGGTATCGGGGCCGGCGCTGCTGCGGTGATGAGCGGTCTCAACAAGGGGGAAGAGGCCAAAGTCCACGCTGAAGCGCTGGAAGAAATATCAGCTTCGCTGGATGCGGAGATGCAACCCCATACGATGAAGCTGGAAGATCGTACCGTGACGCTGTCCGGTTCGGTAAACGAACAATACGGCCAATGGCGTCAAATACTGAAAGATATTTACAACGCCGAAACCGGGCAAACCGCTTCTGTGCAACAAAACTGATCCCACACCATCGGCACTTCTTCGAGGTAAACAGACAATGTTTGCCGTGGTACTCTTGCGACAGTGAACCCAATCAGAGTTATTCATTCTTACAAATAACGCAAAGCCATGGCAGACGACAGTACGGAGAGTTCCAACGAGGGTTTCACCCGCATAACACCGCTCGCCATTAATTTAACAGCGAATTCTTCACCTGAGAGCGCCACAAAGCCGAAAACTTCTCTGAAACACTCACCTTTGATATGGCTGGGTCTGGGCGTTCTGTTAAGTTCGAGCCTTGTCGTTGTATTCCTGCTGCCAAATTGGGTAAGCGTCCCGGAAGTGAAACCGGCCGCACAGACTTCTTCCGCGACACCGGCTCCACAAGCTGCCCGCCAAATTTCAAACAAGGATGCGGTATCGCCCTGGGAAAAGGCCCAGGAATCCAGACTGCGAAAGGAAACTCAGGATATTTTATCGCAGATGCTCGAGGCACAAAAAGTACTGTCAAAAAAAGGGGTCGAACTCTGGGCGGGCGAGGACTACGCTCTGGCAATGCAATACGCCGCCACTGGCGATGAAAAGTACAATCTGCGTGACTTTGCCAATTCCCGTGTTGAATATGAAAAAGCCCTGGCGATCTTTTCCAGACTGGTGGAAGAGATGGATGTGGTGTTCGAAACCACGATGGAGAAGGGCAAGCAGGCGCTGGCAGAAGGGAATGCCGCGGCGGCGATGGAAGCCTTTCAACTGGCTCTGGCCATTGATGCCATCGACCGCGCCGCCAATATCGGGCGAACGCGGGCGGAGAGCCTGGATGAAGTAATGGCACTGATAGAGAAAGGCGACAAACTGCTTGATCTTGAACAATTTGAAGAAGCCAGGCAAAGCTATCAACAGGCTCTTGCACTGGACGGCTATTTTGATGCCGCCAAACAGAAGATCGCCGAAGCAGACAGGAGAATCCTGGATCGCGAGTTTAACAAATACATGTCTGCCGGCTTTGCTGCGATGGAAAAGCAGCAATTTATTCAGGCGCGTAAATCCTTTAATGAAGCCCGCAGATTGAAACCCCGTTCCGCTGAAGCACGGGCGGCTCTGGAACAAACCCGACACAAGCTTACCACCATTAATATCAATGCCCTGCTGGCTGCAGCAAGAACACTGGAGACTCAGGAAAAATGGCATGAGGCGATGGCGAAATACAGCGCAGCACTGGAACTGGACAGTTCTCTGGCTGAGGCCCAGCAGGGCCGGCAACGCACCGAACTACGTGGAAAAATTCACGACAGGCTGGAACAGATCCTGGCCCGGCCCAAACGCCTTTACGACCCGAAAGTATATGCGGAGACAGTGGCTTTCCAGAACAAACTGAGTGCCCTGGCGAATCCCGGCCCGGTGCTGAGCAGGCAACTGGCGAGCCTTCGCAAGTATCTTGACAAGGCCCTCACCCCGGTTGATGTCACGTTACAATCCGATAACCTGACCCTGGTAACCTTACGCAAGTTCGGTGAACTGGGTTTCTTTGTTAAAAAAAATCTGTCACTGCGACCGGGGAAGTATGTCGCTGTCGGTATTCGTCGGGGCTATCGCGACGTCCGCGTTGAATTCACCGTTGACCCGGAACAAAACCGACAGATTGTCACCGTACAGGCTGCGGAAAAAATCGCGCTGGGCAGTTGAATAAAAGTTCTCGAAGGACGTGCATAAACCGGGACATCAACATGAGCAGACAAGCGGGCCGTATCCGCCAGGGAGCGCGAAGCCCGCCCCTGGAGTATGCCGTTTCCGGGTGGGCAGGGGCGTATTCACAGCGTGTCCGCGTTCTGTTCATGTTAATGTACGGTAATCTGGAACGGCTGTTTAGCTGCTGGAATTAGATATGGAGATCACTTTGCAGTAGTGCTTCCTCACCCGTATTGCCAGAGCAGGATTACCATGCTGTTGTCTCAGTTTTGCCCTTCAAGGTAGTATTGACAGATTCATAATCGGGTTTTTGATAGTCATAAACAGTATGGATAAAAATAATAGTCACGAAGCCATTACGCCGCTTGAATTTGAGCCGATCAGTGGCGACAAACCTGCGCCGTCCATCACGATTCGACGTGGCACAGTCATCGTCGTTGTCAGCCTGCTGGTTTGCGCAGCCATCGCCGCCTTTATATTTACAGCGAGGGCAGTCTACATTGAAGCGACACCAACCTTTGCTGAAATCGATATTGACGGCCTGCTGCAACTGAAACTGGCGGATAGATACCTTCTGCCCAGCGGTAAACATACATTAACGCTGAGCGCTGAGGGCTATTACCCCTTGCAACACGATCTGATCGTCAGTGATGAACAAAACCAGCGTTACTCCTTTGAGTTGAAACGTCTTCCCGGACACCTGCGGGTGGATACAGGCGAGGTGAGCGGTGCTGAAATATTTATTGATGATGTCCTGCTGGGGAAAACACCGGCGCTGATTCGCGATATCGCTCCGGGTGAACGGCGCCTGCGCATTGTCGCCGAGCGCTATTTCCCCTTTGAACAAAGCCTGGTCATTGAAGGTCTGGATAAAGAGCAGAGCCTCAAAACTGAACTGCTTCCTGCCTGGGCGGATGTGGCTCTGGCCACCGAACCGGCGGGCGCGGATATTTTTGTCGATGATGAACTGCTGGGGCAAACACCTTTCAATGCGGAAATTCTTCAGGGTAAACATAATATTCGCCTGAAACTCGCCGGCCATAAACTTTGGCAAAATGATATTAATGTCATTGCCAACCAGCCGATGACATTTACCGGGATCATACTTGAGCCGGCGGATGCAGTGGTATTCCTGGCATCGAATCCACCGCGGGCCAATATCACCGTTGACGGTGAATACAAGGGACTGACACCACTGGAGCTGGCACTGACACCAACAAAGCCCAGCACGATACGTCTGTTCAAGCAGGGCTATAAACCCGCGAGTCGCAAGATCGAGGTCAATTCCGGTGAGGAACGGCGTCTACTCATCAAGCTCTCACCGGAACTGGTACGGGTTGCATTCAATGTGACGCCGACGGATGCGAAACTCTACATCAATGGCAAAGCACGCGGTGGCGCCAATCAAACCGTTCAGCTTCCCGCCAGGACGCATCGTATCGAAATCCGCAAACAGGGTTATGTGAGCTATAAAACGAAAATATCACCCCACGAGGGCATTGCCCAACAGCTCAATGTCAGCCTGAAAAGCGAACGACAGGCAAAACTGGACAAGGTGAAACCGGTCTATACGAACAAGGCCGGACAGACCCTCAAACTGTTTTATCCGAACGCTTTCACCATGGGGGCCTCCCGCCGTGAGCCGGGGCGACGTGCCAACGAAACCATTCGCAATATTGAGCTGAAACGACCTTTCTATCTGGGGACCCGTGAAGTCAGCAATGCACAATATAGAAAATTTGCCAAAGCCCATGTCTCCGGCACTGTGCAGGGAAACAGTCTGGATGAAGATAATCAACCGGTAGTCAAACTCAGTTGGGAACAGGCTGCCCTGTATTGCAACTGGCTGAGTCGGGCAGAATCATTGACGCCTTTTTACCGGGAAAAAGACAACAAAATCAGCGGCATCGATCCCTCGGCCAACGGTTACCGGCTGCCGAGTGAAGCAGAGTGGGCCTGGGCGGCACGCGTCAACGGCAAGGACAATATGTTGAAATTTCCATGGGGAGCAAAAATGCCGCCCCCGGACAAAAGTGGCAACTACGCCGATATGTCAGCCGCCAACTTCCTGGGGAGAATCATCGTCAATTACCATGATGGCTATATGGTTTCCGCACCGGTCGGCAGCTTTCCCGCCAATGCCAAAGGTCTGTTTGATATGGGTGGCAATGTGGCAGAATGGGTTCACGATTTTTACGACATCCAACTGGGTCTTGCCAACAAGGCTGAAGTTGATCCGCTGGGCCCTGACACCGGCAAATTCCACGTTATCCGGGGTTCAAGCTGGGCCCATGGAACGGTCACTGAACTACGACTGTCATACAGAGACTACAATGCAAAACCCCGTGATGATGTAGGTTTTCGTATTGCCCGTTACCTGGAGTGATATTATGCGGATACTGTTGTTTCTATTTCTGATGGCCGGCCTGATGCCGCTAAAGGCACAGGAACCTCCACCGACGACCGAAACCGAGGCGAAAGTGGTGCAGGAACAATCACCGGTAACTGAAGAAAAAACAATGCGGGAAGAAAAAGCAGGTGATAAATCTAATGTTGGCACCGGCAGTGAAGTGGAAACGCCCGATACATTTGATCCCACTGAAAAATTGTCGGAGGACTTCCCCGTTGCCTTTCCCGTTGATATATAGAGATGGATTTATATGAAACATAACCCGCTGTCAGACTTTTTATATCAACTGTTTGCATTAATCGTTGCCTTCATCATTGTGCATGCAGTTTACGTCACCGTTATCCGACCCAATGCCAATGCCATTCTTGAAGAACAGCAAATTCGCCAGGAAGCCGGTGAAGTGTACGAGGTAAAACGCTCCATCTATATCGTTATAAAGGATTATGAACAGGAAGCCTGCTTTATTCTGGCCCTGTGGGTCTTTGCCATCATGGCGCTGAAGGCGAAAATGGTAATGGAAGAAAGACGTCTGTTATCGAAGTCTCTGCTGGAAGTCACCCCGGGTACCAGCATATTACCGGAAGATGCACGCCAGTATTCCCGCCCCCTGCAAACACTGCCGATGGAAGAACGCGAATACCTTTTACCCAGAGCCCTGCTGTCAGCCTTGCAGCGCTTTGGCTCCACTCGCAATATTCAGGACGTATCGACCACCGTCAGAGAGATTTGCGAAACGGAATCTGATCGACTGGACTCAGAACTGTCCATGATCAGGTACATCATCTGGGCTGTACCATCCATCGGTTTTATTGGCACTGTACGAGGCATCGGCGAAGCACTGGGGCAGGCCCATAAAGCCGTGGCAGGTGATATTGTCGGTGTCACCGTCAGTCTCGGCGTCGCCTTTAATTCAACTTTTATCGCACTGATAATCAGCATTTTCATTATGTTTCTCATGCATCAGTTGCAATTAATGCAGGAAAGACTGGTGCTGGACACGCAGAACTATTGTGATGTCAATTTAATCCGCCAGTTGCAGGTACGTTGACTTTATCCTGGAACCCTCCGAAAGTTTTATTAGGGCAAGAACATGACCGTTTGTGTTATTGAATTGAATGACAGTGAGATCCGGGTCGCCCTGGGCAACGATATTATCTTACGCAGTCCGGGCTACGCCTTTATTGATAAAGACAGGATTGAAGTCGGCGCCGCTGCCATCAAACAGGCCCGCCTCAACCCAAGAGCAGTACACAATCGATACTGGAAGAACCTGAACCAGGACCCGCTGCAATACCCTTCTTCCCGCGCCCGACATAATGCCGATCTGGCTTTTGCACATTTGCTTGCCATCCATGAACAGGCCGGCAAACCCGGAGAAGTCATTTTCGCTGTTCCCGGATCCTGCTCCAACGAACAACTTGCTTTGTTGCTGGGTCTGGTTGAAGCCAGTCCCCTGAAAGCCGTGGGTCTTGTGGATACGGCGGTTGCTGCAACAGCACCGGTTGCGGGCAAGGGTAACTATGTGCATATCGATATACACCTGCATCAGGCAATATTGACCAGAATCAATGTCGATGAACAGGTCAGTCGATCATCAGTACAACTGATTGACGGTGTCGGCCTGACCGCAATTTATGATACTACCGCACAACTGATAGCCGATCTGTTTATCAAGGAATCCCGCTTTGATCCGCAGCATCATCCGGAAACCGAGCAGGCCCTGTATGACCAGATCCCCGCCTGTCTGGATTCTCTGCAAACACATACCGAAGTATCCCTGGAAATACAGTATCAACAAACCCTGCATCATGCCCTGTTGCCGGCGGCATTATTGCAACAGGCCCTGCAGACCCGCTACCAAAAAATTCTTTCTGCCGTCAATTCCGCAGATACCTGCCTGCTGAGCGACAGGGTGGCGCGACTGCCTGGGCTGGCGATGCAGCTGGCAAAGACTGAAGTACTGCCTTCCACCAGTGTTTTTCAGGCCTGTCAGCAACATCTGACAAGCATTCGTTCGTCAGGCTCTGCTTTGACCTTTGTCACCAGCCTGCCCGCAACCGGCGAGCCTGCCATTACAGAGGTCCGCAGACAGCCCCCCCAACAGGACGCCGAAGCTGCACCTGTCGACCGACAAAACATTACGCATATACTGCATGGACATCAGGCCCGCCCGGTCAGCAACGAACGCCTGTATTTATCCGCCTCAGGTGTCATCAACAGGAATAATGCCGACGACAGCCACTGTTCGGTCATTCTGAACAAGGGCCGGGTCCAATGCCGGCCTGAAGCTGAACTCACCGTTTTCATCAATGGCCGACAACTTCAGGAAACGGCAGAAGTGGAAGCAGGTGACATCATCAGTTTCGTCGGCTCAAAAACGGAGTACACGTTTATTCATGTAAGCGATTGAGATGCCCCATAGTCGACGCAAGCTCTCCGCCTTCAGCCTGTCCTTCCTGGATATCATGTCATGTGGTTTCGGTGCCGCCGTCCTGCTGTTCCTGATCATCAAACACAACGTCGAATCCAATATTCCGCAACCGACAGTCAGAACGGATCTCAGCTCGGAAGTTGATTTACTGGAAGAAGAGGTCCTTGAAGGCAGGAAAAATCTGGTAAAAATACGTAATACCATTTCAGATATTGACGAGAAACTGGTAAGCGCGCAGGGCCTGGCACTGCGCATCATGGATGAAATCGCCCTGACCGAGGGCCTGACCAACGAACTGGTGCTGGATGGGAAAGATGGCAAACTGAATAAACTCAAAGCGGATATCAAAAGACTGGAGACAGAAAGGCAACAGCTGGTAAAAGATCTGAACAAGACCGGAGAAGATTCACGCAAGTATGCCGGGGACGGCAACCGGGCCTACGTGACCGGCTTGAGGATGGGCGGCAAGCATATACTGATATTACTCGATACCTCCGGCAGCATGCTGGATAAGAGTATCGTCAATATTATTCGCCGCCGCAATATGCGTGATGAAAGGAAACGTACAGCACCCAAATGGGTGCGCGCACTGGACACCGTGGACTGGATCAGTGCCAAATTCCCCGTCACCAGCCAGTACCAGATCTATACCTTTAACACGACCGCCCGGGCGGTACTGGCCGGGACCGACGGCAAATGGTTAAAGGTCAATAACAAATTGCAACTGGAAAAGATCGTCAACAATCTTAAAAATATTGTCCCCGAAAAGGGGACCAACCTGGAGCAGGCATTTAAGGCGGCCAGTCAACTTCGCCCGGCACCGGACAATATTTACCTGATTACTGACGGCCTGCCGACAAGAGGGGCGAAAAGCACGCGCGGCGCAACTATTTCCGGCGAACGACGTCTAAAGCTGTTCGAGAAAGCGATAAAAAGTCTGCCCAGGGGTGCCCCGGTAAATATTATCCTGTCCCCCATGGAAGGTGATCCGGAAGCGGCAAATGCTTTCTGGAAGCTTTCCCAGCTCACCAACGGTTCATTTATGAGTCCTTCGGAGGATTGGCCGTGAGGAAGAAAGATCGGGAAAACGACGCTTTTAACCTGTCCTTCCTGGATGTCATCACCTGTGGTTTCGGAGCGATTATTCTGCTGTTGATGATCGCAAGGATCGGTGATATCACGGTACTGGAAGTCAGTGATATGTCTCTGTCAGGGATTGTCCGGGAACTGCAAACCCAGTTGTTTGAGATACGGGGAGAGACAAAAATATTAAACCGCGAATTGAATGCCAAACATGAGCAGATATCCGTGTGGGAAGAAAAAGTGGCCCGCCTGCAGTCCGATCTGAAGTATACAAAGACCCGCTACGATGAACTCGCCGATGACTCGTCGCTCAACGCCATTATTACCGGCGAACTTGAGCTGGCCCTGCAATCCCTGACCGATGAAATGCAACGCCTGCTGGCACAGAAAAATGATATTAACACCACGCTGGTGGGTGGCATCCCGGTGGACAGCGAGTATATTATTTTCATCATAGACACCTCAGGCAGCATGGTTAACGCAAACTGGAACAAGATGATCAATCAGCTCGTTGCTACACTTGATGTGTACCCAAAGGTGAAAGGAATACAGATAATGAGTGATATGGGCGCCTACATGTTTTCACAATATCGCCGCAAGTGGATCCCCGACACCAGGGGTAGACGCAGAGTCATCGTCAATACACTGCGCAGCTGGAATACCTTCAGCAACAGCAGCCCTGTCGAAGGTATCACGCGGGCTATTCGCAGTTTTTATGACCCCAACAAGAAAATCAGCATTTATGTATTTGGCGATGAATTTACCGGGCGCTCCATCAAGGAGGTCGTTCGAGTCGTCGATCAATTGAACCCCAAAGATGCCAACGGAAAAACAAAAATACGCATCCATGCAGTGGGTTTCCCTGTTCCCGCCACGGCACCCGAACACTTTCAAATCACCAGAAAACGTTTTGCCACATTAATGCGCGAGCTAACACATAAAAATGGTGGTACATTTGTTGCCCTTAACTAAGTTAAATGCCATGTGGAATTGGAACGAAATGAAATTGCCAACCATGAAAACAGAAAATTCCAGTATATCCGGCAGATATCGAACGGTATTTCTCCTTACTTGTTTGTTCATCCTGTCGGCCTGCAGCCAGTCCCTGACACTGGAAACCAAAACGGACGTACCTGTCCCTCTGGTGACAAAAATTCCTTTGAATATGGGTGTTTATTACGACGACAAGTTTCGTAATTATATCTACGAGGAGAATTCGGAAGACAGGCCCAACTGGGCCATCAAAAGCGGCAACTCGCAGGTTGAACTATTTGATCAGGTGCTCCCGTCCATGTTTCAGAATATCAGCCATTTAGACAGCATCGCAGATGGCCAGGCAAATAACATAGATGGAATACTGGCACCGGAAGTTGAAGATATGCAATTCGCACTGCCTCGTGAAACCCGCTCTGATCTGTACGAAGTGTGGATTAAATACAAGGTCAGATTGCTCGATACTGAGGGCAATGTCATTGCCGACTGGCCGGTAACGGGTTATGGCAAGTCCTCTACCGAATTTCTCAAGAGCCGTGACAAGGGGCTGCAAGCCGCCATTAATTCCGCATTTCGCGATGCCGGTGCCAAGTTTGCTCTTAACTTTGCCAGGGTGCCACCCATCCGGCAGTGGTTGGCTGACAAGCCCGCAGTTTGCAGCAGCAAGGTGACAGATATTTGCTGAACATGGAATTTCATTTTCGCTTAATAGGTAAAACCATGACCTTGCCGGTCATTATCCTGCTGCTGTCGGCCTGCAACAGTACGACAAGAATAGATGAATACCGCCAGGGGCCGGCGACAAATATTACTGCCGGGGATGCCGTCGTCGTATTGGGTCGACGTTACAGCAGTGGTCATGAGACGGAAATTGACTTTATTTCCTGTGTCGGCCGGGCCCTGTCCAGTGGCGGTGAAAATATGATTAACGTTATTCCCGAACAGGAGTTTGTTGATGCGCTGTACCCCTACTTTGAAACCAGTACGGCGCCGATGGATGTGAAGAACCTTGGCCAGCTGGTTCAAAACCCGGCCATAGCTGAGAAATTTGCAGACTTCCACTTGCGCTTTTTTATCTGGATAGACGGTTCAACCGAAACGACCGACAAGAAAGGCTCAATTTCCTGTGCCATCGGTCCCGGCGGTGGTGGTTGTTTTGGTTTTGCCACCTGGGATGATGAGGCCAATTACGAGGCCAGCATCTGGGATTTTAAAAATCTGCAACTGGCTGGAAAGATAAATGCTGAAACACAGGGCACCTCATATATGCCCGCCATCATCGTTCCCATCCCCATGTTGGCCAGGGTTCAGGCTGGTGCCTGCAAAAGCATGGCGCAGCAAATCAAAAGTTTTCTACAATGATTTTTATCACCATACTGAATGCACAAACACTCAGTCCGTCCAACTGATTTATACGAAACTAAAATACGTTTTCCCGCTATGTACCGAATAATCACAGTGCTGTTCCTCACCTCCCAGCTACTCATGCAAACGGCTGTTGCCCAGCAACACGGACCCATTGCCTGGAGAATCAAGGATATCGCCTCCGCCCCTGTGGAAAAGGTGCCTCTGCGCGATAAAAGGGGTAAATTGATTCGCACCATTGAAACCAAACAATTGCTCCTTGTTTATGCCGCCATGGTGGCCATTGAAGATGTGGCCGAAATCAATGCTGAACTGTTTGTCCTGGAAGGCAAGGAACCCAACGCCTTCGCCACAATTGGCAAAGAGGAGCAAAACGTCGTCGGCTTTACCTTCGGCATGCTGGATATGATAGGCATGGATGTCGATGCCGCTGCCGCCATCATCGGGCATGAACTGGCGCATTTAAAACTGAATCACATTGAAGAAAGAAAAGACGCCATCGAAAACTCCAGTACCACTACATTCAGTGCCTCCGCCACCCGATACACCCGCGACAACGAGCGGGAATCAGATTATCTCGGCGCCATATGGGCTGTTGAAGCCGGCTACGATCCGGCAGGCGCAGTACGTGTACATGAGAAGTTATACAAACTGTCCAAACGACGGGGTGGCTTCAGCGGCTCTCACCCCTCCAGCATCGAGCGCATCACGATCCTGAAATCGCTGGTTCGCAGACTGTCCAAATAGAGGGAGAAGGCTTCGTCTGGCAGCCTGTCCGACAGAAAACGCGGGCGCCGGATCACTTTAATCCGACTTCCTCCAGCTTGCCATCCGCTGTGCATTTAAACCGAAACTAAATCCGTCGCATCCGATGTCATGTAATTCATCTGTGTGAACGGTATTTCATTTTTTTTCCTTCGCCCGGGCCTGTCTCTTTCACGCCTGCTCGAAACATGATATTTATATCAGCATGCTAGAACTTGATGCGACAACACTGGCAGAACTTTTGCCCTATGAAGATATTATCCTTGCACTGGACAATGCGTTTCGAAGCGATGCCAGCGTACCAGAGCGCCAACACTATAATATTTCGGTACCGGGTGATGAAGATGCCCAGTTGCTGCTGATGCCGGCCTGGCGGGAAGGACAGCATATCGGTGTCAAGCTGGTCACCTCATTCCCGGGCAATGCGCAAAGAGGCATGGCCGGCCTGCATGCCTGTTATATGGTTTTTGACGCGATGACCGGAACAATAACGGCATCGCTGGACGGAACAGAATTGACACTGCGACGAACAGCGGCGGCTTCCGCTCTGGCATCACAATTTCTGTCCCGTCAGGATTCTCAAACCCTGCTGATGGTGGGCACAGGTAAACTCGCACCCCATTTAATCCACGCCCATTCCACTGTACGTCCACTCAGGAATATTCTGGTATGGGGCCGGCACCACGAACGTGCAAGTACCATTGCGGATACATGCTCGATTGCGGGACTGAAGATACAGGCCGTTAAAGATCTCGAAACCGCAGTCAAGCAGGCGGATATTATTTCATGTGCAACATCATCAACAGATCCTTTGATCTTCGGTCGGTGGCTTAACAGTGGCCAACACCTGGATCTGGTCGGATCATTTACGGCCGAAAAACGAGAGGTGGATGATGAAGCATTAAGACGCTCGGATATCTATGTTGATACCCGCAGCGGTGCCATAAAAGAAGCCGGTGAAATAATTCAGGGCCTGCGAAACGGCAGCATTACAGAATCTGATATAAAAGCCGATCTATTTGACCTTTGTCACGGGAGATCAACAGGACGGAAGGGAGACAGGCACATCACGCTTTTTAAATCCGTTGGGACGGCGCTGGAAGATCTGGCAAGCGCACAACTGGCCTTGCGATCGGCCACATAATGCCGACCCCTTCCAACCCTCAGACTCAAGCCTATATCTACGCGATCAGTACAGTTTTACTCTGGTCTACCGTTGCCACGGCTTTCAAAATCACGCTGCGCCACCTTGATATCTGGCAACTTTTATTCGTATCCGGCATCACAGCGACACTATGTCTGCTGTTGATCCTCGCCCTGCAAAAAAAACTGGCCCTGCTGCGCGAACTCACTCAGCTTGATCTGCTTCGACTGCTCGGTCTCGGTATCTTGAACCCTCTTTGTTACTACTTGATCCTGTTCAAGGCCTATGCTTTGTTACCGGCGCAGGTCGCCCAGTCATTGAATTATACCTGGGCCATCACGCTGATGTTGTTGTCCATTCCCATATTGAAACATCGAGTGAGTAAATATGATTTACTGGCCACACTGATTTGTTACGGTGGCGTCATTATTATCAGCTTCAGCGGCAGCCGATTTCCTTCCGGCACATTAAGCACTTCGGGCATCGCACTGGCTTTGGGCAGCACGCTCATCTGGGCTATCTACTGGCTGTATAAAGCCAAAGATAAAATAGATCCGCTGGCAGGTTTGTTCGTCAGTTTTTGTTTCAGCCTTCCTTTCATCAGCCTGGGCTGCTGGTACTACTCGGACTTCATCATCACGAGCATGACCGGTATACTCGGCGGAATATATATCGGCCTGTTTGAAATGGGCCTTACCTACGTGCTCTGGCTGCTCGCCCTGCAACACACCGCTTCGACAGCCAAAATCAGTACGCTGATTTTTCTCTCACCTTTCCTGTCCCTGTTTATGATCCACTACATAGTCGGTGAGACCATAGCCACAACGACCGTCCTGGGCTTAATCATGATCGTCTGCGGTCTGCTGCTGCAACGCCGGGGCGGAACTCGATCCGATTAGGCATTGATAATGGAATACAGATGGATTTCTGTCGGTATAGTTTACAGTTCTGAACAGGTCGCTTACACCTGTTTTCCTAAGCAACTGATATAAAAATCTTTTATGGCTCTTCCCCAATTCGAGTGGGTGGTTTATTGCAGGGTCCAATTTATTCGACCACAGCCGGCACCCACCACGAAGACAAGGATGTCACCCTGTCCTACGATGATTTACGCAGGGGACGCTATTCCCGTTCCTATCATATCTATTGCCTTACCACAGTGACCTGTGAGCGCCGTCCTTTGTTTACCGATATCACCGTAGCACGACTACCGGTTCACGAACTCCGACGTCTGCACGATGAGGACGATGTTATTTTCCTTGCCTGGGTTGTAGGGCAGTAAAAACCCTCAAAGCCCGCTCGGCACTGTCCATCAATCATCACCTGCACCAGCAGGGAAGTCTCTGGTAACGGGCCTTCTATGATCATGCCGCGAGGCAAGATGAGGCGCTGCGCCAAATGGCCCGATATATCGTTGCCAATCCATTGCGAGCCGGTTTAGTTCGTGATATTGGCCATTATCCTCAT
>JAJRTU010000243.1 GCA_024278135.1 Gammaproteobacteria bacterium
ATTGTGCCAGCGCTTTCTCATCCGGGCCCGCCTTGCCTGAGGACTGCAAGATCGCATTCATATCCGTCAGTACGTGTTTCACATCGCCGACAATCGGTATATCGACCGGCACGTTTTTGGCGATGGACGCGGGATCGACATCGATCTGTATGATCTTCGCATGCGGGCAAAACTTTTCCAGATCACCGGTGACCCGATCATCAAATCGCGCACCAATCGTGATCAGCACATCACAATGGTGCATGGCCATGTTTGCTTCATACGTGCCGTGCATACCCAACATGCCGATAAACTGTCTGTCGGTGGCCGGGTAGGCCCCCAGTCCCATCAGCGTATTGGTGATGGGATAGCCCAGGGTCTGTGTGAAGCGGGTCAGCTCACTGCTGGCCTCGCCGAGCACCACGCCGCCGCCGCTGTAAATCATCGGCTTTTTCGCCGACAGGATCAGCTCAATAGCCTTTTTAATCTGCCTCGGATGGCCCTTTATCGCGGGTTTATAGGATCGTATTTCCAGCGAGTCCGGATAATCGTAGATACAGGTCGCAGCGGTAATATCTTTCGGTAAATCCACCAGTACCGGTCCGGGACGACCACTGCTGGCAATGTAAAACGCCTTCTTGATCGTAACCGCCAGATCGCCGACATCATTGACAAGAAAGTTGTGTTTGACACAGGGGCGAGTGATACCGACTGAATCGACTTCCTGAAATGTATCATTGCCAATCATATGCGTCGATACCTGACCGGTAAACACAACCATCGGAATCGAGTCCATGTAGGCTGTGGCAATACCGGTTACAACATTGGTGGCGCCGGGACCGGAGGTTACCAGCACCACGCCGGGCTTGCCTGTCGCCCGCGCGTAACCATCCGCAGCATGTGCCGCGCCCTGTTCGTGGCGGGTGAGAATGTGCTTGACGGCATCCTGTTTGAACAGGGCATCATAGATATGCAATACCTGACCACCCGGATAGCCGAACACGTATTCCACGCCTTCGTCTTTCAGGGCGCGGGTAAAGATTTCCGCCCCACGCAATATTTCTTTTGATTTACTCACAGCTATTCCTGAACAATGATCTTTTGCCAGTAGGCAAACCACAGAAAGCTACTGATTTTCCTTTACAAAGTCAAGTTGTGCTTTGCACAAATCGCGTAGGAAATCCGCCAGTCTGCTTTCCCGCTTTTGTCCCTACTTTTCATTGGCGAATACGGTAACATACGCGACCTTTGATATTGCTCGAAACTTGAATTTATGCGCACATCACAGATTTTACTGGCGACACAGCGGGAAGCACCGGCAGATGCCGAAATTATCAGTCATCAGTTGATGCTTCGTGCCGGCCTGGTGCGGCAACTGGCGGCGGGTATCTATACCTGGCTGCCACTGGGACTGCGGGTTCTTCGCAAGGTCGAGGGCATCGTCAGAGAGGAAATGGACAAGACCGGCGCCCAGGAAATCCTCATGTCGGGCGTGCAGCCCGCCGAACTATGGCAGGAATCAGGACGCTGGGATCAGTACGGCCCGGAATTATTACGGCTTGCTGACCGACATCAACGCGAGTTCTGTCTGGGACCGACCCACGAAGAGGTGATCACCGATCTGGTGCGCCGGGAGATCCGCAGCTACAAACAGTTGCCCGCCAATTTTTATCAAATACAGACCAAATTCCGGGACGAAATCCGCCCCCGCTTCGGCATCATGCGGGCACGTGAGTTCCTGATGAAAGATGCCTATTCCTTCCATCTGGATCAGGCGTCTTTACAGCAGACCTATGAGCAAATGTTCGAATGCTATACCCGTATTTTTGAACGGGTGGGTCTGGCCTTTCGTGCCGTCATTGCCGATTCCGGCAGTATCGGCGGCAGTACCTCCCACGAGTTCCATGTGCTGGCCGACTCCGGTGAGGATCGCATTGTATTTACCGAAACAGGGGATTATGCAGCCAATATCGAGCTGGCAGCCGCCCCCCTGCCCGAAAGACAGCGCCCGCCGCCACAACAAACGATGGAAAAAGTGGCAACACCGGGACAGCACAGTATTGAAGAGGTGGCGGAGTTTCTACAGACTGGAGCGGATAAATGCCTGAAAACGCTGATTGTCAATGGCGTCAATGATGGTCTGGTCGCGTTGGTACTGCGCGGTGATCATGAGCTGAACAGAATCAAGGTGGAAAAACTGGACGATGTCGCCAAACCGCTCAGCTTTGCATCCGCAGAGGCCATCAAACGCAGTCTCGCCTGTGAGATCGGTTCGCTCGGGCCTGTGGGTCTGAATATTCCCCTTATCGTTGATCACAGTGCGGCCCATGTCGCCGATTTTGTCTGCGGCGCCAACGAGGACGGCTTCCACCTGCGCGGTGTCAACTGGGGCCGGGATTTACCGGAAGCAGGTACGGCGGATATACGCAATATTGTCAGCGGTGAACCCGCACCGGAAGGTGGAGGCACCGTCAAAATTGCTCAGGGTATTGAAGTCGGACACATCTTCCAGCTCGGCACCAAATACAGTGCGGCAATGAAGGCCAATTGTCTGGATGAACATGGTGAGGCCTGCACGCTGATCATGGGCTGTTATGGTATCGGCGTCTCCCGTATCGTCGCCGCCGCCATCGAGCAAAACCATGATGACAGGGGTATTATCTGGCCTGCCGGTATCGCCCCTTTCCAACTGGCCCTGATACCCATACACATGCACAAATCACAACGGTTGCGCGAGGCTGTGACAGCCCTGTATGAAGACATTCGCGCTGCCGGTATTGACGTGCTGCTTGATGATCGACGCGAACGCCCCGGTGTCATGTTTGCCGATACCGAGCTGATTGGTATTCCGCATCGTTTTGTCTTCAGCGAACGTGGGCTGGATGCCGGCACACTGGAATACAAGGGCCGCACGGATGCGGACACGAGCGACATCAGGCTGGACTCGGCAATCACATTTATCAAAAAGAAGCTGGACGAACAGAACGCGGGTACGCTGTGAATACGTCTATGTCCACTCGGATGTGATCTGTCCCGAAGCCAGGCTTCGCACTCCATGCCGCATACGGCCCACTTATCTGTTCAGGCTTGATGTGCAGTCTAATGATCACCTCATCAAGAACTGTTATTTCATTTCAGCCCGGCTCAGCGTATTTCAAAGCCATCAAATGACTGATACGCACAGGTTTCGATTTTTAATTCCTCCACCTCGGCCATTGCCGGGCCGTGACCCAGCCAGGCAATGAAGCGCTCCAGCTGTTCCCGACTGCCACTGGCCATCCCTTCGACATCGCCATGCTCGCAATTACGCACCCAGCCGCCCAAATCCAGACTGTCGGCCTGTTGTTTTGTTGTCGCGCGGAAAAATACTCTCTGTACCCGTCCGCTGACCTGGTATTTTATAGTCTCGCTCATATAACTCTTTGATTCATCTGTCGTTCATTCAAGACAGTTTTTAACGAAACTGGAGTGCTGGATAAATATCTGCACTGCGGACCCAGGCCCGATCGCTTTGTTAGTGTGAACAAGCAGAATCGCAGTTTCATCAAAAATTTTACATATCTCATTAATATATAAGTATATTTTAATATCATACTCAATATATCACTGATACAAATCAGAGCCTGTTAAATACAGAGTACTGAAAAAATGTGTTTGCTGGGCCGATTTTCGGACATCTTCGCGGTTTTGCACAGTCATGGAACGCTGTTTGCTTGGAAGTTTGTATAAATTAGCACTTTTTTGTTGCGGGGCACTCTCCGAATCGGCAGATCCCGGGAAAGCAGCTAATATAATAAATGACAATAAGAATGAGCTAAGGGATAAACATGGCGTCAGATATAAATTCACTGCCTACTCGTAAAACCTCAACAGGCATACAAATAGAGACCCGGCCGCTGCATATTGAAGAGTGGCTGGACAAGCTCCCTTATATTGATTTTCAAAAGACAGGAAAAATTCTGTACGAGGCCATCAAAGCAACAAACAAGGAGTCCATCAAACCTTCTGCACGCCTGCAACTGGTCGAGCTTTACAATCGCCCCTACCAGTACTACATCGACTCGCAAATCAAGACCGGCGCCCAGCATACCCTGCAGTCGATCAGCTCCATGCAGTCGCAACTGGATATCCTGAAAAAAATTGCTGTCAATTTGGGACTGGCCAGCAAACTGGCGGTTGACGAATTGCTCCAGCGCAAGACCCTGTGGCGACAATCCAGACCACCACTGCCTGCCATGTTGATGTCGCTGAATTATCTGTCCCATGCGATGATATTCAGTTTTCTTGAATATGCGCCGATCCCGAAAAATGTCTGGCGCCAGGTCAATTTTATTTACACCTTTGCCCAGGATCTGGGACAGGAAAACAATACCATCATACTTCCCGGCAAGGACGCAAAATCAAATGCCACCTCCATTGCCCATACCTACAAAAAGATAGCCCTGGCCTCGCTGGCCGATCCCAACCATTTGCCTTTTGGCGCCATCTGGGAAATCTTCGAACAACTGGATGACTGGGCTGAATTTGCGCAAATCAAACACTTTGAAACGCCATCAAGTGCAGGCAGTCATTTCGTTGTCAACCTGGACAAGGATGCCCCACCCTTACCCTATTCCAAGTTCAATACAAAAATTATCGGCGAAAAGCATCGTCTCATTGACACGACGGCACTTGGCAAGGTCATCCAGCAACAATTGGCGGTACTGAACAACGGGCAAAGTCTTGACGACAGCGTCAGGATATCGCCCTACTTTGCCAAATCCATATTGGCACATATGAGCAAGGCCTGGGGCTTACCCCCAAAGCGCTATTTCCCGAGAGAAACCCGCCAGGGCAAAATGAAAATGGTCTGTGGACTGAACTCAACTTATTTTTTCCTGAACAAGGAGGTGGAGTTTGTCGCACCGCAGGCGATCTCCCCGGAATCAGATGAGCTCTCTGACTACTTAGATGAGCTGGAAACGGCGACACAGAAAACCTATACCGTTGATGAGTGGAGCCTGGTGGATCAGGGGCCCGGTGGTTTCGCCGTCATCAAAAATGACAAGCCTCTGGATACGGTCAGAGTGGGTGATTTGGTCGGTTTGGCCAGGTCTGGTTCTGCAAAGTCCGCCGGTCGCTGGAGTCTGGGTGTTATCCGCTGGTTGATGATACGACAAAACAAAATATACAAAGTCGGCATACAAATGATCGGCAAGCAAGCGCAAACCGTTGCCATTCGCGCCTGCGACGGCAATCAGCAGGAAATTCAATATCGTCGAGCGTTTTTAATTCAGGGCGACCCGACAAGTCAATCAGGTAAAAGCGTGATTGCCGGCAAAGGCCTGTTCATGGATGAACGCGAACTGGAAGTCCATTGCGGTAAACAAAGTTTCCGGGTAATGACGCGGGCCCTGGAAGAATCCACGGTCAGCTTCGAACATTTTACGATAAGCAGCTGAGAGCACTTCCGCAGACAGCAATACGCTGAACACGTTCATTTGTTATCGCCAATCTGTTATGCCTGTACTAACAGGTCCCTGATCGGTACCGACAACAAGGTTTCAATATTCTCATTTTGCTTTTCCAATATCTCCTGCAGGGGCTTTGTCCAGGTATCGCCGGCCTGGCCTGCGTTATTCAGGGGCAGACGTTTTGGGATAATCCGATGTAAATCCATGATAGTTACATCAGCGAGATCCCGGCACAACACCCACGTACCACCGGATCCAGCCTGAACCCAATGAGCTGCCGACAGCAGATCCATAATTTCACTGACCTGGAAATGGGGCAGTTTGATACCGAATTGTTTCATTTTGGCACTGCTCAGCGGCAAACCCTGCTTTTGTGAACGCCACAACCCGGACAACAGTACAAAGGCATCGATAAATGTCCAGTCCGAGCCCCGCGCGCTGTGCTGCTCAAATTCCATCCTGAATGCGGACAGGCAAAAAGTGATGTGGGCACCCAGGATGACTATCACCCAGGACATATAAATCCAGATCAGGAAGGTGGGAATGATAGCAATGGCACCATAAATGGCTTCATAACTGGGAACAGATTTCACATAGATGCCAAATCCGTATTTGGCCAGCTCAAACAGGGCGGCAGCAATCACTCCTCCGGTCAATGCATCGCGTCTTGATACGTAACAATTGGGGATCAGGACATAAATCAGAGTAAAGGCAATCGAAGTTGTAAGAAAGGGCAATGAAGATAACAACTTGTTTTTTATATCAAAGCCCAGAGAAACATCTACTCCGCTGACCACCGAGGTGGACAGCAGAAACGAGGTCGTGACCAGACCGATACCCAACAAAAGCGGACCGAGTGAGATAATGGCCCAGTACACCAGAAAACGGGCCACGGGATTGCGACGACGACGTACATGCCAGATGGTGTTCAATGCGCTGTCGATGGTCGCCATCAGCATCAGGGCAATCGCGACCAGCACAACGATGCCGGTAGTGGTCAACTTCGAGGCCTTCTCTGAAAACTCGTTCAGGTACTGACGTACGCTGTCACCGAAAGCAGGGGCGAAGTTATTAAAAATAAATGTCTGAATAGTGTCGCCCATATTCTCGAATACGGACAAACCGCCGAGAAAACCGAACATGACCGTCACCAGTGGCACCAGGGCCAACAAGGTGGCATAGGCCAGTGATGAGGCGATTTGCAGACCTCTCTGGCGGTAAAACTGGCGAACGGAAAAACGCATGAAATAGAACAACCACAGGAAAACATACTGTAGCTTGCCAATAAGCTTATTCATCATCCCAATCCAGCCAGGTCCTCACAAAATGCGATTTCGAGTTATAAGAGTTAGAATACCACCCAAATTACGAAGGAGGTAGAAATGAGCGTCACCATTTATCACAATCCACGTTG
>JAJRTU010000244.1 GCA_024278135.1 Gammaproteobacteria bacterium
CACCGGGTGTGCGCCAGACAAGAAAGCTGCTGAGACTGAGTGCGGCGATAAAACAAAACGTGATACCCCAGATCAGCATCCGTTCTCCCGTGCCGGCTACCAGCATGGAGCCATCCAGAGCTATACTGATGCTGGCGGCGTAGAATTTATGCAATACAGCGTTGACCATGAACCGCCCTCTTGGGCTGCTGTCGAACAGGTATGCTCATAATACGATATCTCTGCAAGGTCTTATGGGTGTTTGATTCGATATTATCATGATCTTGCCGTATTCAAGGGGGAACAAGATAAGGATGATGCATGAAGAATATATTCTCTGAATTCAACACGGACAAAGGATAATACAGTCGATGAAGTTGCCTGTTTTGTTATTTGCCGCTCTGGTCGTTGTCCTCGGTTTGCTGGCCTGGTCGATGAAGCAAAGCGCGGATTTCAAAGTGGAAGTGATTGCTGCCGAAGCCCGTATCGGAAAGTTGACAGGGGATGTCGATGCTTTGCAAGAGCAGCTTGCAAAGCTCAAGTTGGAACTGTTAATGACGGCGTCCCTGCCGGACAGGGCGGGTATAACAGATGTATTAGCACCTGAATCGACAATACCATCCACTCCTGCAGTCAAACAGCTCGATGTCGATACTGAAGGCGATGTTTCGTCTGTTCATCCATCAGATGAGGTAGAGGATATTGCACTGGAAGACACGACAGATCCGCAACAGGAATCTGTCGGCGTCACAGACGGCAAGCTGGCCTTGAAGGAACTGGATTATAAAAGCGCCATTGATAATTTCGTCAAGGTGGACACATCGGCAGCCGATTATATTGAAGCGCGTATGGGTGTGGCCAACGCTTATTTTTATTCGCGGCAATACGAAAAAGCCCTTGTTGAATTTCAGCACGTGCTTGCCAGAGAGCCCGGTTTTGTGGAAGCGGCAATCGGTCTCGCCAATGCCTATCATCGTCTGGGCCAGCGAGCGGAAGAGATTTTGGCCTACAGCCGGGCCATCAGCATTGAGCCTGGCCAATGGCTGCATTACAATAGCCGGGCGACGGCCTATATGCTGGAAGGGGAGGATGAACAGGCGATTCAGGACTTTCAACAGGCTGCCAGGCTGGCCGGCCCGCTGAAAGCGGATCAGGCAACGGCGCTGGAAAATATCGGTTTGATTTATTTGCGGGCGCAGCAATGGCAATTGGCTTTCCAGCACAGCAATGAGGTAAAGCGGCTTGATTCCCGGCAGACCTGGAACTGGTTGATACGGGCAATTGCCGCCGCCAGGCTGCAACGTAATGTTGACGCCTATGTTGCATTTGATGAGTGGTTTAAATACAAACGTGCCACCGATCCCTATCTGCTTAAACAGCTGTTACCCGAATCCTTACATGCTTTTATCGATGCTGCGCCGGGCAGCCTGGCAAAACTGGTCGACCCGCCTTTAAGCAGCGGCGAGCTTTGTGTGAATGATTATCAGTGTCTCAGTCGCACCTGCCGGCCCGGTCCTCCCTTTAACAAGCTCAGCTATTGCGTTGCAAGAGACAAAGATTGTTCTGCCCCGGACAGCAGCGGTTATCTGAGTGGCGAGAGCCTGCGAGCAGGCGGAACAAGAGTCAGGTGTTACCCGGCCGGTCCCGGCCGGTTCAGATGGACGGAGGATGATCATTCCGCCGGTTAAAACCGGTCGGCACCTGTCGCTGTCAGGCGAAGACAGGCTGATTCGGGTAAATAACAGGAAAACCGCCCTGACTTTTCCTACACTTAAAAGGGCTTGTGCTTAACAGCGGGAGGAAGATGATGATCCCTGTCAGAATATTCAGCGTTTTGTTGATGGTTTACTTCCTGCTTGCTCCGCTCAGCTCCAGCGCCCAGTCAGTCACGATTTTAGGTGACAGTGTTGATGCGCGAGAATGCTATTTTTCCGCGCAGATTGCCATACAAATGCAAAGCACATCCAGTTCGGAAATTGAAACGTGCAGCCGTGCCCTGAAGCTCCGGGATCTTCGACTTCGCGACAAGGCGGCGACCTATATCAATCGGGGCATTTTATATGTAGCGATGACAGAGTATCAAAAAGCGGTAAAAGATTATGCCAGCGCCAAAGCGCTCTATCCTGACTTCGGGGCCATTTATGTCAATCGCGGTAATCTCTTTTTCATGGGAGAATCCTATGACAGTGCTGTTTCTGAATATACCAGAGCACTGGATCTGGGCTTGCATCAGGAACATGTGGCGCACCTGAATCGCGGTATGGCCTATGAAAAACTGGGGAAATATGACCAGGCTGAAGCGGATTATCGTCTGGCTGTTGATTTGGCACCGGAGTGGAAACTGGCACAAAGCAAGCTCGAGCATATGCTGCTCAAGATGAATTAAATATTGAATTATTACATGGGTTCGCCGTAAAAGATTCATTCGAAATATTCCTGCTTTCTTGTTAGCCGCTTGTCTCCGTGCGGTATCGATCCTTCCAAATAGTGTAGAATCAGTCCGCTATTTTGCGATCAGGCAATTGCCGAATTTGAAAACCACAATGAAGAAAATACTATTCAGACTTTTACTGCAGTTCACTTTGTTGTTCAGCCTCAGCGTGCAAACCGTTAGCGGTTTTTCTGCGGCGGTCTTTCCGGATCGACTGCAAATACTTGCTTTACTCGAAAACGATCAACTTGATGCACTGGAAGAATTGTTACTGTCATTTCAAAGTGAATATGAACAGGGCACAGGCGATGAAAGAATGATCGCCTATATCCTTGAGACTCTGGCCAATTCCAATCCCGAATACGAGGCTGTTTTGAATGACTGGGTAGTATCACATTCCGGGAAATATGTTCCCCGCCTGGTACGTGCGTATTATTACTACGGTGTCGCATGGTCGTGGCGTGGACATCGTGACAGAAAGGATACTTCGCTGATACGTCTGGAAAAAATGACGGATTTCCTGCAGTTGGCGGCCGGCGATATCACCCGGGCGACACAACTGAAACCGCAATTGTCTGCGGCAGATGCGCTTTCGCTCAAGATCCTGATGATGCTTGATGGTGGAGAATACATCAAACAGACACTGCAGGAGGCCCTGGATATCAGCCCCGCCAGCTATTTGGTACGTTCGAGCTATCTATGGAGCCTCAGACCGGAGTGGGATGGACAACCGGATGAGCTGATGCGATTCATGAAGGAAACCGGAACGATGCTGAGGAAATACCCGCAATTAAGACCATTGATGGGCTATGCCGATTATATTTTCGCTGACTCACTGGCGGAACAAAAACGATTTAAAGAGGCGGCCGACCATTACGATTTCGCCGTGAAGAAAGGGGAGGATCATATTAATTATCGGGAACGGGGCATCAATTATTATCATTTGCAGGACTATGACAAGGCCATGCAGGATTTCGATCATGCCCTGATAATCTGGCCCCAGGATCCCCGTGTCCTGCGTTGGCGGGCCCGTACTTTACAGCGAATGCAGCAGGATGAGGCGGCATTGGCCGACCTTGATCTGGCTGTACGCCTGGCGCCGATGGAGCGCTATACCCTGATGGCCCATGCCTTGTTGTCGCGCAAGATGAAGCGTTATGAACAGGTTCTTGATGATTACGAAAACGCTCTGTTTTATAACCGTGAGGATGCGGATATCTGGTTTGCAAGGGGGATGCACTATTCTCATGAGCTGATAAATTTTGAAGCTGCCGGTATTGATCTTAAACGGGCGACAGAACTGGGACCCGATAATCCGGCATACTGGTATGAATACGCAGCGGTATTGCATTACCAACTGGATTGCAACATCGTTGTACCGTTGGAGCAATACCGGAAACTGTGCAAAACAGGCGGCGTGTGCCGGGCGAGTGAACTGAAATGGGTACGCCATGCACAACACTGGCTGGAGGAAAATAATCGTTGCGAAGGCGTACCCCTGTCGTGAGTTTAAGTGGAGTTTCGCGCGACCTTTTCCTGCATTTGCTTCAGCAGGCCGTCTATTCCGTGGGTTTTGATTATATTCCTGTATTCGGTTCTGTAGCTGGTGACCAGACTGAGTGATTCGATTAGAAAATCGTAAGCCATCCAGGTACCGTCCACAAATTCCATTCGGTATGTGATGGGAATTTCAATCTGATCGGAAACGATAACTGTATCGACAGAAGCAAAACGGTTACCTTCAATCATACCGGTAATGTATTCGACCTTTTCATTGTCGTAATTTTTGATGCGTTGCCAGTAAGTGTTCAGCAGAATATCCCTGAACAGGGATTCAAACTTTTGTTTTTGCCTGTCACTGGCTTTTTTCCAGTTAATCGCCAGTACGCGGCGTGACATACCGGTGAAATTGATTTGTTCTGCAACCACATCGTAGGCTCTGGCCTTTTTTTCCGCCTGGGATAAATCCTTGTCGACTAATATTTCAAGAACCTGATTAACAGTATGCTGAACAATTATCCCCGGCTTGCTTTCATTCTCAGCATATACAGTAGTGATTGCCGACAAATACAGTAAGAACAGTGGCAAGAAAAAGCGCTCTAGCATGATCCTTTCTCCAGTGATTATTGTGCTTTATCGGCAGTTGCCGTCCATACTTTATTGCCTATTTTCCGTCCCTGCAATCATATTGACAGAAACCGGTACTGGCAGCATAACAACAAATGTATTGACCTTATTCTGACAAAACAGACAGATAATCAGTCTCCGTATCGATATCAAATTCGGCTTCCGGGATATTGACGGTGACGACATTATCCAGGTGATTTGTGATAATGGATTTCGCGCCCACGTCCCCTTTCAGTTCCATTATCGCGGGAAAGTAATCACGAGGAATAATGACCGGGACACCGACGGTATCGGCATAGGCACTGGCGACGATTTTCGATTTATCATTCAGCCAGAGCTCACATAACTGTTCCAAATGTTCCTGAATGATGAGTGCCTGATCACAAAGTACAAATAATACACCCGAACAACTGTCGGGCAGGGCATTAACAGCGGCCTGTAAAGATGACGCGATACCGCTTTCCCAGTCGTTATTGATAACAAGTTGCGCATCGAGTTTTTCTATCTCCCGCCTGACTTTTTGTGAACGGGCACCGAGCACGACCCACACCCGCTCATTCAGTATTTTGTTTGACATGTCGACACTACGGCGTAACAGCGATGACCCTTTGTATTCCAGCAACTGTTTGAGACTCCCAAAGCGTTTTGCGCCGCCAGCCGCGAGGATAACGGCATGCAGGTCTTTATTACCAGGCTCCGGTTCTTCATGCAGGGCCGTGGTCTTCAGATGCAGGGCCGCACCGTCCCGCTGATACAGCGTCGCCTGAATCTCGGCCACCAGGGACAGGGCAATCTCTTCCGGTAATTCGCCTCCGATATCCAGTCCAACCGGTCCGAAAGTCCGCTCGCCAATCAGTTTCCCGTCAACGCCCAGAGAGCTTAACAGCCTGTCACGGCGGGCAGCCGGACCCAGCAGACCTATGTACTTTGCTGATGTTTGTGTCAGTTGTTTAAGATAGCGTTCGTCGTATTCTATTTTATGTGTCATCAGCACAAGGGCATCGATCTTGTTCAGGTCGACCTGTTCAGGCAAGGCTTCCGGTGTGCTCAGGATGGTGTTGTCAACTTCAGCAAAGCTTTCCTGCCTGATAAAAGATTCACGATAGTCGACCAGCGTGATTTCCCAGCCCAGCGCACCGGCAAAATGAATAACAGGCGCAGCATCAGGGCCGGCCCCGATAATCAGCAAATGTGCGGGTGGTTTGACGGTGCTGCAGAAAACAGAAACTGATTGCCGGTCTTCCTGATAACGATGCAACAGGGAAGATTCAGACAAAAAGGCACGGTGAGCCGCCTGAACAATCTCCTCCGGACAATGATCGGGAAGATTCGAGGCTTTATTGTCTTCAAACCTTATCAGGTAATTATCATATTCTGCCAGACCCGGGTAATTTGATTCGCAGACAGTGAGAAGCACATACTTTTCTTTTTCGTTCAAGGCCCGTTCGATCAGAGTAATGCTGTGATCATCATCATTTGTCGACAGCAGTTGCAGCAGGATACGTACAGCGCCATTGCAGCCCAGCCCCAGCCCCCAGATTTCATCATCAGGGGCACGCATATCATAAAAAACTGTTTTCGATTGTTGTTTGTCAAACACCTCCCGCGCATGCGCCAGCAGATCGGCTTCAAAACAACCTCCTCCGAGCAGGCCGAAGAATTCGGCGTCGGGGGTGATGAGCATACGTGCGCCGGCCTTTCGATAGGTGGAACCCAATGTCTCGATTATCGTGGCGAGAACCACTTGCTCATGCTGTTGCCGTAAAGTATGAAAAGTGGATACCAGCGCGGATAAATTTGTATTCATAAATGATGTTGGTTAAGCGAGTAAAAAAATTAGCAGTGTGCCCGACAATACCGGATTAACACCCGGCGTCTGGAAATCTTGCTCAAGTTCGTAGTTTACATTGATTTATTGTTTTTAAAGCAGTTGTTGCATGTACAGGATGAAACGAGAACAAAAAAGTTTATTGTGAAGGGCCTATTTATTCAAACGTGCCAATGCACGGCCCGCCTGCTCTACACCCTGTTCTTCGGAGAGTCTGTACCAGTTTTTTGCTTCTTCTACATTGCGGGCGACGCCCCTGCCTTTGGCGTATATTACACCGAGGTTGAACTGGGCGTTGGGATGACCTGACTCGGCGGCTTTTCTGTACCAGTGAAAGGCTTCCGTGTCATCGCGATCTATACCTTCGCCTTTGCCATACATGTAACCGAGATTGAGTTGTGCATTAACGTGTCCTTTCAATGCCGCCTTCTTGTTCCATTTAAAAGCTTCGGCGTAATTTTGTACGACGCCATAACCTTTGGCATAAAATTCACCCAGGTTGTATATGGAATTGAGATGTCCACGTTTTGCTGCACGTAAAGACCAGTCAAACGCGGATTTGTGATCTTTTTCGACACCAATACCCTTCATATACATCATGGAGACGGTTGCCTGTGAATTGTAATCACCCTGCTTTGCGGCTTTCAGGTACCATTTGAATGCCTCGGCATAATTCTGATCAATATGACGACCCTTGGCGTACATGACGCCCAGGTTGAATTGCGAAACTGCATCACCCTGTTCTGCCGCTTTACTGAACCACTTGAATGCTTCGGCGTCGTTTTTTTCGGCGCCATTACCTTTGGCATACATAAAGGCCAAAGCGGATTGCGCAGCAAGGTCTCCTGATTCGGCAGCAAGAATCTTCTCGGTGAGGGGGTCAACGGTGTCAGGGGCGATAACCTGCTGTGCCACTGCCAGTGGTACGCGACGGCTTGCTACAAATGTTGATTGCCACTCGCTGATGGTCTGCGGTCGTTCCTGATGTTTAAATTGCATGGCGGAATCAATCGCCTCCAGCAAGGTGGTGGAGTAGCGACCGGCACCGATCTCCACTGCCGATACATAGGTGTCGCGGGCAGCGAGACTGAGTGCCGTACTGCGATTGATCGCGTCTGAGGGGGGTACACCGGCCACGGCGCGATACATGGTTGCCCCGAATGCATAGATATCCGTCCATGCACCCTGTTGCTCATCGTCCGTGTTGTACTGTTCTATGGGGGCATAGCCCTTGGAAAATATACTGGTGAGAGATTGCTGTTGCTCGCTCAGGGATTGTCTGGCAGAGCCAAAGTCCAGCAGCACAGGGTCACCATCCACGCGGATAAATATATTGGCCGGTTTGATATCGCGATGGATAAAGCCGTGGGCATGAACCTGTTTCATACCATCAATAATAGGAAAGATGACGGTACCGATGTCATCTTCATCCAGGATCTTGCGACGATTGAGGATGTCCTGCAGACTTTCACCAAGCTCGTAATCCATAACCATATAAGCGGTATTATTGGTCTGAAAGACGTTTCTGACGCGGACGATATTGGGATGATTGAACAGGCCCAGGGTCCGGGCTTCTTCGATAAAGCGTTCCAGGCCCCATAGATAACGTTCATGATGAGCGGGCGAAAGTGATTCTACTGAACCATCCGGAGCCCGGGCGGCCAGATCAATGGGCATGTATTCCTTGATCGCGACTTCATGGGCGAGGTTTTTATCATCCGCCAGATAGGTGATGCCGAAACCACCCTGTCCGAGGATTTCGCGGATCTCATACCAATGCAGTTCAGAACCCGGTTGCAGGGAGTTGAGATGGCGTTTGTTACTCTTTTTACTCACGACAATAGTATTACAGATGTTGTAACCAGCGATGTATATATAGCGGCAGAAGCCGTTTTCAAGTTAGTTTTTCTCTTTACATGGCATATATACAACAGCATAAGTACGACAATTGCAATAATTCAGGTCATAAACATAGCCCAACTCTTTAAAAAACCTCATATCATGAGGGTTTCAGCGCCCTATTATCTGTTATTTGAGCTTGATTTCAAACATATCACCCTCAACTTTCACCTCTACTGGAAACAGACTTTGCCCGGCGCAGGGTCCGGAAACGCAGTAGCCGTCCTCAATTCGAAACAGGGCACCGTGGGTGGCACACTGGATGAAAGTCATGCTGGCATTGAGGAATTGATCAGGCATCCAGTCAAGATTGGTGCCGGTATGCGGACAAATATTGTGATAACACAAAATCGTGTCGCCCTGGCGCAGCACCATCACCCTGGCTACATGATTACCACGATCAATGTCCAGACTTTTACAGCCCTCTTCCGGTATTGAGGAGATTTTGTATTGGTACATTTGTCTTATATCCCTATTTTGTTTGTCCCTGTCAGGCGTTTGCGACTGGCGCGGTGTAATCTTTAGTATAGCGTAATATATATAAGGAAAGGGAAACGCCTTTTGGAACCTGCAATACCGATGATTTAGCGGATAAAGAGGCCTCATTGAACAACAATAAGGGCGAAAATACGCTACAGGCTATTTATAGATACCGACGAACCCTCTATAATGGCCGGAGCCGCTTTGCCAAGTCCGACAGACTCCTGGAGAAGGCTAACCGGACTCGCTGAAACGGGAGTGATCGAAAGATCGCTCCCGTTTTATTATGTACAGGATGTACGGTATGCCGCGGGCGCATGGATGCGCAGGAGCGGCGTTTTACAGGATGTACGGTCAGGAATATTGCTCCTGCAAACCCTAAGTACCTGCATCCCTGCAGGCAATGCCGCGGGCGCATGGATGCGCAGGAGCGGCGTTTTACAGGATGTACGGTCAGGAATATTGCTCCTGCAATTCCTAAGTACCTGCATCCATGCAGGCAATGCCGCGGGCGCATGGATGCGCAGGAGCGGCTTTTTTTAGGATGTACGGTCAGGGTTAAGGCTCCTGCAAACCCTAAGTACCTGCATCCCTGCAGGCAATGCCGCGAGCGCATGGACGACATACAGGAAGTATTAGTGTCGCGAGAGGACACGACTGCACGGATGCAGGAGGTAGAGCGAAGCATAGTCACATGGACGTGACGTAGTAGGGCAATGCAGGAGCAATTGCCGAGGAAGCTAGAGCCGAGGAGTCCGTAGCGACCGCGCAGGAGCGGTGTTGTTCAGAATGTATGTCGATTTTGCACGACTACATGGATGTAGGAGCTAGAGTAACGTCTGGAGCGGTTACCGAGGAGCAAAAATCGACTATTTACAGGACGTAATGTATGTCGATTTTGCAGGAGCAAAAATCGACAATGTTCCCTTTTTATTTTGGAGACCTTATTGAAGCACACAGCCTTACTTGCCCTGGAAGACGGTCATTTGTTCCATGGGCGTTCCATTGGCACTGATGGTCAGACCGTTGGTGAAGTGGTGTTTAACACGGCTATTACCGGTTATCAGGAAATCCTCACCGATCCGTCCTATTGCCGGCAAATCGTGACCCTGACACAGCCGCATATCGGCAATGTCGGTACCAATACTGAGGACGAGGAGTCAGACAAGGTGAATGTGGCTGGGCTGGTGATCCGCGATTTGCCCCTGCAGATGAGTAACTGGCGTTCTCAGCAGCCATTGGACAGTTATCTGAAAAAACAAAATATTGTCGCCATTGCTGATATCGATACCCGGCGTTTGACCAGAATCCTTCGGGACAAAGGAGCGCAGAATGGCTGCCTGGTGACAGGCAAAGAGCTTGATGAAAGCCTGGCTCTGGCGCAGGCACGTAAGTTCCCCGGTCTGAAGGGTATGGATCTTGCCGCTGTGGTGACGACGGAAAAAAAATATGAGTGGACGCAGGGGATCTGGAATTTACAGGGTGGCCTGCCTGATGCGGGGAGTGACGGCGATAAGGACTGGCACGTTATTGCCTACGATTTTGGCGTAAAGCGCAACATCCTTCGAATTCTCTCGCAAATGGCTTGTCGACTGACAGTGGTACCGGCCACGACACCCGCCAGTGAGGTCTTGAAGGAAAAGCCCGATGGTGTCTTCCTTTCCAATGGTCCGGGCGATCCGGATCCCTGTGATTATGCCATTGCCGCCATCCGGGAAATCGTCGCCGCGAATGTTCCGACTTTCGGTATTTGTCTGGGACATCAGTTGCTGGCGCTGGCGCTGGGCGCGCGAACCGTAAAGATGAAGTGCGGCCATCATGGCGCCAACCATCCGGTGCAGGATCTGAGCACGGGGAAAGTGATGATTACCAGCCAGAATCACGGTTTTGCGGTGGATGAACAGAGTCTCCCCGCCCACCTGCGGGCAACGCATCGATCATTATTTGATGGCAGCCTGCAAGGCATACACCATACGGACATGCCGGCCTTCGGATTCCAGGGCCACCCGGAAGCCAGCCCCGGACCACATGACGTTATGCCTTTGTTTGAACATTTTATCGCATTGATGAAAAGCACCAGATGAATCAGAAAACCAAAGTCAGTTTACCCCGTATCGCAGCGCTAACTATTGTGGAAGACCGGCATGCCTAAAAGAACGGATATCAACAGTGTTCTGATCATTGGTGCCGGGCCGATCATCATCGGCCAGGCCTGTGAGTTTGATTATTCCGGTGCGCAGGCCTGCAAGGCTCTGCGTGAAGAGGGTTATCGCGTGATCCTCGTGAATTCCAACCCGGCCACAATCATGACCGATCCCGGCATGGCGGACGCCACTTATATTGAGCCTGTCACCTGGCAGACGGTTGCCCGTATTATCGAGAAAGAACGACCGGACGCCCTGCTGCCCACGATGGGCGGACAGACTGCACTGAATTGCGCGCTGGATCTGACACGGGAAAAAGTGCTGGAGAAATACGGCGTTGAACTTATCGGCGCATCGCGTGAGGCTATCGATAAGGCGGAAGATCGCGAAAAATTCCGCGACGCGATGCAGAAGATTGGTTTGGCCATGCCTCATTCCGGTATTGCTCACAATCTGGAGCAG
>JAJRTU010000013.1 GCA_024278135.1 Gammaproteobacteria bacterium
CGAAATGCAGATGATCCCGTACTGATCTGCCGGGAGAAACAACTCGATGCCCTGGCCGCCAGAACCAGTGCTTATGCACTTGGCGGCCTGCGTACCGTTGCCATGACCAGCAGTCTGCGTGGCATGCATGAGTCGCTGTTTGCGATGGCGGGGAAACGACTGCCCTGTGTCCTCAATCTTACCTGCCGCGCCGTGCCGCGGCAGAGCACGCCCCTGCATGGAAGTCATGATGAATACCATGCGGCAGCGGCGGCGGGATGGGTGCAATTGTTCGCCGGCAATGTCCAGGAAGTGGCGGATTTCACCCTGATTGCCCATCGTATTGCCGAGTTATCACTCACCCCGGTTGTCTGTGCACAGGATTTTTATCAGACCAGCCATTCCGTACAGAATATCCGGATACCGGAACAGGAACTCATTATCCGTTATCTGGGACACAGCAAAGACAGGATCAACAGCCCCACCCCCTCACAATCTCTTTTATATGGTGAACAAAGGCGGCGGATCCCGATCCTTCTGGATTGTGATCACCCGGCCGGTATCGGCAGTGTGCAGGATCGGGAAAGTTATTTCAGGGCCGTCGCCGCGCAGCGTGCATTCTTTTACGATCACTGTGATGCGCTTGTCGATCTTGCCATGCAGGAATATGGGGAATTGAGCGGACGATTCTATCGTCAGGTATCGGGCTATCTGGCTGAGGATGCCGAGGTACTTGTGCTTGCACAGGGAGCGGTGACAGATGAATTGCGTGCCACAGTGGATTATCTGCGCAAGCAGGAAAAGATCAGGGCGGGCATTATCATTATCAGCGTCCTGCGCCCCTTTCCCGGCGCGCAACTGACGCAATTGCTCAAAGGTAAAAAAGCCCTGACGGTACTTGAACGGACGGACCAACCGCTGGCCGAAGACCTGCCATTGTTACAGGAAGTCCGTTGCGCCATCGACAAGGCGTTCGAGAATGGCATATCAGATACCCGGCCATACCCGGCTTATGACACTTATCGACAGATCAGTGACAAACCGCAACTTTTTTCGGCTATCTATGGCGAAGGTTGCGAGATCCCTTCCGGCAGGGAACTGCTGGCGGTCTATCGAAATATGCTGACGACAGACGGTGGAAAAAAGTGTTTCTATCTTGACGTGAATTTCGGACGGGCTGAACGACGTTTCCCCTATCTGCAGACGCTGCAACAATCACTGAACAGGGACTATGCACATCTACAGCAACTGTCCCTGTCCGTAAATGATGCACCTGCCCTGCCCGTGCAGGACGCGCAGGTGATTCAAATCCATTCCCTGTCCAGCCAGGGAGGTCTGTTTGCCGGGAATATTTTTGCCCGCAGTCTGGCGGATGGCCTGCAGTGGAACATCAGAACCTTTCCCCAGGGGGGACTGGAGCAAAATATGCAGGCGGTGTCTTTTACCCTGCTGTACAAGCAGGGAGACAATTTGCCAACAGGTAGACCGGAGACCTTCGACACGGTCTTGGTCTCGGCTTATCAGCTCATTGAAAACCTCTCGCTACTTGGTTCGATAAATACAGGTGGCCTGTTAATTGTTGAATCAAACCGCGATCCGAAAGACATGTGGCATAAACTGCCGAGACAGATGCAACAACTCATTCAGTCCAGAGAGCTCAGATTATTTACCATCGACGCCCGGAGCATAGCAGCGCAAACGACATCGACGCCGTTTATCGATCAACTTTCCGTGTGGGCACTGCTGGGGGCCTGCATGCGTGCCACGACCATGCTGTCTGTTGCCGAGAACACGCTTTTCCAACAGCATTTGACAGAGCAGTTGGCACAATTGTTCGGTGTGGGTCATCATCTCATCAACGAAATCCTGCGAACCATGGATCGTGCAGCGGAAGAATTGGCCGAACTGCCCTGGCAATCATGGCTGTCAGATGAAAGTCCGGCTGTACCTGAAACGGATGCACCCTGGACAGCACAACAAGCTGAGGGCTGGAACAACCATGTCTTTGATGTCACACGTTTCTGGCATTCGGTCGGCTTTCTCTATGCCAGTGGACAGGCGGAACAAACCTTGACTGATCCCTATCTGGCAACGGCAATGCTACCCGCCGGCAGCAGCGCTTTTCGCGATATCACGGCCTATCGTTTACGCCTGCCTGAATGGCAGGCGGAGAAATGCTCGGCCTGTGGCATGTGCTGGGCCCAGTGCCCTGAGTCGGCCCTGCCACCGACGATACTGAGCCTGTCTGCGATTATTCATAGCGCAGTTGAACAATGCGAACAACAGGGCAACACACTGATCCAGATGAAACGGGTGGAAACCCACCTGGCAAAACAGGCCTACACTTTGCTGCTGAAAGACGATATCGAACAGTACTCGGATATGGGCCTTCTACTGCAAAATGCCTTTGCAACTCTGTGTGAACGTATGAAGATTGAAGGAGATAAATACGAAGAATTAGAACAGGAGTTTGACATTATCCACACTCCGCTGGAACACTTTACCATCGCGAAGACCGAGCCCTTCTTTGATGCCCCGCATAAACAGGACAAGGGCAGCGGCCTGTTGCTGGCCATGTCACTCAACCCGATGACCTGCACCGGATGTGGCATATGTGTGGAAAGCTGCCCTGAAGATGCCTTCGACTGGTGCGAACAAACTACCGAAACGTTGCAGGAATATCGACAAAACTGGCAACTGCAAATGAAGCTGCCCGAGCCGGCGAATGATCTGATAAATAAATACGTCACATCCAGTGCGCCACAGTCATCGCTCTATCGTCTGCTCGACAAAACGGCCTATCATTCCATGGTCGGTGGTGATGGAACAGCCCCCGGTCACTGCGCGAAAACCGCCGCACATTTATTAACAGCAAGCATCGAATCCGTAAAACGACCACAGTTCCAGGCCCATATCGACTATCTGGACTCCCTGATTGATCAACTCGAACAAAAGATACAGGGCAAGATAGCCGGTGCTGTCAATATTAATGACTTCGAAGGCTTCACCCGGCGTATTTCACGACTTGAAGGCAAGCATGCCACGGTGGAGCAATTGCTGAGTGTGATCGGCAATAATGGCCGGGATTCGATTGTCGATCAGGCACAACTGCAGCGTCAGACCCATCTGCTCGAAGAACTGAAACAGCAGCGTCAGCTATATCGCTCAGGCGCCGGTGGCACGGGTAGAGCACGTATGCTGCTCTGCATTGATGCTGCTGCTGGCTGGAACAGCACCTATCCCCATAACCCTCATCTGCAACCCTGGGTCAGTCACTTGCCCGATGATGCACCGCTGATGGCAGAGGCCATATTTGAAGCAACCGTACAGGGTCTGACCCGGGAGATTATTCACTGTCGTCTGGCGGAACTGGAACTGAATGATGCCTATGACAGTGAGCAGCATGATGCCTTATTCAGCAAATTGACCTGGAAAGAGTTTAGCCAACAGGAACAGCGCCTGCTTCCTGCCGTGCTGGTACTGTGTCAAGCGGGAACAAGAACCTGGGCTGACATATCCAGACTCCTGTCGGGTCCTTATCCGATCAAGATTGCCATGATCAATAATGAAGGCCTGGCCGTCGCCGAAGCGCAATCCGGAGGCCTGGACGAAAGTACACAGGCCTCAGCTGCTGCCATCGCAAAGCAGCCTGATCTGCTGGCACGGGAATATGCCAATGCGGCTATCTTCCAGACAACGGTGGGCCATCCCGTCAACCTGATTGAAAGTGCTGTCGACGCCCTGCAACATGATGGCCCGGCATTACTGCATATATACGCCCCCGCTCCCGGCAGCAACCGCAGTGCCATGGAAAAAATCGGTGAACATGCGGCGCTGGCCGGCCAGAGCCGCACATTTCCCTTGTTCAGCATCAAGCGAGAGGCATCCGGTCCGTCGCTGACCATCGATGCCAACTCCGATACGGACAATGACTGGAGTACAGCAGAACTTGAATTCAGTGAACCATCCGGCCTCAGATCCTCACTTGTCGTGCCATTGACACCGGCCCACTGGGCTCTGGGAGAAACCCGCTTCCAGCATCACTTCAAGATACTGGCGAAAGGACACCTCGACGATCAAATGGAAGCACTGGCCTCTTATATCGACCTCGACACCGCCCGGCGCGAAGGACTGGAACCCTATATTGATTTCGCCGATGAGAACCAGCGACACATGCTGGCACTCGTCTCTGATGCCATGGTCAAGGCGACAGAGGACGCGAGAGATTACTGGCGTCATTTGCGCAAACTGGCCGGAGACCCTTCCGCTGTGGAAACCGTAACAGCCCCTGCAACAACAGTGGAGCCGGTAGCACAGGCAAAAGCCACCACGATCGATGCATCAGCACATCAGCAGGTCACGGATAGACTCCTGCAATTGTGTGGCTTCACTCAGAACCCTGATTTCTTTAAACAATCGCTGCGGGAATTCATCACCCACACTGAACATAGCAGCGAGGAAGAATAGGAAACCATCACCATCTCTGTCACTGCCCGGACATTTCGCCACGGTATTCACCCGGCCCAGCATAAACAGTTGACCGAAGGCAGGTTGATCGAGCGACTGCCGTTTACAGATGAAGTAATCCTGCCCTTGAATCAGCATCTGGGCAAACCTTCAAAACCCCTTGTTGCCGTGGGTGACAAGGTCTATCGCGGCCAGATCATTGCTGAAGCAGACGGTTTTATGTCGGTACCCCTGCATGCCTCCGTTTCCGGCAATGTCAGCGCCATTGAAAAACGCCATCATCCCTCGGGCAATCTTGTCGATGCCATTATCATCTCCTGTGACCCCAATTCGGCACAGGCCCTGTACGATGAAGGCCCGGTGCCATGGCAGGATCGAAGCCCGGCAGACATATTAAACACCATACAAAGCGGCGGCTTCGTGGGTCTGGGAGGGGCCGCTTTTCCGACACATGTCAAGTTCAGCGTCCCGGAAGGAAAAAATGTGCGCTTCTTTCTCGTGAACGGCTGCGAATGCGAACCCTATCTGACCACCGATCACCGCATTATGCTGGAATACCGGGATTCTCTTTATCTTGGGATCCGTATCATCCAGGGCATGCTCGGCTCTGAGAAGACCTACCTGGGTGTGGAAACCAACAAGTGGGACGCCATAGAGTCCTTGCGACACAATATTCCCGCCGACCTGAGATGCGAAGTCATTCCACTGCAGACCAAATATCCGCAGGGTGCGGAGAAAATGTTGATTACGGCAGTACTGGAGCGGGAAGTACCCAGCGGTCGCTTGCCCATCGATGTACAGGTGATGGTGAACAATGTCGGCACTGTCGCCGGCATCGGCGATATGTTTGCCTACGGACAACCCCTGATTGAGCGCGTGGTCACCGTCACCGGCCCGGGTATAAAGAACCCGGCAACTTTACTGATACCACTGGGAACAAAGTTACGCGATGTCCTCACCCATTGCGGTGGTCTCACCGACGATGCCACCCAGGTACTGTATGGCGGGCCCATGATGGGTAGCCCGCAATACAACCTGGATGTGCCGATCATGAAAGGTACTTCGGGTGTGCTCTGTCTTACCGAATCTCAGGCGTCCATATCAAGGCGGGAATATCCCTGCATTCGTTGCTCGGCCTGTCTTGATGCCTGCCCGGCTTTCCTCAATCCCAGTCAACTGGGGCAGTTGGCCCGCTCAGGTCGTTACGAGGATATGCTTGATCTGCACATTATGGATTGCATGGAGTGCGGTTCCTGTTCCTATGTTTGCCCTTCGAACATCCCGCTGGTACAACGGTTTCGCAGCGCGAAAGGTATGATACGGATAAAACAGGCCAAGGCGGCAAGCCAATGAATACTGAAACACCCGAACTGTTATTATCCAGCTCGCCGTTTTTAAAACGTCCGGTGGATACGCCGCTGATCATGCGCCATGTGATCTATTCCCTGCTGCCGGTGATACTGTTGACCATCTATCATTTCGGTATCAGTGCTCTGCTGTTGCTGCTGACATGCATCATCACCTGTGTTTTGTTGGAGTGGTTATTCGAGGGCCGACTCCCCTTCAGAGACAGCAGTATCAGGGACGGCAGTGCCGTGCTGACGGCGATTCTGCTCGCCCTGACCCTGCCGCCCGGCCTGCCGCTGTGGATGGCGGCTGTCGGCTCGGTCGCTGCCATGCTCATCGGCAAGATCCTGTTTGGCGGTCTGGGACAAAACATCTTCAATCCCTCATTGACCGGTCGAGCATTTTTACAGGCCTGTTTTCCCGTTGCCATGACTACCTGGGCACCTGTCAGCAATCTGGATGGCTTTTTCACCCTGAAGGGCGACATTTTCGCCCTGCCGTTCAGCAAACCGCAATTTGATGCCATCAGCTCGGCAACACCGCTGGCGCGAATGAAATTTGAATCGCAGGCCACTCAGATCACCGACCTCTTGCTCGGTTCCACCCCCGGGTCACTGGGAGAAGCTTCTGCCTTTCTCATCCTGCTCGGTGGTGCTTATCTTGCCTACAGACGATTTCTCAACTGGCGTATTCCACTCGGCATCCTCGCCAGTGTATTTGTGTTGGCCACCATCCTGCATGTCATTGATGCCGATAAATACCCGGATGGTCTGTTCCATCTGTTGTCCGGCGGTCTGATGCTGGGGGCCATCTACATGGCCACCGACCCGGTGACCTCACCAGTAACACCTGCCGGCTGCTGGGTCTTTGCCACGGGTATCGGCATATTGGTCGTCGTCATCAGACAGTTCGGTGGCCTCACGGAAGGCGTGATGTATGCGATCCTGTTTATGAATGCCTTTACACCGCTGATCGACCGCTTCACGCAACCGCGTACCTACGGCAAGCACCAGGCTGACAAGGAAGGCGATCCGGACTGATGAGCCTGGAAACGGAAAAACAGGTTTCAGCACCACTGCCACCCGTCATGCAGGACAGCGGAACCAGTGGTACCACCATGATCCTGACAATGGCGGGTCTCGGCCTGGCCTGCAGCATCCTCATCGTCCTGACCTACCAGTTGACCTTTGCCACTATCAAGGAAAACAAGGCGCAATACCTGGAAAAGTCCATTTTTGAAGTCCTGCCCAACACCAGCAAAAAGAAGACCTTTGCCTTTGTGGATAATGTCATGCGTCCGCTTGAAGAAGGCGAAGAGGCAGAGTTGAAATATTATGCCGGTTACAATAATGACCATCAGTTGACAGGCATTGCCGTGGAAGCTGAAGGCCAGGGTTTCCAGGAACTGTTGCGCATCCTTTACGGATATTCGCCACAGTGTCACTGCATTGTCGGAATGAAAGTACTGGAAAGCAAGGAAACCCCGGGCCTCGGTGACAAGATTGAAACGGATCCGCAGTTCCGCGCCAATTTCGATGCACTGGATGTCGCACTGGCCGGCGACGGGAAGACGATTGCTCACCCTGTTACCCTGGTCAAACCCCGAAAAAAAACCGATCCCTGGCAGATCGAAGCCATTAGTGGTGCCACCATTTCATCACGGGCCATCACCAAAATGCTGCGAATCAACACAAGCTCAGCTATTCCATTAATTGAAAAACACCTGAGCGCATTTACGGAGAGAAATGAATAATGAATGATGAAGTCAGTTCCGCCAGTGAGAATATGCAGACACTGACGCGCGGTATCTGGCGCGAAAACCCGGTATTCATCATGTTGCTGGGGCTGTGTCCGGTGCTGGCCGTCACCAATTCAGTGATCAATGCCCTGGCCATGGGACTGGCCACCACGTTCGTACTGTTTATGTCGAGCACGATGGTCTCCCTGCTGCGCAGCTATATTCCCAAAGAGGTTCGCATCGCCTGTTTTATTCTGGTCATCGCGACGTTCGTGACTGTGGTGGACTACCTGCTGCAGGCCATCAGTTTTGAGGTACACAAAGCGCTCGGCGCCTTTATCGCCCTGATCGTCGTCAACTGCGCGATCCTCGGCCGTTCGGAAGCTTTCGCCTCAAAAAACAGTGTCAGTCAATCCATGCTGGATGCCCTCGGCTTTGGTGCCGGTTTCACGATTGCCTGTTTGTGTATGGGCATCGTCAGGGAGGTCCTGGGCAGCGGCACCTTTGCCGGGATACCCGTGTTCGGCCCCCAGTTTGCCGGTTGGTCCATCATGATCCTGCCGGGCGGCGCCTTTTTTGTGCTTGGCGCATGGCTGCTGTTATTTAACTGCTTACGTGAAAGAAAGGAGCGCAAGAAAGATGAACTCCCCCTTGCAAGTATTCATTGATGCCTGCCTGATTAACAATTTTGTACTGGCCTATTTTCTGGGTCTGTGTCCGTTTCTGGGCGTCTCCAATAAAACGGAAACAGCAGCACGCATGGGCGCAGCAGTGACATTCGTCATGCTGGTCGCCTCTATTTTCGCCTATGGCATCCACCAGATACTGGTTTTTATCAATGCCCCTTATCTGCAATTGATTTCCTATATTGTTGTCATTGCCTCGTCCGTGCAACTGGTCGAAATGTTCATCAAGAAATTCAGCCCTGTCCTGTTCCGAACACTGGGAATCTACCTGCCCCTGATCACAACCAATTGTGCTATTTTGGGTGTAGCCCTGTTCCAGACCAGCCGCGAATATGACTTTGTTCAATGCCTGGCTTTTGCCCTCGGTGCAGGTGCAGGCTTTACCCTGGCCCTGTTAATGATGTCCGGGATCCGGGAACGACTGGAATTGTCCGATGTCTCCTCCGTTGTTCAGGGCGCAGCGGTAACCTTGATGGTGGCCGGAGTATTGTCGATGGCATTTATGGGCTTTGCGGGGATGGGAAAATGAGCGAGACGCGCTTTTATGTCATAAAATAGATATAAAACCTTTGCTGTGAACTGACACCTTCTCTGCCGTGATTGAAAGTGTCACAACAGGAAATTTAAAAACTCAGCCTCCAGTCCGGGGCAGTATTAATTCCTGCAAGCTGCCTGGGTTAAGTCAGATTTATCACCGAAGAAGGAGATTAATCATGAGTATCACCGTTCGCCAGTTACTGAAAAAAAAGGGGCACGATGTTCATTCGGTACCTCCGGATGCCAGCGTATTTGAAACCATAGAATTAATGTCTGCCATTGGGGTTGGTGCCTTGCTGATAATGGAAGGAAACAGCCTGGTCGGTATTATTTCGGAGCGGGATTGCACACGAAAAGTAATACTGACGGAACGCTCGGCAAAGACAACACGAGTTAATCAGATTATGACGGACAAACTGGTTTGTGTGTCTCCAGACAATAATATTGATGAATGTATGGCGCTGATGAATGAAAACCTTATTCGCCACCTGCCTGTCGTGGAAAATAACAGGGTCAAAGGTGTCATTTCGATTATGGATGTCATCAAAAACATCCTGCTGGAAAAGGAAATCGTCATTGAACAACTGGAGGATTATATCGCAGGTAACGCCTAAGCCGGCATCAGCCGTTGAACAGCGCAGACAACCCCCATTCAACAACAAACATCAACAGCGCCCCCCTTATAAACAGTAAGGGGGCAAACCCTGACTTAACATATTAAACAGTCAAGCTTCCTTCATGTTCCGCCCTTTACGAATCAATTGCGATGCTGCTGTCGGCTATATCATGGGATGTGGAGGACAACTTTTTTTCATCGTGACAACTACTGTCAAGTCGCCCGGTCTATCTGCAGGGATCGCTATTTTTCATGACATTTAGTACAGATTTTACTTGTCCGTAAACGATGTTTGATGCCCTTCTCATTACTGGCGACGGCATTTTTCACTACCCCCTGTTCATGCGGGTTATGGCAGGTCGCGCAAATGACTTTACCACTGTCGGGTTCCAGTGGTAAAGCAGCGCCGCTCGCCTTGATCCACTTCTGCATCCGTTTCAACATGGCCGCTTTCGGTTTTACCAGGTGGTTCGGGTCGCCCTTGTTCTTCTTGCGGCGAAAAAAAGTGGCGCCACCACCGGGATGAGGTTTTCGGGGATGGCAACCGGTACACATGGATGACAGGTCACCGTTCACATAGAAATCAAGATTCTCGATGCCACGAAGCGTTTTCAGTACGTCGAGTTTCTCGCTGTGACAAAGCTCACAGGTCCCACTGCGCAGCAATCCCGTATCGCTGATCTGCTCATGGGGGTTCAGCTTTTGATATTGCTCCGGGTCGTGGCAGTAATAGCACTGTTGTGTACGGGTCTTATAGGGTTGATCCCGTAGAAACAGGGTGTTTTGTCGCTTTTCATTACGACGTTTTTTCAAACATTGCGCCGGCAGGTCATGACAGGTCACGCACGACAGCGTCCCATCGCTATGTTCAATAGAGTCCCGGTAGGCCTCAGGCATACGGGCGATCATTGCTGCATCGGGTTTCACATCCACCGGATGGATATAGCTGTGATTGAAGATCGGATCGTGACAGTTCGCACACAGCTTGTTGACGCTTTTGTCACGTAATTTTACCTTCTTGCCACCGGCTTTACCCTTGTGGCAGGTATAACAGGCATCATCGCGCCAATGCGGATTCGGTACTTGTTCAGGCAGCAGTTTACCTGTCCTGATGAGATCCGGGATATCCTGAATATGTCTGAGTATTTGCCGTTCTTCTTTCGGCTCCAAACGACTGATGTCCTTTGCGGCCTGACAGGCCGAGCCGTAGACAAAACTCAGGACGATGAACAGCAGCAGTTGATGAGACAAACAGCAGCGGGTAATGGGTAGTCCTGTGAAATCCCAAAACTCACAGCAAAGTAAGCGACTCTCATTGATGGCGAGCCACGGCATTAATAATTTTTATTTCTATGGTCTTTGCCGTGACATCTCAACCAGCACGAACCACGAAACGATCCCTGATCTTCGAAACGAAGCTGGCCGTGCATGTTCGGGAAAACCACGGAGGTATCGAAGTTGATCAAGTTGCTGTTATTCGTGCTGTTGCCCTGCGTGGAGGAAATGCCGTGTGGATCATGGCATACGTTGCAGGGAGTGTCCTCCTTGCGGATATGTTTATCGTGTTCCTTGAAACTGTTATCGTTGAGAATGCTGTTGCGATCATGACAGCTGTAACACAGAGCATAGTTGGATGCACTCTCAGTGGTGTTGTCCGCAGTCACATACTGGCGCAGAAGAATTGACGGATAAATGGAGCCATGCGGTCCTTCCGGACCTGCACCACCGGTCTTCGAAGACGCATTGTTATTGTGGCAGTCACCGCAGGTGATAATACTGTTTTCCGTCAGCGGCGCAATCAGACTGGGCACGTTGGGATTCGAACCAATGCTGGTGATCGGGTGGGATGAAGGGTTTCCGCTATTGAACTCCAGACGAACGTTGGTCTGCTCGATCTGGCGTGTCGTCGGTGCAGGAGGTTTGCCGGTACTGTCGGCATGGCAACGATAGCAAAGCTGATATTGCTCACCGATGGGCCGGATCTCCGCCTGTGATTGACTCACTCCCCGCACATCGTTCAAGGGGCCGGGCACCGTACCGGTCGGAGTTGCACTGGCCGCGTGAGGATTATGACAGTCCACGCATACTGCGTGGCGGGTCCCCGGCTGCACATTCTCGACCGGATCATGGTCACCGACGGGACCCATGGGGTGCCCGTAGGGCTTGCTGAACTCTGCCATCAGATCGACCCCCGTCACATTACCGTTGTGACAGGCCTTGCAGTTATCCACTTCCGCATCGTGATAGAGCAAACGCTTGTCCAGCGCACCGGCGGCGTGCGGTGTGTGGCAGTTTTCGCAGGCATTATCCGCCACCGTATTTTGTGCATGGGCCGTCGGCCACGGATCCGGCGGCGTGTTGTTCCAGGTCGCCGTGGAATTCTTATGCGCCGCCTGCGACCAGTAATTCTTCGCATGACATGTCGTACACAGGGCCGATGCCAGATTGGACATGACCAGAAACTGACCATAAGTATCGTCGTGGGCATCATGACAGGCAGTACATTGCAACTGTCCCGAGGCATCGAGTTGTACTGGCCCCGTCAATGTGGCTGGATCAACCAGTTCCCCATCCAGACCCGAGGTGTACTCGAATGAAATGGGGTGATCATCAGAAAGTTCTGTGCTCAATAAACCATCGGAGCCCACCGGCATAGTGGTAACACCTCCTGACATAGCGATGTCCGAGCTTCGACTGATGACGTTTCCAAGCGCGATCGTGCCATCGTGGCAACTCAGGCACAGCAGCGAGTCGCCGGTCGGCTGACCTGGGATGAAACCAATAGTGGAACTCCAGTAGGTGTCATAACTGACGCCGGAAGCATTACGATTCCACAAAGGCGCGGCAGGTGAGGCACTGTGCGGAGTATGGCAAAAGATACAAATCTCCTGCTCACTCGCCGCCCTGACAGGTCCCGGCCCGCTGACTGACAGATTATGCCGCGTGGTCGCCACAGAGGCTGCCAGCACAGGTCGCTCCAGCAGACTCAAAAGCATCAGAGAGATGCCAAGACAGAGGAGGATACGGTTCATGGTGCTGCCCCCACATAGCGGAATATCTGCACCCGCCCGTTATAGGAATCGGCGACGTAAATAGTGTTTTGTTCTCCGATAAAGATCCCCGTGGGTAACCAGAATTCCCCCCGGGCCTTGCCCTGACGACCGACATTGAGCAAAAACCTGCCCTGCGGGTCAAACAGCTGCAGAGTATGAAACAGGGAATCCACAACATAAATATGCCCTTCGCTGTCCGCCGCAATACCTTTGGGCTGAGCATGTTGACCTGTACCGTCACCGACCTTGCCGAATTTACGCAGGAAACGGCCGGACTCATCAAAGACCTGGATACGGAAATTCATGGAATCTGCAATCAATAAACGCCCCTTGTCATCACGCCAGATCATCGTTGGAAAATTAAACTCGCCGTCGCCCGTACCGCGTTGTCCGAAACTTTTCAGGAAGGCGCCGTCACGCGCGAAGACCTTCACCTGATGACTGCCTGTATCCACAAGATAAAGCCGTCCGCTGCCGGGATCCAGGGCGATGCCGGTCGGTTGCGCAATCAAGGCCTTGAGTGGTACCAGAAGCGCCTCCGTGGCACCCGGTTCGATGACAAATACCGCACTGAGGCGGGAGTCGCTGACATAGACCTCGCCGGCAGGTCCGACGGCTAGCGCTACCGGCGATGGTAATGGTCGCCCCTTCTTACCCCGGATCAGGCGATAGCGGCCGGCTTTTTTGTCGAACTGGTGTATACCTTCAACACCGGGATCGGCGACATAGATGACACCAGCGGGATCAACAACAATCGCCATCGGCCGAACCAGATGCACCTCGCTGGCGCCACCGAGAAACTCACCCAGACGCTGGAACAGGCTTTTCCTGATCCCCAGCTCATCGGGGCTTGAAAAGGAACTGACAAAAGCGATTCGCGGTTCCGCCGGCAGTGGCGGCCATACCAGGCGCTGGGCGGCATCCTGCTCAGCAGGGGGAGTCACCACCGTGGTACATGCCGTCAGGACAAGCGTCAGCAATATACAGCTTAGCGTCGACATGGCTGTTCGCTGGAAGGGCTTCACCATAATTCCCGCCTTACCGTCACCCAGGCTTCCAGCCGTTCACGATCGAATTCCCCCTGCTTTTCCTGCAGATACAGGGCGAATGCGTTTACTTTTACCCGGCGTACCTGCCAGTCGGCCCCGATCCTGGCCTCGCTGCGGCGGGTTTTAATCAGGCTGCCGGTATCCACTTCGTAATTGACCATGGCAGTCGTGCTCAAGCGATGCATGGGCCTTGAACGCAGTGTGGCGGTAAATCCGGTCAGCTTGTTATCCGAGGGAAAATTATAATTATTCGTCAACGACTGTCGTACCGAAAGCCTCAACATGCTTCGATAAGGCAAGGGCAATTGCATGAAAGCATCAAGTTTGGTCGAATCAAATGGTGCGATGTCCTCTTCCTGGCGAGTATATCTGGCCTCCGCGCCGACAGTGATCCCCCGCCACCGCAACGGCACATTTGCGCGCGCACCCACTTCGACCGTCCTCACCGAATTGAGGGGAACCCCCGGATCACCGGACTGTACCGTTTGCCTGTTATCCTGATAGCGCAGATACAAACGGTAGAAACGCGCCACTTCCAGTTCTGCGGTAAAACGTGAACCCAGCACGCTGTATTTGAAAGTGCCTCTGGATTCGAATGAGTAATCCACCAGTACCGTTTGTCCTTCAAGAATATTACCGGCAATCAAGCGCCGCAGTTGCGTCTGTGAGCCGATCACAATCAGTTCATAATCCAGACCTTCTATGAAAGTCTGCGTACGCGCCGTATTCGTCACTTTGACACTTGAGGCCAGGGCAAAATCCCTCGCCAATGTCACGGTCGTCACCCCGGTCATTGTCAGCGATTCATCCCTGACACTGACCAGATTCAAGGTCCCTTTCTGATCCTCCAGATCATAGTTGACTCCCAGACCTATTGTCAGACGGCCAAAAGGAACGGGCTGAATATAAGAACCCGAACTGCCCAGGCCAAAACTGGTCAATTTGACCGCACTGGCTTCATCCGCTTTCTCAGCATGTACTTCCACACCGCCAAACCAGCGTTCATTTGGCACATAGCGCACAGCAGCGGAACCGGCATGTCGCAGCGAATCCGCATTGCCAGGCAGGTTGGTCATGGAAAAGTCATAGCGATAGGTAGTATCCAGGCGGGAGGAATGGCGCCAGCGGAAAACCGGTGAGAAACGCGCATCAAGACGTTGCGGATCACTGCGCCAGGTATAGGTGGCCGTTTCGCTGAGTTCATACTGCTCGTCCCCGCCAAAACGTAAACGGGAATTAAAGTTGGTCCGATGCTCGGTATAGCCATTCATCAGGATCGGGAGATCCGGACTGCCGCTGCTGGAATTCAAACGAGTCAGATCGTAAAGCAGCTCGGCCCGGCCATCTTTTAAGAACGTGCGTGAGGCCCGCACCGACACCAGATCGAAGGTTTCATCCACTACCTGACTGGGGCCTTCCCCCAGCGAAGTCCTGCGGCTGGCTCCGACCTGCACATCGATCGGCGAAAATGGTCCCAGCAATGCAAACTTGAGCCCGTATTCTGTATTCCGCTGGTTGAAACTGCCGGCCAGACCGGTCGACACCAGTGGGTTCTGACGTTGGTAATAAAGTGTTACCGGATAGGGCTTCTCCCGCAAAAAACGGAAGTGGGCAGCCAGGTTCCAGGTGATCGCAGTGTCTTTATTGGTGTCCTCTTCCTGGATGGACACTGTCGTTTGCGCACGGGTAAAACTTCGTTGATCGAGGAACACACTGCCGGAAATATCCATCTGCAGCAAGTTTGGATGATACACATAGCTATGCGTGACGAGGCCCAACTCTTTCTGGAGTCTGGGCTCACGTTCCAAGGTTTCTCCACTCACTGATTTAATCCGAGTCTCACTGTATCGGTTACGTGACTCCAGAAAGGCATTCAAACCGGTCAGACGCAACCCCGCTATCTCCGCAGCAACTCCCACCAGTGGCATAAAACACCACATGCTCACCAGCCAGAACGCTGCACCGTGTACGCAGACGGACACCAGACCACGTCTGGTTTTCATGTTCCCCCTCTGCATACCCGCCACAGGGGAAACAGCATCGGAACCCGTCCATTTCGATCCCGGCCGTCTTGACTCCCATAGTCCACGTTCTCATCCATCCATCGATTCTACTCGCTCTCCGTATAACTCATTCCCTCCATCTCGCCGAAACCGTAGACGTTGACCTTGCTGCGACCAAACTGACTGGCCACCAGGATGACATACTTCAGTTTAAATTTAGGATCCACGTACTTCTGAAAATACATTGCGTTGGGGTAATCGATACTGATGTCCGTAGGCAAATCCAAACCAGAGGGATGGTTGGTTGCCGGCTCACCGAAAAACAGCAACAGATCGCCCTGGCTGTCAAATATCTGCACATTCTCGAAGGCGGCATCGACGACATAGAGATTGCCGTCACGATCCAACGCAATACCCTTCGGTCGGGCCAAAGAACCGGCACCGGCACCGATTTTACCGATACTTCGGATAAACTGCCCGTCCAGACTGAACTCCTGCACACGGAAATTTCCGGTATCGCTGACGTAGAGGTGTTTATTGGGCCCAATGGCGAGATTGGTCGGATGGTACAGCTCACCTTCCTCGGAGCCTACTTTACCAATGGTGGAGATCAAGTCCCCCGAAAGCTTGTCAAGGACCTGAACATTGTGATTCTGCAGATTCGCCACATATAATCTGTCACCGGAAATCGCCACGTCGACCGGCTTGAACTGGCCTTCGACGCCAAAGGCCCGCAAGTACTCATCATCGCGATCAAATACCAGAACCTGGTTCCTGACCGTATCCGTGATGTATTTGGTGCCATCCGTATCAATGGTGATATTAATCGGTTTCGGCATAGCTCCCGCACCGGATCCTTCGACAAAACTGTATTTTTCGTTACGTAGATCGAATATGGCATAGCCTTTACCGCGCGTATCCGCCACATAGATCTTGCCCTCATACATGGCCACCCCGTAAGGTTTCACGACACCCTGTGCATCTTTGTTGGTCTCGTCGCCAAGAATGAATTTGCCAAAATTACTGAATTCTTCGCTCTTCAGATCCCGACTGGATGAGAAACTGGCCAGGTACTGGATGCGGGGGGGATTCGGCAGGGCCGGATAGAATACGACGGAAGGCTGTTCAGCTTCCTCCACCACCTTGGGGGCCTCGGCACAGCCCGTAAGGAACAGTAACTGCAGGGTACAAATAACCAGTGTAGTTCGAGCGACGATCGTATGCGTCATGATCTCTGCCAGCCTCCTTGATTAATTCTTGATTTTTGTTGGTTTGGATCAGAACCCAAGATTGGCCACAAAGACACTGCATGTCAACCGGCTTTACCTCACCGAGAAAGGAACTCGGGCCCTTGACCGCATCGAACCCACCTGATGCAGGGCATCAGGTGGGTTCGTTCCGTCCCTAGGTCCTCCTGCCTGAGCAGGAAACGTACTCCAACTTCACTTTACTGCTTTTGCTACACTTCTCACTACTTGGCGTGGCAGGTCAGGCACAGTGCGCTGCTGGCATTGCTTACTCTAAGCAACTTTCCAATGTTTGCAGCATTGTGCACATCGTGGCATGAGGCACACTCTAACTTGTCAGATGCCGTTCCAAACAACATATCGGCATCAATATTCCCACCCAGACCGGATGCTGAGGTCGTCGGTGGATGCAAGGCCCCATCAGTTGTCGCCAATGCATCATTATAAGTAAATGAGATTGGATGGTCGTTGGAAAGATCGGTGCCCAACAACTTGCCGCCAGTAACGAATTTGGTGCCCGTGGTGGTGCCACCGAAGTTGTCCACTGCTACCGTACCATCATGGCAGGACAGGCAGAGCTTTGATACACCAGCGGGCTGACTGACGTCAGTCGCATCCAGCGTGGCCGAATTGCCATACAAAGTGAATGAGGCCGTAGTGGTTTCATGATTCCAGAGTGGTACCGCTGTCTGGGCATTATGAGGGGTATGGCAGACTACGCAGATTTCGCCGCTAGGATTCCATCCCTTTCCTGAGAAGTCATGCGCAGAACCCGTGATAACTGCCTGGGCCGCTGGAACCATGGCGATTAGCATTAACGCCATCCCCATTTTTACCACCGACCTCAGGCCCGTTCCGATATGGAAACTCCGAGTCGGATTTAAGGTTTTCATGATTTTCCTCCTTACTGTTAAATACACGTTTATAAATTGCTGCTTCAATACTATTACTCAACTGCTCTGTATATAAATATAGACTCCTTGTGTAATCGCTCTATAAAGATCAAGGGCCTTTATGTGAACTTTTGTAACCAACTCAAAACCTTTTGTTAACTTCTTTATTATCAATATATTACTGAACTTAACTAAAAAAGCACTACCCGTGCATTAAGTTTAACACAACGATTGCTATGAGACGCTTTATCATTGTGACATGTATCACATTATAGTTCGGAACTGATTGAAGCAATGTACGAACGTAGTCTTTATCCCTCCATATTTCCACAAACTACTATCTGATAACGATCTACAATTTCCAGATAAACCCCTTTCAGCTCCAAGTCCATTTGCTCATTCACACACATAGAGAGAATTTGTTTATTCCTGCAGAATGCCCCGAACCTGCTTGGCCAACTGCCCCTTGGTATAGGGTTTTTTCAGCAGCGGAAACACCACATCCCTTTCATGCTCCCGCTCACTGAGTTCATTGCTGAATCCCGTTGTCAGCAGGACTTTCAATGCATGATTTTGCTCTACAGCCAGGCTGGCCAGCTCATCCCCGTCAAATTTCCCCGGTATTCTTATGTCACTGAATAACAGGGCTATTGAGCGGTCTGCCTCCAGAATATCGATGGCTTCAGAAGCGGTTCCGGCTTCCCGCGTCTGGTAACCCAAATCTTTCAGGATACGAACCGCATATCTTCGTAATTGTGACTTGTCTTCAACCACGAGGATCGTCTCGGAGCCACGCGGCATCTCCTCCTGCGCCTCTGTCATCTCTGCTTTGGCGACAGGTGGAGCGGATTCCCGCAGGAAAAGTGTGATACAGGTCCCTTTTTCCAGCTCACTTTCAATCATCAGATGACCGGCACTCTGTTTTGCAAAGCTGTAAACCGTACTTAAACCCAGCCCCGTTCCTTTACCCGGCTGTTTGGTGGTAAAAAAGGGATCACAGGCCTTCAAGCGGGTCTCCGGTGCCATGCCTTCCCCGGTATCTGATATGCTGATAACAACATATTGGCCGGGCTCTATATCCTGAAGCTGAGCCGCCGAATTCCCGTCTATGCTCTCCCTGGCTGTTTTGATGGTGATGCTGCCCCCCTCCGGCATGGCATCGCTCGCGTTAATCACCAGATTCAACAGTGCGGTTTCCAGTTGGCTGGGATCACTGGTGGTCCAGAGGGCCTGCCGGGAGAGTTCGACCTTAAGATCGATATTTTCACTGAGCACACGTTTGGTCAGGCGGATCAGGTTATCAATAACCTTGTTAATATTGACATCCCGAAGCTCCTGTACCTGTTTCCTTGAAAAGGCCAGCATCCTTTCGACCAGTTCCGCACCATCGCGGGAAGCGGAAACGGCATCATCAATCAGTTCCGTAATATCTTCCTGGCTGGAACCGACTTCTTCCCGGATCAGTTGTAAATTACCCAGGACGATGGTCAACAAATTATTAAAGTCATGCGAAATGCTGCCGGTCAGGCGCCCGAAAACTTCCATCTTCATCG
>JAJRTU010000245.1 GCA_024278135.1 Gammaproteobacteria bacterium
GCAGAAAAGAGCATCTTGATCTGCTTGCCGAAGAAAATGTGAAGCTCCAGATTCAGCACCTGCGCGGCCTGTCATTCATACGAAATTTGCATAAGAGAGGACAGCTTCCCCGTATCCACGGCTGGATTTATTCTGTCGAGTCAGGCCGAATCAAGGTCCTGGTCGATGGCAACAGTTTCCAGGCCTGACAGACGCGAAGATCTTCAGATGGAAAACCATCTAACCCATTGATTAAATTGGTCGGGGTGACAGGATTTGAACTTGCGACCTCTGCCTCCCGAAGGCAGCGCTCTACCAGGCTGAGCTACACCCCGACATAAACTTTGCTAGTGCGTTCTTTCTATAGAGAATCGGGCGAGAGAACGCAAGGCATCCAGATAAGCTGACGGCGGCAAAGCGATAATGGCCCTGACCGCTTTGTCGGCTGCCTCTTGTGCGAGTTCCGCAGTGTACGCAATGGCGTTCGTAGATTCAATCGCCTCCTTGATGGCATCAATATTATTCAGTCCGCCATTTTCAATGGCCTCTTTGATAAGTGCTGTCTGTTTCCGGTCGCCGTTCCACATGGCATAAAGCAAGGGCAGGGTGGGTTTACCTTCAGCAAGGTCATCGCCAATATTTTTCCCCAGTTCCTCTGATGTGGCACTGTAGTCAAATACATCATCAATCAATTGATAGGCCACCCCCAGACATTTACCGTACTTTGCCATGGCCTGCTCCTCTTCCGCCGACCGTCCGCTGATAATAGCCCCCAGTTGTGCGGCGGCCTCAAACAGTTTTGCTGTTTTGTCGTGAATGACCTGTAGATAACGGGCTTCAGTGGTTTCGGGATCATGCCGGTTAAGTAATTGCTGTACTTCACCTTCGGCAATGGTGTTGGTGGCTTCCGAGAGTATTTCCATAATGCGCATGGAATCTATTTTGACCATCATCTGGAAGGCCCGGGAGTAGACAAAATCTCCCACCAGTACGCTGGCTTCGTTACCCCAGCGCTGATTGGCGGTAGAACGCCCCCGTCGCAATAATGAGGCATCGACGACATCATCATGCAGCAGCGTGGCGGTGTGAATGAATTCAATGATCGCCGCCAGTTGAATATGCTGGTCACCCTGGTAGGAGAAGACGCCTGCACCGAGTAATACCAGGGCCGGGCGCAGACGCTTGCCACCGCTATTGACGATATAATGACCGAGTTGATCGATCAGCAACACATCTGAGTGGAGTTGGGAATGTATCATTTCGTTCACTTTGGCCATATCTCCGCTGATCAGTGTGCGGAGATCATCTATATTGGCCTCGGCTGAAGCTGTTTCCTGCTGGTTGGCGTGCGTCACAATATTCGCTAGTTGGTTAATTTGGGTTCATTTTGCCTATCCGTACACAGATTGCCAACACGAATGCATTAATAATCATATTCTGCTTGTTTCGGCGAGACAAATTCCTTAGAATTTGCCACCTTTTGTAGCGGGCTGACCCGCAACTTAACATTTTTGGAGACGCTGTCATGTACGCGGTGATTAAAACGGGTGGGAAACAATACAAAGTCCAGCAGGGCGATACGATTCGAGTGGAAAAGCTCGACGCCAGTGAAGGCGACAGTATCAAGCTGGATACCGTACTTATGTTGACAGATGGCGATAAAGTGACGCTGGGGACACCGTTGGTGGAAGGGGCCTCTGTCTCGGCTACGGTAACGTCTCAGGGTCGGGGTGAGAAAATTAAAATCATCAAATTCAAGCGACGTAAGCAATATCGCCGTCAAATGGGTCACAGACAGGCCTATACTGAATTGGCGATAACCGGAATCAGTGCCTGATAAGGGCCGTAGAGGAAAAAAACGATGGCACATAAAAAAGCGGGTGGCAGTAGTAGAAACGGTCGTGATTCAGAATCCAAACGCCTTGGCGTCAAACGCTTTGGTGGAGAGCTGGTAAAAGCCGGCAATATCCTGGTCAGACAACGAGGCACGAAGTTCCATCCCGGCGCGAATGTCGGTTGTGGTTCTGACCATACCCTGTTCGCCAAGGCCGGCGGTACGGTAAAGTTTGCCAGAAAGGGCCCGAAAAACCGTATGTTTGTGAATATTGTGGCGAGCTGAACGTTTTTTGAATTTTAATAAAAACCCCGCCACCGAGCGGGGTTTTTTTATGTACAGGATGTACTGTACGCCGCGGGCGCATGGATGCGCAGGAGCGGCGTTGTTCAGGATGTACTGTCAGGAATATTGCTCGGCAAGCGCTCCCGGCTGAGCGTATATATTGTATAGTTCGCTGTAATTTTCACTGAATAGTTTTCACGCTTATGAAATTTGTTGATGAAGCAACCATTCGGGTAGAAGCAGGCAAAGGTGGCGATGGCTGCCTCAGCTTTCGTCGCGAAAAATTTGTCCCACGTGGTGGCCCGGATGGGGGTGACGGGGGTGATGGGGGTAGCATCTATCTGCAGGTCGATGAAGGCTTGAATACGCTGGTGGATTTCAGACACAGCCGTATATTTCGTGTAAAAAGCGGTCAGGCAGGGATGGGTCGGGACAGAATAGGCAAAAAAAGTGACGATGTGGTTATCAAGGTGCCGCTGGGGACGATGGTTTTTGATGACGATACCGGTGAACTCATTGGTGATCTCGTCGTCGGCAGGGAGCGTCTGCTGGTGGCGCAAGGGGGCTATCACGGCCTGGGTAATGCCCGTTTCAAGAGCAGTACCAATCGGGCGCCGCGCAAATTCACCCGCGGCACCCCGGGCGAAGAACGCAATTTACGTCTGGAAATGCAGATACTGGCGGATGTCGGGCTGCTGGGATTACCGAATGCCGGCAAGTCATCCTTGATCCGTCAGGTCTCCGCTGCCAGACCGAAAGTGGCGGATTATCCTTTTACGACCTTACATCCGAATCTCGGTGTGGTCAGCCTGGATGTGGGGCAGAGCTTTGTGATTGCCGATATCCCCGGTCTGATTGAGGGTGCCGCTGAAGGTGCCGGTCTGGGTATTCAATTTCTCAAACATCTGTCGAGAACAAAACTGTTGTTACACATTGTCGACACAGCTTCGGGCTGTGAAGTTGAGCAAGTGATCCGGGAAGTCAATACCATCGTGAATGAACTGCATCAGTATGATGACGCCCTGGGCCGTCAGGCACGTTGGCTGGTGCTGAACAAGATTGATCTGGTTGCTCCAGACCGGCTCGCTGAACTGAAAGCCGCTATTATCGCCAGTCTGGACTGGCAAGAACCGATTTATAATATTTCCGCCATAAATGGTGCCGGCTGTAAAGCGCTGATGTGGGATATCTACAACTGGCTTCAGGAGCAAA
>JAJRTU010000246.1 GCA_024278135.1 Gammaproteobacteria bacterium
ATCATCGACAGCAACAGCTGGCAACGTCCGCCCGTATTCGACTGGTTGCAGGAGAACGGTAACGTCACCGACGAGGAAATGTATCGCACCTTTAATTGCGGTGTAGGCATGGTGCTGTGTGTCGCCGAAGCTGACGTAGAATCGACATTGCGCCTGCTTACCGAACAGGGTGAAAGTGCCAGCGTCATTGGCCGGATTGAAACTGCGACGGGTGATAGCGCGCAGGTGATTGTTAACGAGCGCCGATCCGAAAACCCATGAAGCACACCATGATCTTGATCAAAGTTAATTCATCTGCTTAAAGTTAAGGAAAAAACAGCTTTTAACAAACCGTGAGGTCTCTGAAGCGATGTTGCTTGTTGAGACTTGCCGTTTTCGCTATCAAGCTCTGCCATAAACTCATCGTAGTTATAATCTGCAATGCCACTCTGCTCACCTTCAGCCAGCATATACCCCAAAGTTTCAAGTTTGCTCTCAGTATTTTCAAGCAACCTAAGGGCTGCTCTAACCACCTCACTTACAGAGCCAAGATCCAAGGGGTCAAACCTATTGTATAATGATATTAACTACCCCTCCCAACAAAAATTGAATACGAAAATTTCTTTTACCATTATACAATTAACTTGACCCCTATCTTTACTGACCCCTATCTCTTACCGTCGTTTTCAAACAAGCCAAGTATTTTCGTCACCGTTACCTTTGCCAGCTTTTTAGAGCCAACAACCCAATATCCTTTAGCACCTACTTTTAATCTTGACCTATGAAACTTAATTCTTGACTCGTGCATTCCAATCCACATCGTGGCATGGCCTTTCTTTTTTGGCTGGATAGTTTTATCTAAAATGACATTACCCTCATCGTCCAAAAACTCAGGCCAAATCATATGGACACCATCTTTATGAGGGTCATCATCCTCATAAAGAAAATCACAACGCGCACCTTGAGTAAAAGGAGCATTTATACTAGGAAGAATTTCATAGCTCACCTCAAAGTCAGGAAGACGTCCAGAACTTTCTGCATAAGGAATATGAATTTTTTCTGCTTCCTCATTTTGCTTTACTCGTTTCATGAGTTCTTCAATTTTCTGCTTACTCAAGTGCATAACTTAATAAATCCCTGTATATCTAAAACCACCAAATTCATTCATTTCAAGATTAAATGCTGGTAGCAACCCCATCGGAACAGTAACTATTGGTCCAATTCCTGGCTCATACGCATCATGATCTAATATATTGTAAAGCGACTGAGAAATCGTCACTTCAACCGTATGGTAATAGGATCTACCCATAGTACCTTTTATAAATATTTCCCCAAATGCCATAGCCTCTCCCTGCGTGTGGAAAAACTGCTTCACCTCAAATCCATTAGGGCTCAAGTTAAATTGCTGAGTTCCATATAAGCTAGCAAGTTCCGTATCTCCAACTGCTCTAGCGAGATCAACTGTTTCATCATTTCTTTCTCTTACTTTCGCACTAATCAAATCATAAAGCTTAGACCCAGCCCCTGACATTGCTGCCAAAATTATCCAGCCAATCTGGCGGGACGTGTAACCTTCATCGGAGCCTGCACCGCCCGCTAAACTTTGTCCAATCTGATAAGAGTACTGTGAGGAAACAGCTAAAATACCGACTGTGGATATAGCGGCCATTTGACTGCTTATTGAGAAACGACCCGAAGGATCAATGTTGCTTATTGGATTGGCATTCGCATAAACATATTTATTTAATGTGATGGGGTTACGCTGACGACCTGCCCAAGTATCTTGCTGGGTAAATCTTCCCACACCCGGATCGTAATACCGCGCCCGCAAATAAATCTGATTCAGGTTCGCATCAAACTGTTCGCCGGTATATCGGTAACTATTTTCTGTGACTCCCGTGCTGTCGATTTCGATGCCGTAAGCACTGTAATCATAGGTGTCGGTAATCGTTCCTGTTACATCAGAAAGTGCCCTTGTTGATCCCAATCCATCATAGTGAAAGTAACTGTCATTGGCCGCTCGGGTTTGCTTGATAAGATCATCGCCGTAGACATAGCTGACGGTGGGTTTATTTGTGCTGTCCAACTCGTTAAGCACCTGCGCATAGTCACGGTTTTTGTCAACAACGTAGGTGGTGCTAACACCGTCGTCATTTTTGGCATTTCGTATGCCGTCGATGTCGTATTGGTAACTGACGTTATCCACTTCAACCGCGCTTTCTGTCTTGATAATCTGGATCAGACGATTATTTGGGTCGTAGCTGTTGGTGACGACAGTGGCATCAATGCTTTTGGTCAATGTGTTGCCATTGGCATCATAACTGTAGGTTTCTCCTCCGGCGGCAAGCAACCTGTCGTTGGTGTCGTAGCTGTATGCGGTGGAAACGCCTTGCTCGGTGGCATCGGTTCTGTTGCCAACGGGGTCGTATTGATATTCGTTGGCGATGGTACCCAAGACGAAATGACCAGTGATATCTTCCCGCAGCAGTCGATACAGATCGTCGTAGCTGTAGCTGGTGGTGGCTCCGGTAAGATCGACGATTTGGTCGCGTCTGCCCGTAAGACCCAGGGTGTAGTCAAACTGACTGATAACCGTATTGGCACTGTTCCGAGTTTGCACTTGAGTGAGGCGGTTGAGGCTGTCGTAGCGGTAGCGGGTAACGTTGCCATTGGGATAAGTCACGCTAGTGCGATTACCCACATTGCCATAACCGTAGGTGGTGATTTGACTGGCGTTGTCAGTGACAGTTTGCAGTCGATTGAGGACGTCGAAGCCGTAATGGGTGGTCTCTCTGGTGGCTGCGGGTAATGTCGGCAGCGTGGTAATAACACGAGTGCGGTTGCCGACCGTGTCGTAGCTGTAATCCAGTGCTGTGCCGTCGGGTCGGGCTTCACGGATGAGGCGGTTTTGATTATCGTAATCGTAACTAGTGGTGCCTTGGGTGTCAGTGACGGCTATGCGATTACCCACGGCATCGTACTGGTAGGTTTCCTCACTGGCATCAGCATAGACCTTTCTTGTCAGACGCTGGTTGCTGTCGTACTCGAAGGTGGTAGTACTGCCGTTAAAGTCGGTATGACTGATTTGGTTGCTATTGGCGTTATAGACAAAGCTTTCGCTTTGGCCCGCTGGCAGGGTGCGGCTGAGTACGCGGCCCAGGGCGTCGTAGATCCAGCTTGTAGTGTTGCCATTAGCATCCCGCTGAGTGAGTTTGTTACCGACTTCGTCGTAGGTGTATTCGGTGCGTTGGTTGAGGGCATCAATGACGGCGATGAGACGACCCAGGGCATCATACTCGTAGTTGGTGGTGATGCCAGCCTGATCGGTTTTGCTGATGACTCTTCCAAGGGCATCGTAACCTTCGAGCATAAAAGAAGTATCGGCATAGGTGGTTCGGATACGGCGATCCAGTGTGTCATACACATAAGTCAACGTGTTGCCATTGGCGTCGGTCTGGCTGAGCTGATTACCATCGGCGTCATAGCCAAAAGAGGTTTCATTACCCAGTGCATCACGATTCAAAATTCTGCGGCCAGCGGCATCATAAACAAACTCGCTACGATTGCCGTTGTTATCAATTTCGGCGATCACTCTGCTTGCGGCATCGTATTCCGTTTGCGTGAAACTGCCATCGGCGTAGGTCGTACGAATCTGACGATCCAAATTATCGTAATCAAAGGCAGTGGTACGTCCCAGGCGATCGATACTGCTGAGCTTGTTGCCCTGAACATCGTAAGTGTTGCTCTCCACAGTACCATCGGCGTAGGTGGTTTGCAGCAGGCGGCGATAGGCATCATAGATAAATTCGGTGCGGTTACCTAAGGCGTCGATACGGGCAGTTTCGTTACCCACGGCGTCGTATTCCGTGAACATGACATTGCCCAAGGCATCCGTGGTTTCGATAACACGATTTTGTGCATCGTAGACATAGCTTGTCGTCTCAGTCACGGGAATGCCAGCCACAATGCGGCTACCGGTTTCGGTGAGCACGTTGTTGTTGGTGTCGTAGGTCATGCTGATCGTATTACCCAACGCGTCCGTTTCTGTGAGTGTGTTGCCTTCAGTATCGTAAGTGAAGGTGGTTTCATTGCCCAGCACATCACGGCGCAGACTGACATTGCCATTGACATCAATATTTTGTCCGGCGATATCACTCTGCGGGTTTTCAATACTGAGCAGGTTACCAAAGCTGTCATAATTGTTGGTGAAGGTGTTGCCTCGGGCATCCTGAATGGTAAGTTCCTGACCCCGGGTGTTATAGGTGAACGCAACTGTGTTGCCTAGCGCGTCGATCTGGGTGAGCTGGTCACGACTGCTATTAAAGGTCGCTCTGGTGACATTGCCCAGCGGATCAGTTTGAGTGAGCTGGTTATCATCAGCATCAAAAGTGTACGTAGTGGTATTACCCTGTGCGTCGATTTGCGTGGTGACGTTGCCACGGTCGTCATAACCATAGATAGTCACACGACCAAGACGATCTGTTATGGTGGAGGTGCGACCGGCAATATCGTGATTAAAGTCTGTGCGGTTGCCGTCGCTGTCTTCCTGGGCGATCAAGCGACCCTCGTCGTCATAAATATTCCTCAGTACGCGCCTGCCCAGCGGATCAATCATATCGATCAGGCCATGACTACGATTGTAACGATGTTGTGTAATCTGGCTCAGTTGATCTGTAACAGATTCCAGATCTCCATTTACGTTATAGGTGTAGTCAATATTGTTGCCATTCGGGTCGGTTATGCGGGTAATTCTGTTCTGTCCATCACGGGTGAATATCACGCTCTTGCCTGATGAGTGGACAATGCCGCTATCGCTGTAAGTCAAGGTGTTGCCATTGGGATCAATGATCTGATCAATACCGAATGCCTGATTCAGCAAGTATTGGTAACCGTTACGTGTTGTTAATCGATAACGGCTTGGGTTAACCGGTCCACTGAACGACCCGCTCTCCAGCAGCTGTCCACCATTCAATCGCGCCCGAGTGTCATTCAATGCATCCAGGGTGCTTTGTGTATTGCCCACCGGACTGAAGACAAGTGCAACATCCAATAGGGGTATGACATCATTGCACATGGGACTAGCCCCGGCTTCGAAGCGTTCAACATCACCATTGGGTAGCGTCACGGTGACCAATGGTGTGCCTTGTGGCTCCACACAATAACGGGTGAGTATTCCAAGGGGTCCGGTCGGGTAACTATTCAGTTGCCAGCCTGTGCCAGGCACACGTG
>JAJRTU010000247.1 GCA_024278135.1 Gammaproteobacteria bacterium
CAATAATATATATTACAAGTCTGCTTGTGGATAAGTACAGATAACAAGTATAGACTCTCGGCTTCTTGACGATAATATTTAAAGATCATCCTGGGGTTTAATTTTGGCAATATCTGTATGGAAATCTTGTGTAGAGCACCTGGAAGGGGATCTTTCACCGCAGCAATTTAATACCTGGATACGACCATTACAGGTGGTTGAAGAACCTGGTTCTATCCGTCTCTATGCGCCTAACCGCTTTGTTCTCGACTGGATTAATGAGCAATATCTTGAACAAATAGAAGCGCTTATAAAAAAGTTAATTAATGGTAGTGACTGTTCACTAACTATAGAGGTCGGCAGTCAAATACAAAAGAAATCAAGCCCACCCAGCACCACTAAGCCTGTTAGCCTGCTTAAAAACAAAACTGTCCAGCGCAGCTCAAATAATCTTAACATCAACTTTACTTTTGACACCTTTGTTGAAGGTAAATCCAACCAGCTGGCCAGGGCAGCCTCTATACAAACTTCAGAAAATCCGGGAAATGCCTACAACCCATTATTTATTTATGGTGGAGTTGGTTTAGGCAAGACGCATCTTATGCATGCAGTAGGACGAGCCATACTCACGCACAAACCGGATGCGAATATAGCCTACCTTCATTCTGAACGTTTTGTCGCGGACATGGTTCGCGCCCTGCAACATAATGCTATAAATGAGTTTAAACGCTATTATCGATCACTGGATGCTTTGTTGATAGACGATATACAGTTTTTTGCCGGTAAAGAACGCTCTCAGGAAGAATTTTTTCACACCTTTAATGCTTTACTGGAAGGACAACATCAAATTATTCTTACCTGTGATCGCTATCCAAAGGAGGTAAGCGGCCTGGAAGAAAGACTGAAATCCCGTTTCGGCTGGGGTCTTACTGTGGCAATAGAACCCCCTGAACTGGAAACCCGGGTGGCGATTCTTAAAAAGAAAGCGGCTATGGTGAATACTCACTTACCGGACGATGTTTCGTTTTTTATAGCAAAACGGTTTCGTTCGAATGTCAGGGAACTGGAAGGGGCTCTTAACAGAGTAATCGCAAACTCTAATTTAACCGGTAATACCATTTCTCTGGATTTTACCCAAAGCGCTTTAAAAGACTTGCTGTTGCTACAGGATAAACAGGTCACTATAGATAATATTCAAAAAACGACAGCGGAATATTTTAAGATCCGTGTAGCCGATCTGCTGTCCAAACGACGAAATCGCTCTGTAGCACGACCCCGGCAAATAGTAATGACCCTGGCAAAAGAGTTCACCAATCACAGTTTGCCTGAAATTGGTGATGCTTTTGGCGGTCGAGATCACACTACGGTTATTCATGCCTGTCGAAAAATAGCGGAGTTGCAGCAACAGGATCAGAAGATAGAAGAAGATTACAAAAACCTTTCCAGTATACTAACAAGATAGACTCTTCAAGCTGTGAATAAACATGTAACAAAAATAATTATCGATTAAGATCCACATCAACCCACAACTACCGAACAAAAAACCAATACTAACAGACAGTAATTTTAAACCCATACTTCACTGTTTTTATTAAGAAAAACAAAGTTACCCACATATACACAAGCCTAATAAGAGTAATAATAAGGTATAAATAATGAAATTTATTATTAAAAGGGAAGAACTGCTGCCAGCATTGCAGATTGTTAATGGCGTTATAGAACGACGCCAAACATTACCTATTCTTTCAAACCTGTTGCTGAGTGCCAAACAACACTCTCTGACATTGGCCGGTACAGATATGGAAGTGGAATTGGTGACAGAGATACAACAGGAGACGGGAGTAGAAGGAGAAACTACTGTACCGGCTAGAAAATTACTGGATATTTGCAGGGCGCTGCCAGATGAAGCGGAAATAAAGATAAGTATCAATAATGACAAGGTACAACTGACATCCGGCAAGAGTAGATTTACATTGTCGACATTGCCGGTCCAGGAGTATCCGCTGGTGGAAGAGCTGGAAACTGTAGTCGAGTTCGAAATATCTCAAAGAACATTCAAGTCTTTGTTGGACAGGACAGCTTTCGCAATGGCGCAGCAGGATGTTCGATATTATTTAAATGGCCTGTTACTGGAAATAGATGGGGAAAAGTTGCGTACTGTAGCAACAGATGGTCATCGACTGGCGCTTTGTGATACAGAACAGGAAACAGATGTCGGGGAAAAGGTACAGGTGATAATTCCCAGGAAAGGCGTATTGGAATTGATTCGACTTTTTCAGGACAAGGAAGAAAATATCAAAGTACAGATAAGCACTAACCACATCAGGATAAGCTGGGCTGATTTAAGATTTACCAGTAAATTAATCGACGGTAAGTTTCCTGATTACACCAGGGTCATACCGGAAGAAGGTCAGGATCCTATTACAGCAGACAGGGAATTATTAAGACAAAGTTTAACCCGGGCCTCTATTTTATCTAATGAAAAATACAGAGGCGTTAGAATCCTGCTGGAGGATAATAAACTCAGGGCCCTGGCACATAATCCGGAGCAGGAAGAAGCAGAAGAGGAATTGGAAGTGGCTTATAAAGGTGCGGATATGGAGATTGGCTTCAATGTTTCTTATTTACTGGATGCCCTGGGTATAATAAAGACTGATAATGTTGTTCTTACAGTTTCTGATCCGAACAGCAGTTGTCTGATTCTGCCGGAGAACGAATCACAGTGTAAGTATGTGGTAATGCCTATGCGACTTTAATGCTGTTTGATTCCTTAAAGATAAATCACGTCCGCAATATTACCAATGTACATATAGAGCCAGGCGCTCTTCTCAATGTAATAATTGGTCCCAATGCCAGTGGAAAAACGGCATTACTGGAAGCAATACACCTGCTGTCCAGGGCCCGCTCTTTTCGTACACCGCGGATAAAAGAGGTAATCCAGTATAGACAGCCATCGCTGCGAGTAAGCGCCCGGATCAGTAATACGAAGGAGAAGCGTATTGCAACAGGAATAGAGAAAAGCCACGGTTCCACTATTATCAAACATAATGGAGAAGCGCTTAAAACGGTTTCGGAACAGGCTGGTAATATCCCTCTGGTAATTATAACGCCGGATAGTCAGCACCTGGTAACGGGCCCGCCTAAACAAAGAAGACATTGGCTGGACTGGGCAATGTTTCACGTGGAACCTACATATATCAAGGTTTGGCGCAATTATCAAAAAGCGCTGAGAAACAGGAATATGTTACTTAAACGCGGGGCTGGTAATAGTCAGATAAGCAGTTGGGAACGAGGAATGGTGGAAACAGCCGGTGTTCTTAACGAATTAAGAAGCCGGTTCGTCGAAAAATTAAGGGAACGACTGGTGCTTATATTATCGGATGTTTTTGTTTACCCTCCAGATATCTCCTTCAATAAAGGGTGTCCTGAAGGTCTGTTATTTGTGGATTATCTGGGGAAAGACAGGGAGAAAGACAGGCAGCTGGGGTATACAAGATACGGCCCACATAAGGCAGATCTTCATTTTCTGATAGAAGGAGAATTGTTGGCCGGTCGTTATTCTCGAGGACAGATAAAGCGGTTTATCGCAGCGTTACTGCTGGCACAGGCCGAGACATACGAATTGTTGAACGGAGAGAAACCTGTATTTCTGATAGATGATTACGCTGCTGAACTGGATGTCAGGGCTAGGTCGGAAATGCTGGTTTCATTAATGGATTATGGTGGACAAATATTTTTAACTTCAACAGAAGAAGAAAACAGTTTACCGAACCTCGGAGAAGCATGTTTGTTTCACGTGGAACACGGAAACATTGATAAAGTGGTAAAATAACGAGCTTATTTAAAGGGAAAAGAGTATGACTGAAGAGCGTAAATACGATTCATCACAAATTAAGGTGTTGAAGGGTTTGGAGGCAGTGCGAAAGCGCCCAGGGATGTACATTGGTGATACTGATGACGGTACCGGCTTACATCATATGGTTTTTGAGGTGGTGGACAACAGTATAGATGAAGCGCTGGCTGGGCACTGTACCCAAATTAAGGTGATCATCCATACCGATGAATCTATTTCAGTAGTGGATAATGGCAGAGGAATACCGGTAGGGGGGCATGAGGAGGAGGGAGTGTCAGCAGCCCAGGTGATTATGACGACACTGCACGCCGGCGGTAAGTTTGATGACAATTCTTACAAGGTTTCCGGGGGCTTGCACGGTGTTGGTGTCTCGGTCGTGAATGCGCTTTCTGAAAAACTGGATTTGACAATTTTTCGGGACGGCCATTGTTACAAGCAGTCCTATGTCGATGGTGATCCAGTCAATGATCTGAAATCAGTGGCAGCGTCTGATCATAGTGGCACGGAAATTAAGTTTCTGGCCAGCAAGGAGGTCTTTAAAAATATCGAATTTCACTACGATATCTTAGCTAAGCGATTACGCGAATTGTCCTTTCTGAATTCGGGCGTACGCATAGAAATTACAGACGAGCGCAGCGGCAAGAAAGATGTTTTTGAATATAAAGGCGGAATAAATGCATTTGTGCGGCATTTGAACCGGAATAAAACGCCTTTGCACGAAACAGTGATAGATATAGACATGGAAAGAGACGGGGTGTTGGTACAGCTGGCGATGCAATGGAATGATTCCTACCAGGAAAATATATTCTGTTTTACCAACACGATTCCCCAGGGTGACGGGGGAACACACCTGTCCGGTTTCAGGGGCGCGCTGACCAGAACGATTAATAACTATATGGAGAAGAGTGGTTTTTCCAGCAAGGACAAGGTGCAGATTGCCGGCGATGATGTCAGGGAGGGACTGACAGCTGTTTTATCAGTGAAAGTGTCAGACCCGAAGTTTTCCTCACAAACGAAAGATAAGCTGGTGTCGAGTGAGGTAAAATCAGCCGTGGAATCAACAGTTTCAGAAAAACTGCAGGAGTTTTTAGTCGAAAAACCGGCTGAGGCCAGAGCAGTGTGTGAAAAGATTATTGATGCGGCAAGGGCCAGGGAGGCCGCGCGTAAGGCCAGAGAACTGACCCGGCGTAAAACGGCTCTGGATGTAGCCGGTCTGCCGGGGAAGCTTGCTGATTGTCAGGAGAAAGATCCCGCCCTTTCCGAAATATTTCTGGTCGAAGGGGACTCTGCCGGTGGCTCGGCGAAACAGGGCAGGGACAGGCGTTCGCAAGCGATATTGCCCCTGAAAGGCAAGATCCTGAATGTGGAAAAGGCACGTTTTGACAAGATGTTGTCATCCGTAGAGGTAGGTACCTTGATTACCGCTCTTGGTTGCGGCATCGGCCGGGATGAATTTGATCCGGATAAACTTCGGTATCACACTATTATTATCATGACCGATGCCGATGTGGACGGTTCACATATTCGGACGCTGTTGCTCACCTTCTTTTTCAGACAAATGCCCGAACTGATAGAGCGTGGTCACATCTACATAGCCCAACCACCACTGTATAAGATCAAAAAAGGCAAGCGGGAGCGCTATATTAACAGTGAAGGACAAAGAGAGGCTTATGTAATGGAACTGGCCCTGAAAGACGCCTCCCTGCAACTACGTGCCGAGTCGGCACCCCTAACGGAAGAACAACTGACAGCGCTGTCAGAGCAGTTTCTGATCATGAGGCGGGAGTTGGAGCGCTTGTCAAAACGATATCATCCTGTGGTTCTGGATGTTATCAGGTATATGCCGCAGTTATCACAGGAAGATTGTGCGCATGAGTCACGGGTGGCGGCCTGGTTTGAGGATCTGCAGCAACGGCTGTTGAAAGGAAAAAGCGCTGGAGCAAACTATACAGTGGAAGTCTTTTCCAGTAACGGCGGCAAGGACTTCGGCGGAAAAGTGACGATCAATACCCACGGCTTAGAGTCTGCCAACGTTTTTACGCCAGATTTTTTTGCCTCAGGCGAATACCTGAAACTGACAGCACTCGAAAATCAGCAGCAGCTGGATGGGGCAACGATTAAACGCGGTGATAAGGAAAAGCCGATAGTCGCGCTAAGCGATGCATTCACCTGGTTGCTACAGGAGGCGGCACAAGGCTTACATATACAGCGCTACAAGGGACTGGGAGAGATGAACCCGGATCAGCTGTGGGAGACAACTATGGATATCAAGTCTCGAAATATGTCGCAGGTGAGGATTGAAGACGCCGTGGCGGCCGATGAGATATTTACGACGCTAATGGGAGATCAGGTAGAGCCTCGACGAGAGTTTATCGAGCGTAACGCATTAACCGTTGAAAACCTGGACACCTAGGAGATAGAAGCCTTGCCGGCATGGGCGCAGGCCCAAAGGCGCACGTCTGTTACCCCCGAGGTCTTTAATTGTCTGGCGAGTTCATGTGCTGTGTGGCCGGTAGTGACGATGTCATCAACTATGGCAACCGTTCCAGTAAGATCCGGGTTAGAGATTTGAAAGGCCCCTCGAATATTCCGCCTTCTCTCGGCCGGGCCAAGAGAGAATTGCGGAGCAGTATGCCGTATCCGCCTGGCGCTATGACAATCCATGGGTATGGCAAGACGGGTGCTGACGGCCCGGGAGATTTCAATCGCCTGATTGTAACCCCGGCTGATCAGGCGAGTCGGGTGCAGGGGTACGGGAACGATGCGATCCGGTAGACGGGTGCTCAGGGCGAGGATTTTTTCTGCCAGTCTTCGGCCCAGCTCCCTGGCCAGCAACAGCTGGTTTTTATATTTTAGAGAGAGAAGTAATCGGGTAGCTGGAAACTGATAGGGAAGCAGGGTAACGGTGCCGTCAATGGTGCTGGGTCCGGGCAGACACTGAGAACAAATTCCTTCGTGTAAGATGTCGCATCCACAACGATCACAGGTGAAACTTTCGCTTTGAAGGTCGTGCCAGCAAGGTTCACACAGCAGGGTTATTTCCGGCGAACAGCCACCACAAAGGAAGCACTGGGTCTCCAGTAGCGGAGCACGTCGATTAAACACCGTTCATTTGTAAACTTTGAGCCCCGGCCAAGGTTGACAAGCGGCAGGGGAAAAGGAATGATGCGCAAAACCAAAATCGGCTAAAAACAGATGAGCGCAGAATCGGGAACAAATACACTTCTTCAGGATAATTCTACAATTCGGCATGATTGGGAGCACGAACAAATACACGCGCTCTTTGATTTGCCTTTCAATGATCTCCTTCATCATGCCCAGTCTGTCCATAGACAATATTTTAATCCAAACGAAGTGCAATTGAGCACATTAATTAATATCAAGTCTGGTGGATGTTCAGAAGACTGTGCTTACTGTCCACAGAGCGCTCGCTTCGACACAGAGGTGGAAGCAGAGCCTCTGCTTGATATCGCCGGTGTCGTGGCGTCTGCCAAACAGGCCAGAGCGCAGGGAGCCAGTCGTTTTTGCATGGGCGCCGCCTGGCGAAGCCCGAAGGAACAGGACTTTAAGCAGGTGTTGGCGATGATTGCTGCCGTCAAGGAACTGGGTCTTGAAACCTGTGTGACGCTGGGCATGCTGGACGAAGATCAGGCCTTCCGGCTGAAGGAGTCCGGGCTGGATTTCTATAACCATAACCTGGACACCTCGGAGGAATACTATGGTGAAATCATCTCTACGCGGACCTATCAGGATCGCCTGGAGACACTGTCTTATGTCCGCAAGGCAGAGATTAATGTTTGTTGTGGAGGAATAATCGGTCTGGGCGAACGACGTCAAGACAGAGTGAGTCTGCTGGCGACCTTGTCGAGTATGCCGGTACACCCGGAAAGCGTACCGATTAATTTGTTGGTGCAGGTGGAAGGAACGCCGTTGGCGGAGACCGATGCCCTGGATCCGTTCGAATTTGTACGCACTGTCGCCGTGGCAAGAATCCTCATGCCCCGATCAACCGTACGACTGTCTGCGGGTCGTAGCGAAATGACGGAGTCCCTGCAGGCCCTGTGTTTTCATGCCGGAGCAAATTCCATTTTCTATGGAGAGAAATTATTAACCACAGACAACCCCGAACACAATAATGACCTGGCGCTGTTCGAGCGTCTCGGATTAAGACCCACCCAATAAGTGATGCAAATCGAGCAGAGCGGTACATCGGCTGATCGGGTCAAAGTGCTTGTTGATCTTAAAAAAGCGGGCCTGTTCCGACAAAGAAAAACGCTCGAATCAGCACAAAGCGCCAGGGTAAGCCTTAATGGTAAAACCGTACTGAATTTTTGCAGCAACGATTATCTGGGGCTGGCCAACGACCCCCGTATAGTGAAATCATTCCAGCAGGCTGCGGAGAAATACGGTGTCGGCAGTGGTGCTTCATCGCTGGTCTGCGGCAGAAGTACCGCTCATGCCGAACTCGAAGAACAGGTAGCGGCGCTGACAGGTCGAGATCGGGCACTGGTTTTCTCAAGCGGCTATCTGGCGAATCTGGCTATTGTCAGTGCGCTGGTGGCCGGGCGTCACGACATTATCTTTCAGGACAAGTTGAACCATGCTTCCATGCTGGATGCGGCCATATTAAGTCAGGCTAAATCAGTGCGTTATCCTCATGGTGATATCGAAGCGCTGAAAAGAGCGTTGGCAAGGACAGGCTTCGGCAATAAGTTAGTGCTTACTGACGCCGTGTTCAGTATGGATGGCGATATTGCCCCACTGGCGGAACTGGCGGCAGCGAGTGCGGAACAACAGGCCTGTTTGGTCGTGGACGATGCACATGGTTTTGGAGTATTGGGTGATACCGGGGCCGGCGTGCTGGAAAGCCTGGAGCTCAAGCAGTCAGATGTACCGGTATTGATGGCGACCTTCGGTAAAGCGGCAGGCTGCGCCGGCGCTTTTGTGGCGGGAGCAGAGGACACCATTGAACTACTGGTGCAAAAGGCCCGGCCCTACATGTACTCCACGGCGCTGGCGCCCGCGTTGGCCGTAGCGGCCTCGCGAAGCCTGCGTTTGCTCGAGACAGAAACGTGGCGACGCGAACACCTGTCAGGGCTCGTCGAACGTTTTCAGAAAGGCGCCCGGCAAGCGGGCCTGCCTTTGCAGGCTGCACCATCCGCCATTCAGCCATTAATTGTGGGGGCCGCAGACAGGGCCGTAGCCATAAGTGAGGCTCTGCTCAGTGCCGGCATACTCATTACAGCCATTCGTCCCCCCACTGTCCCGAAGCATTCCTCTCGACTGAGGATTACTTTTTCCGCCGGCCACACGGAGCAGGACGTAGACCTGTTGCTGGATGCGCTGGTGGTTTGCTGTCACGAACAATTGCCGGGCGCTGCAGGACATGATTGAGCAAGGCCAGGAATCTCTGCTGGAGAAACAGCAGATAGCCAGAAGTTTCAGTGCCGCGGCCGGAGCCTATCATTGTGTTGACCATTTGCAACGGACTGTCGCAGAGGGTCTTGTGGACAGACTGGGCCTGATGAAATTGGCGCCCGATTTGGTTTTGGATTTGGGCTCAGGCCCCGGTACCTCGTCAGCCAGGCTGGCTAAATACTTCAAAAAAGCCAATATTCTCGAAATCGACTTTTCTCTCGCGATGTTATTGCAGGCGAGCAAACAGGCCCCAAGGTTTTTCTCCCGGCGTCGTCGACTGTGCTCTGCCGCAGAAACACTGGGGCTTAAATCCGCAAGTATTGATCTCGTTTTTTCAAACCTGATGTTGCAGTGGTGTGGTCATCTCGACCTGGTCTTCGACGAGGTGCGACGGGTGCTGCGGCCTGGCGGCCTGTTTATATTCTCGACTTTTGGACCGGACACCCTTAAAGAGTTGCGCTTAAGCTGGGGCGAAGACGATCAAAATGTACACGTTAATACTTTTGTGGATATGCACGATGTCGGCGATGCGCTGTTGCGTACAGGTCTGGAAAACCCGGTAATGGAAATGGAGAGGGTCACCCTGGGCTATGCCGATGTCTATGGTCTGATGCGGGAGCTGAAAATGCTGGGCGCACACAATGTTAACCTTGGCAGGCGAAAAACACTGACGGGTAAAAAACGATTCCAGCGGATGCTGCTGCATTATGAGCAATATCGGCTGGAAGGGAAATTGCCGGCGACCTATGAAATCATCTATGGCCATGCCTGGGCGCCAACGGCCATCAGCGCCAGACAGCTTGATGAGTATACGCATGCATTCCCTGTTGCCTCGCTTAAACAGTTTAACCGGCGGTAGCCGCGATCACAGGCGAGAATATGAGTGGATTTTTCATTACCGGGACTGATACCGGTGTTGGCAAGACCTGCGTAGCCCTGGGTTTGATGGTGGCACTGAAAAAATCCTCAGCAAGCGTGCTGGGGATGAAGCCGGTCGCAAGCGGCTGTGTTCGTACAGACGAAGGGTTGAGAAACGAAGACGCCCGGCAATTGCAGTTACTGGGGGATGTGTCTGTCCCTTATGTGCAAGTGAATCCCTACGCTTTCGAGCCTGCGGTGGCGCCGCACCTCGCCGCCGCTGAAGCCGGTGTGGTTATCGATCCGGCCAGTATAGTAAAATGCTACAAGATGCTGGCCCGCTCTGCAGATGTGCTCGTTGTGGAAGGCGTGGGAGGCTGGAAAGTGCCGCTGGGTGACAATTATGCCGTTTCGGATCTGGCCCTGGCCCTTGATTTACCGGTGATACTGGTAGTCGGATTGCGGCTGGGCTGTATTAATCACGCCCTGTTGACGGCGCAGGCAATACAAAGAGATGGTATACGACCGGCGGCCTGGGTGGCCAATCAGCTGGATCCCGACTATCCCATGCTGGCGCCGACGCTTGACAGCCTGTCCGACAGGCTTCATATGCCAATGTTGGGCTACATCCCCTTTATGCAGATACGCGACCTCGACAGGATTGCTGCCTGCCTGGATCTCGACAGCTTACCCGTATAACAGGTATTTTTACTGTTTTTACAACTTCAGACTTGCATAATCCTACCGGCCTGAGGCATATTATCACCACAGTTTTGTCAGACAGCCGACGCCGAGTAGCCGTGTTTGGCCAAAATTGAGGGGGTGAGTCGAATATTCAAAGAGCGTTTTTACGGTTCTGACGCTGAATCGTGTTGGTTTTATGTGTCTTCTAACATGACGCCTGCCCGCCATTTCCATATGATTCCTGCCCCCTTGCACGGGGACTGATGTGTTGATCTTTGACCCGGAGCGGGCAAAGGTCGGTCGTCTGGAAATAAGAAATTAATAATTAATTAAATCGTTCTTGCTGAGGAAAGCTGCATGTTTGTCAGAAAACTGCGAAATGTTGTAAGAGGGGGTGCCGTCCCGTTATTGTTACTCTGGGCCGGAAATGCTTTTGCCGAGTACAGGCTGAACCTGACTCAGGGCGTTACGTCGATAAGCCGGGAAGTTTATGATCTGCATATGATCATACTGTATGTGGTCACTGTTATTGGCATAGGCGTTTTCGCCGTAATGTTCTGGTCAATATTTCACCACCGAAAATCCAAAGGGGCGGTGGCGGCGCAATTTCATCACAGCACCTTTGCCGAAGTCACCTGGACCATTATTCCGGTTATTATCCTGATCGCGTTGGCCTTTCCGGCTACCAGCACCCTGATCAAAATGGAAGAGACAGGTGACCCCGACATGACCATCAAGGTGACCGGTTATCAATGGAAGTGGAAATACGATTATCTGGATGAAGACATCAGCTTCTTCAGCTCCCTGGGCGAAAGAAGTGTCGCTATCCGTAATGGTGCCTCAGGAGAGAAGCCGCAAGATCACAAGTACTACCTGCTGGATGTGGACAATCCTGTGGTAGTGCCGGTAGATACAAAGATCCGTATTCTTACCACCGCCGCAGACGTCATTCATTCCTGGTGGGTGCCGGCACTCGGCTGGAAGCGTGACGCCATTCCCGGCTTTATAAACGACAACTGGACCATCATAGATGAGCCCGGTACCTACCGGGGGCAATGCGCAGAACTTTGTGGTCGTGACCATGGTTTTATGCCGATAGTGCTGAAGGCGGTCAGCAAGGAGGAATATCAGCAATGGGTAACAGCCATGAAAACCCGGCCTGCTGAGATTGACGGCGAAAAGCTTTACGCGACTCACTGTTCCACCTGTCATCAGGCCAACGGTCAGGGCCTGCCAGGTGCTTTCCCGGCCCTGGCCGGCAGTCCGATCGCAACCGGACCGCTCGCAGGCCACCTCAACATTGTGCTGAACGGCAAGGCCGGGACAGCGATGCTGGCGTACGGGCCGCAGTTGTCCAACGAAGAACTGGCCGCCATTATCACCTACGAGCGTAATGCATGGGGTAATGATACGGGAGATGAGGTGAGTGCCGAAGATGTACAGGCGGCTCGAAAATAATTCGTCTAGTAATATTCAGATATTTAGAGGACAGGCAAAATGAGCGAAGCAGTTGTTCACGACGATCATCACGATCACAAACCTACCGGCATTAAGCGTTGGCTGTTTTCCACCAACCACAAAGATATCGGCACCATGTATCTGATCTTTGCGCTGATTATGTTTTTTGTCGGCGGTGCCATGGCCATGTACATAAGAGCCGAGTTAATGCAGCCGGGCATCCAGTTTTATGACCCGCAGTTTTTCAATTCCATGACGACTGTGCATGCGCTGGTTATGATCTTCGGCGCACTGATGCCGGCCGGCGTAGGGCTGGCCAACTGGATGATCCCCATGATGATCGGCGCGCCGGACATGGCCTTGCCGCGCATGAACAATATGAGCTTCTGGATACTGCCTTTTGCCGCGACCTTGCTGATATCGACTTTTTTTATGGAAGGCGGAGCACCGGCGGGCGGCTGGACCATGTATCCACCGCTGATATTACAGACAGGTGATGCTTTCCCCTTTCTGATTTTCGCCGTTCATTTTTTAGGCATCTCGTCCATTATGGGGGCGATAAATATTATCGCCACGGTATTTAATATGCGCGCACCAGGCATGAGCTTTATGAAATTGCCGCTGTTTGTCTGGACATGGATTATCACAGCGTTTCTATTGATAGCATCGATGCCGGTGCTGGCGGGTGCGGTGACGATGTTGCTCACCGACAAGTTTTTTGGCACCAGCTTTTTTAATGCGGCCGGCGGCGGCGATCCTGTCCTGTTCCAGCATATCTTCTGGTTCTTTGGTCATCCGGAGGTCTATATTCTGGTGCTGCCTTCGTTTGGTATTATTTCACAGATTATACCGACCTTTGCCCGTAAGCCCCTGTTCGGCTACGAGTCTATGGTCTACGCGACGGCCTCCATTGCTTTCCTGTCATTTTTCGTCTGGGCGCATCACATGTTCACCGTGGGCATGCCCCTGACCGGCGAACTGTTTTTCATGTATGCCACCATGTCTATTGCTGTGCCGACAGGGGTCAAGATCTTTAACTGGGTGGCGACCATGTGGCGTGGTTCCATGACCTTTGAAACACCGATGCTGTTCGCTATAGGCGTGTTGTTTATGTTTTCCATTGGCGGATTTTCCGGGCTGATGATGGGGATTACGCCGGTCGACTTCCAGTATCACGATACCTATTTCATCGTGGCGCATTTTCACTATGTCATCGTGCCGGGCATAATATACGGCGTTATTGGCGGTGTTTATTTCTGGTTGCCGAAGTGGACAGGCAATATGTATGACGAGCGGTTGGGTAAATTGCATTTCTGGATTTCGACAATTTCTGTCAACGTGCTGTTCTTCCCGCAACACTTTTTGGGGCTCGCCGGTATGCCAAGACGTATTCCGGATTACAATATTCAATTCGCGGAATGGAATTTTATCTCCAGTATCGGCGGTTTTGTTTTTGGCCTGAGCCAGTTGATTCTGGTCTGGGTGGTGATCAAGTGTGTTCGGGGTGGAGAAAAAGCGACGGATCAGGTGTGGGAGGGTGCCCATGGCCTGGAATGGACACTGTCGTCGCCTCCTCCGTTTCATAGTTTCACCGTGCCGCCGCAGGTAACGGATGCCAGTGCGCATTCATAGGCGGGTGGATTATGACTGAAGACTCAAAACAGGAGGCGGATCTTGGTCGGAAAAATATCAGGCTGGCCGTTGTTCTGGGCTTGCTTGCCCTGGGTATTTATGTGGGTTTTCTATTGAAGTACATGTAATGTCGGCAAGTAATATCAAAAGCACCACCCGAAAACTGATTTTGTTCTCAGTCGCCATGTTCGGTTTTGGCTATGCGCTGGTTCCTCTTTATAACGTGTTTTGTGAGGTCACCGGGATTAATGGCAAGACCGGCAGGATCAGTGATGAAGCGGCGGGCTCGATGACGGTTGACAGCGAGCGGATTGTGACCGTGGCTTTTGATACCAATATTCGGGAAATACCATGGGAGTTCAAGGCCCTTGAACGCAAAGTAAGCGTGCATCCGGGAGAACTTGGCGAAGCCACCTTTGTCGTTAAAAACAAATCCGGACAGCGAATCACCGGCCGCGCCGTGCCGAGTGTGGCCCCGACACAGGCATCGATATATTTTAATAAAACAGAGTGTTTCTGTTTTACTGAACAGGTTTTGGAAGCAGGAGAAACACGAGAGATGAAGGTAAGGTTTATTATAGACAGCAAAATCCCCAAACGGATTTCAGCGCTGACCTTGTCGTATACTTTTTTTGCCATTCCCGATCCGGACAAAGTAGCAACAAAACCAAAAGAAAACGAGCAAACAAGAATTTAATAATACCTGTTGATACAAATAATTGATTAAGAGGAACGCTTATGTCTGATTCACATGGTGGATATTTTATTCCAGAGCCCAGCCAATGGCCCATCGTTGGCACAGTAGCACTGTTTGTTTCTTTTGTGGGTGCGGCGAGCATGTTGAATGGATCGGGTGTCGGCACCATTGTTTTTGGCCTGGGTCTGGCGATATTGGTTTATATGTTTGCCGGCTGGTTTGCGGATGTGATAGGCGAAAGCATGAAGGGGCTTTACAGTGACCAGGTGGACATTAGTTTTCGTTGGGGAATGGGCTGGTTTATATTGTCCGAAGTCATGTTTTTCGCAGCCTTCTTCGGCGCTTTATATTACGCAAGAGTGCTGTCCGTGCCATGGCTGGGAGGCGAGGGCGCCGGGGGAGTTGCCACCCACATGTTTTTATGGCCGGAGTTTGACGCCAGCTGGCCTCTCAATGCCATGCCGGATCCTTCCAACTTCACAGTTTTTCATGAAGTCATTCCGGCTTTCGGCGTTCCTGCCATTAACACTGCTATATTGCTCAGTAGCGGGGCCACGGTCACCTTTGCCCATTGGGCATTGAAAAAGGGCAGTCGCAGCGGTTTGTGCTGGTGGTTGCTGGCCACAGTCATTTTGGGATTTACCTTTGTCGGTTTGCAGGCCGCTGAATATATGGAAGCCTATAATCATCTTGATTTAACCCTGAACTCCGGTATTTATGGGTCCACCTTTTTCATGCTGACCGGTTTTCATGGATTTCATGTCACCATGGGCGCGACCATGTTGCTGGTGATTCTGGTACGTTCGATGAAAGGCCATTTCAGCGAGGAACATCATTTTGCTTTTGAGGGCGTTGCCTGGTACTGGCACTTTGTGGACGTGGTCTGGCTGGGCCTGTTTATTTTTGTTTACTGGCTTTAGGACGATAAACCCGTCATTTCCCGGAAGGCGCTGCTCCAGGCAGCGCCTTTTCTGTTTGTGGTGGAACAATGCCGTGAGGCTTAATCAGGCCGGTGGCATAGCCGATGAACAGCATAATGAACAGTGCGACAGATAATGTGATTCTCAAGGTGAGTCAAGTGACTGCTCGATCGGTTTGCCCCTTGTCTCGGATTAAAAAAACATACCTGAGGCCAAAGAGATCATTATTGCCACCAGCATCAGAATGACAATGATTTTAAAAAGCACAGAAGCAGTCATTTCTATTCAGGAACTTGATATGGGTTTTTCCGAGTATACTCTTTCCTGAATCACAA
>JAJRTU010000248.1 GCA_024278135.1 Gammaproteobacteria bacterium
TCTATCGCCGAACTTGCGATCACGCACTTTTTGCAGGTCCTGCAGCCAATGCGGATCGCTTTCGTCGATATACTCCTGTACTACTTCATCGTTAACACCTTTTTGCCTGAGCTCATCGATGATGCGGCGCGGGCCATAACCACGACTGATGCGATGATGCACAAAGGATTCGGTGAAACGCGAATCACATTGCAGACCTGCCGTCTTCAACTGCGCCACAACAACATCAATATCTTCGGCCTCAAAACCCCGCGACTTCAGTTTTTGCCGAAGCTCCTTTTCGCTGTGTTCGCGCCTGCCGAGCAGGCCCAGCGCCCGCTGTGTTATTTCCTGTTGCGCCTCACTCAGGCTGTCGTCTCCTCTTTCTTTTCTTCCGTGCTGCCGGCTGCTTTTTCGGGAAACATCCTGGCCCGCACACGCTGCTCTATATCCTGTGCCACTTCCGGGTTTTCCTTGAGATAGTTGCGCACGTTCTCCTTGCCCTGGCCGATACGATCGCCATTATAGCTGTACCAGGCACCTGCTTTCTCAATGATGTTTTCCTTTACACCCATGGCGATTATCTCGCTTTCACGTGATATGCCTTCGCCATAAAGTATATCGAAATACACTTCCTTGAATGGCGGCGCCACCTTGTTTTTGACCACCTTCACCCGGGTCTCATTACCAACAATCTCGTCGCCCTTCTTGATGGCACCTATTCGACGGATATCCAGGCGTACCGACGAATAGAATTTCAGCGCATTGCCACCGGTAGTGGTTTCGGGGTTACCGAACATGACGCCGATTTTCATGCGGATCTGGTTAATAAAGATCACCAGCGTGTTGGAACGTTTGATATTGCCGGTCAATTTGCGCAGCGCCTGTGACATCAGCCGGGCCTGCAGACCCATGTGGCTGGCGCCCATCTCACCCTCGATTTCGGCCTTCGGTGTCAATGCGGCCACCGAATCAATAATGACCAGATCGACCGCGCTGGAACGCACCAGCATATCGGTGATCTCCAGTGCCTGTTCCCCGGTATCCGGCTGCGACACCAGCAGGTCTTCAATTTTCACACCCAGCTTTTCGGCGTATTTCGGATCCAGAGCGTGTTCCGCATCGACAAACGCAGCAGTACCGCCGGACTTTTGAATTTCCGCAGCAACATGCAGGGCCAGCGTCGTTTTGCCGGAGGACTCGGGCCCGTAGATTTCGACCACGCGACCCCGGGGCAACCCGCCGATGCCCAGACCAATATCCAGACCCAGCGAACCTGTGGAGACCGACTCCACATCGGCGATCACACCGTCATCGCTCATGCGCATGATAGATCCCTTACCAAATTGCTTTTCAATCTGACTCAGTGCGATGCTTAAAGCTTGTTTTTTTTTCTCGTCCATTGATTTTCTCTATAATGTTGGTGTTAAAAAAATAGGTTATTGTATGAATGGCACCTGCTTCAGTCTGACCATATCCATCTCTCCTTTTCGTTATTCCCGCAGCCCTCCGGGCATACATTCCAGCGGCGACAACGAAGCCGGACAAGTACCATCCGTCTGTTACGACAGCAGGGGAGATTATCACATAATTTTAAGCGGCCAGCTTCGCTTAACTTGATATTCCACCCCGCTCGCATGGCTGATCGAGTCCAGTAAACAGAACTTGTTGATATTCCAAGATATTGGCTGCAAGGGAATGTCCGCCGTTAAACAGGCCACTTTCCGGGCAACAGTAAGATGGGGTCGGAATGGACGCTCAGCCAGGCTCAGGCCGCAGTTTTGTGACAGCAGGTGTAATGCTGCCGCCAGGCGAAACAGCTGCTCAGGGGGACTGGAGGGCGCCAGCCAGGCTATTTTCGGTTTGGGCCAGCAACCGACGTGGTCCAGCGTCAATGAAAATGGTGTTATTCGCAGAGAAGTCGCTTCCCGGATCAGGTCCGCGCGCGTCCCGGCATCAATATCACCCAGAAAGGCGAGGGTGATATGGGTGTTATTCTCCGCTACCAGACGACCACCCGGCAGCGGAAAAGTACTGACCTGTGCCTGGATCTCGGCACGCACGCTCTCATCGGGCCACAGTGCGAAAAACAGTCTGGCCATCTAAGCTTCCAGCAAATCCAGCAAGCCCTGTATTGCCATTAACACGGATTGTCTGCGGACCTGTTCACGCCCACCCTCAAAAACATGTACCGTCGTCAGTATATCCCCCTTACGTTGCGCCCAGCCGAAACAGACGGTCCCCACCGGTTTGTCGGCACTGCCCCCGTCCGGGCCGGCAATGCCGGTGACGGATACGGCCATATCGGCATGGCTGTTCTGCAAAGCCCCTGCCGCCATTGCCGCAGCACATTCTTCGCTGACGGCACCGAATCTGCTGAGAATATCTTCTTCTACCGCCAGCATTTCGCGTTTTGAGGCATTGGAATAGGTCACAAACCCACGGTCGAACCACCGTGAACTGCCGGGCAGACAGGTGAGCAATTGCGCGATACCACCGCCGGTACAGGACTCCGCTGTCACCAGCGTATAATGGTTGAGCAGCATGGCCTCCGCCAGTCTTTGCGTTAACAACAGGGCAGCTGATTCACTCATTATTCTGTCGACTGTTTTCCCGGCGTTGTCTGAAAAAAGACTGTAACAGGGCGGCGCATTCTTCTTCCATTATTCCAGCATTGACCTCAACCCGGTGATTGAGTTTATCCGTGGGCAAGACCTCAAACACACTGCCTGCGGCACCCGCTCTCGGATCATGGGCGCCATAAATGACCCTTGAGAGCCGCGCATGAACAATGGCCCCGGCACACATGACGCAGGGTTCCAGCGTGACATACAGTTCGGCACCGCTCAGGCGATAATTGGCCAGATGCAAGGCGGCGGCTCGCATGGCGTTTATCTCGGCATGGCTGCTGGGATCATGACTGCTGATGGGACGATTCCAGCCCTCGCCGATGATTTCATTTTCGAAAACAATAATCGCCCCGACCGGCACCTCCCCTTCCTCTGCGGCCCGCTGTGCCAGCAGCAAAGCCCGCTGTATCCGGTTTTCGTCACTTGACAAGGTCATTCCCACGCTATTGTAAATGAGTCATTTTCACGCTTTAACATCAATGGCTTAATTGCAGGGTAAGTGATAATGCCATGAAAAATACCATGTTCAGAAATTGTTGTTAATCGCTCGCTAGAAATCATTGCCCCATCAAACCAAACCCTCCCGGGTCGGCGTTCGCAAGTTCATAACGGGCTGTTCTGCCCCCCCCGGGTAGCGGGATAATGATGCCCCTGGCAACCAGCTCGGAAAGATCGCGGCTGGCTGTTCTATTGGGACACCTGGTAATCGCCTCATATTTTTTCGTTGTTATGCCACCTTCAAAGCCCTTGCAACCTTCAGCGAATACCCGCGCCACCATCCTGGCCTGCCGATCATTCAACTGGTCGCCCCAGGTTTCGTAAAATCTGGTCTTTGCCAGAACAAAGTCCACTTCTTCCTGGGCGATTTTCTGTGCCTTGATAACCGTATCAGCAAAGTAATCGAGCCAGCCGTTAACCTCCAGATTACCACGGCTCGCTTTCTCCAACTGCAGATAATAAGATTTCTTGTCTCCCTCTATCGCCGTGGCAAGGCAGGCCGTGGTCGGATAACCCAGCGACTGGGAAAGTGCATGGTCTGCAATGGCTCTACCGACTCGACCATTACCGTCATCAAAGGGGTGGATGAGTTCAAACCAGAGATGCGCAATCCCTGCCCGGACAATCCCGAGGATCTTCTGATTCCCACTCAAGGGACGAGTTCGGTTGTACCGATCGATGAACTGCTCCATTTCATCAGGCACATGTGTCGCAGGCGGGGCTTCATAATGGACTTTTTCCCGGCCGTAAGGCCCACTCACGATTTGCATTGGCGAAAGATCGTTACGGTACCCGCCACGCACAATAGATGTATAGCGTTGCTCGGGAACGATCATAGATTGCCACTTGCCCAACAGATCATGTGTCAGCACGGCCTGCCAATGCTTGCGAACATCCACCAACAGTGATGCAGCCCCCGCCGCTTTCTGGTCTGAGTTGTCCGGTAGCGTATCCGATGCAATCAAAGAAAGCAGCGATGACCTGACCGATTCCCTGTCCAGATCCTCACCCTCAATGGCGTTGGTTTTGATCGCCTCGGAAAGCATCAAATCGATCATGGCATCTTCCTGATATGCCCTGGGCAGCGCTTCAAAACGACCTCGCAGACGCGCTGAGTTGACAAGAAATACATGCTCCCGGTCCTCGAACAGTCGCTTGTCATAGCGGTAGTCGGGCCAATCAGATTGCTGCCAAATCCATCTCATGGCGCGATTATAACACTTATTCACGCCAATAAATAAACTTATTTGGCGTTATAATAGGTATTTATTACGCCAAATATTCCCCAGTAGAGGCGATAGCCTCTCTGTAGCCGACAGAATCTCAACCCGACACTCTGAAGTAAGGTAATACCTGTCGTTACCAGCCAGCGCCAGGCATTGCCTGTGGATGCCAGTCTCCCACTCTATTGTAAATGAGCCTATTTTACTCTTCATTTTCAACGGCTTATTTTTGCGTTAAATGAAAATATCATGAAAAATACCACGTTCAAAAATTCTTGCTCCAGTAGACTCAGGATCATGCTCAGGGTGCAGTTGCTGTAATCATAAATCCATAACATTACTCCCGGCTTACAGGGATTCTGTTCCCGGAATTCCCGATCACAGCCTATTTGAAATGTTGCAGGCACACCGCTGCCGCCGGCTTGGCCCAATCCGGCATATTTATATCCAGCCGCATGATCTTACCGTTTTCAATCGATACCAGTTCACGGATATCCGGTAAGCCGTTACCGCACAAAGGCATCGAGTTATCATACACAGCCAGCTTGTCCAGCCCCGGTGCCAAACGGCAAAGGTTGCGCATCGATGATACATAGCGCTCACGGATTTTATGTTCAGGTATATCGTGACCGCCTCGTGCCACCCGGGCGGCGACACGTTCGATATGCAGTTCGGGCGATTCAAGACCACAGTACCATACCCGGACGGACACGCCAGCGGCGATGGCATCCAGCAAGGTCGCGGTAATGGAATTGCCACCCAGCGTGGTTTCAAATGCAAAATTCGTGTCTGTGCGGATGGCGTGTCGCAGGCGGTTCAGGCCTTCACGCCAAACCTGGCTGTCTATTTCTCTGGGCGGCCTTTCTGGAAAGCGCAACCGCATCTCGCGGGCGATTTCATCCGGGTTGTACCAGTCCTGCCCCTTTGCACGCAGGTTGGCGCCACCGATCGAGCTTTTACCGGCCCCGTTGACGCCGGCCAGTACAAGGATCAACGCTACTATCCTGCGCAGTCTCGGTCGCGCCGGGACGGTAATTGGAATTCAGAGTGTTCTCTTCGGTGAACAGTGCGGCATCCATCATTGCTGCTGCGCCGGGCCGGTTCATGGTCGCGACCAGCGTATCGAAGCGTTCACCAAGTGCCTGGGTAAAACCGTCATCGGCGCTCTCCTGCTGCAGCTGTTGCAACAACACGACCATCTCGTCGTACTGCCGTTGGGAGAGAGTGACCATCGAACCATGCCCCTGTATCTTCACCGCCACCGCCTGTGCCGAGTCAGTGATTTGCCTCAGTATCGCGGTACCCTTGCGAGCCAGGCTGGACATGGACACGCTCTGCAAGTCGGATGAAGGCTTGAGATCCATCAGGTCGCTGGGAATAGTGATTTTGTCACGAAGCATGGCTATTACCATTGGCATCGAATATGAAGGACAAGCATAGCACAACATTCACATTATTCACAATGAATCATTTTTTGGTAAATCAATATAGATAGACGACTTTACCGTCCAGAAGGCAAATGAAACGATCTGGGTCAGACAAGGGTTCTACAGGCCCTCATCCTGAAGCACATGCTCCATTACAAATACCATGACAGAACTAATCTATCTCTCATGGTATCGCAGTTTTCTGTGTTTCAACACGTGACCGATACCATGAAAAATACCATAGATAATGCAGATTACATTATCTATTCTGTTTTTTATTGCATGTAAATCAATGTCTTATGAATCCGCCCCATTCCCACTCGATTGTAAATAAGTCATTTTTATATTTGGTTTTCAATGGCTTATTTTCTTGGCAATTGGTAATCCCATGAAAAATACCATGTTCGGAAATTGTTGCTAATCGCACTGAAAATCGCGGGAAAAATGCAGCCTCACGGCACCTAAGCAACCTTTCGGGCTTTGACTTCCAGGTGTATGCCTTCCTGCTCCTGCAGATAACCGATCACCGCAAACAGGTTACTCGCCTGGGGGTTCCCTTTCGGACCGAACATGCGTATGAGACTCTTGCTCGACTTGTCGAAAACCCGGGACAGTTCCTCGAACCCGACCATCGCGTTGATATAGTCGCGCAGCACCGCCTTGCCGGTATCGACATCACCGGCGAACAGGCATTCGACCCCTTCTTGCAGCAGGGCCTTGCGAAACGCGGGATCCCGTTGCGCGCGTGCCTGAATGGTATCCTTGAAATCTTTCGTCAGAGCCATCTTTACGCCCCCTTGCCGTTTCCGGCGCTTGTAGTCGCGCCAGTGCGCTTTTGCGGCGACAATATCCGCATCCTGACGCTTCCTGGTACCACCCGCGAGCAATATCACCAACCGATCCCCGTCCTTGCCAAAGTAAATCCGATAACCAGGACCAAAATCAATCCGGTACTCATAGACGCCGGCACCTACACCTTGCACATTAGAGAAATTACCTTAAGTTATGAACTACGCCTACTCCCACTCAATAGTGGCAGGGGGTTTGCCCGAAATATCATAGGTCACCCTGGATATTCCGGCCACTTCGTTGAGAATCCGATTGGAAACATGGCCAAGGAAATCATAAGGTAAATGCGCCCAACGGGCCGTCATAAAGTCAACGGTCTCCACTGCGCGCAGGGCGATAACATACTCATAATAGCGTGCGTCACCTTTGACGCCGACAGAGCGTACCGGTAAAAATACCGCGAAGGCCTGGCTGACCTGATCATAAAGATCCTGTCTGATGAGTTCTTCGATAAAAATCGCATCCGCCAGACGCAGCGTGTCGGCATATTCCTTGCGAACTTCACCGAGAATTCTGACGCCGAGTCCGGGCCCGGGAAAAGGATGGCGAAAGACCATGGATTTTGGCAGCCCCAGTTCAAGACCCAATTTACGTACCTCATCTTTGAACAACTCCCGCAATGGCTCCACCAGTTGCAGTTGCATGTCGTCCGGCAATCCGGCAACGTTGTGATGCGACTTGATAACATGGGCCTTGCCGGTTCTGGCGCCGGCGGATTCGATTACATCGGGATAAATAGTCCCCTGCGCAAGCCATTTTGTGTCTTGCAGTTTTTCCGCTTCTTCTTCGAATACAGCGATAAATTCGCCACCAATGATCCTGCGTTTTTGTTCGGGATCCTTTTCACCGGCCAGTGCCTTTAGAAAGCGTTGCTCGGCATCGACCTTGATCACCCGCACTCCCATATTTTCGGCAAAGGTCTGCATCACCTGTTCAGCTTCATTGAGCCGTAACAGGCCGTTATCAACGAAAACACAGCTTAATTGATCACCAATTGCTCTGTGTAACAGCGCCGCGACCACGGAAGAATCCACGCCGCCGGAAAGCGCCAGCAACACCTTGTCCTTGCCCACCTGCTGGCGAATCGAATTGACGGATTCGGCTACAATATCTTCCATTGTCCATGATGATCCACAGGCCGCGATCTCATGCAAAAACCGTTTCAGTATGGTCTGGCCCTGTTTGGTGTGAGTCACTTCGGGATGAAACTGCAGACCGTAAATTTTTCTCTGCTCGTCTGCCATACCGGCGATGGGCGCATTGTCCGTTGAGGCAATAACCTTGAAACCCTCCGGTAATGCATCGACCTGATCACCGTGACTCATCCAGACATCCAGCAAGCCGTGCCCTTGTTCATTGGTCTCGTCCTGAATATCACGCAACAACGGCGAATGTCCGCGCGCCCTGACTCTGGCGTGGCCGAATTCGCGCAGATCCGAGGCCCTGACCTTGCCGCCGAGCTGTTCGGCCATCGTCTGCATGCCATAACAAATCCCCAGCACGGGAACGCCCATGTCAAAAATACCCTCCGGCACGCGCACACCGTTTAATTCCGTCGCCGACTCCGGCCCACCGGAAAGAATAATGGCCCGGGGAGCAAAAGACCGGATCTCATCCATATCGGCATCGTAGGGAATGATTTCGCAATAAACCTTTGCCTCGCGCACACGACGGGCGATCAACTGAGTATATTGCGAACCGAAGTCCAGAATCAGAATTTTATCAGCGTGAATGTTTTTCATTAACAAATTGGATGGTCTCAGGCGGAAGGAAAAAAACCGGCAGTGCAAAGGGAATCATTATTGATTGTTTCACCTTGTTCTTCATCCCTTTTAATTTTCCAGCATCAATGCCTACGCTCGATAATTAGGCGGTTCTTTGGTGATACTGACGTCATGAACATGGCTTTCCTTCATCCCGGCGCCGGTCAGACGGACAAAATTGGGTTTACTGCGCATTTCTTCCATATTCCGACAGCCCGTGTAGCCCATGGAACCGCGTACGCCGCCCATTAACTGATGGACAATCGAGCTCAGCGGGCCTTTGTAGGGAACCCGGCCCTCAATGCCTTCCGGCACCAGTTTTTCTATTTCATCACTTTCCTGAAAATAGCGATCCGAGGAACCATGCGTTTGTGCCATGGCGCCCACTGAGCCCATGCCACGATAGGATTTGTAGGAACGACCCTGATACAGCTCCACTTCTCCAGGTGCTTCCTCGGTGCCGGCAAACAGACCACCGACCATGACCACCCAGGCGCCTGTGGCAATGACCTTGGCGATATCGCCTGAATAACGTATGCCGCCGTCTGAAATAAAGGGGACACCCGTGTCTTTCAATGCCGCAGCCACACTGGCGACGGCGGATACCTGGGGCATACCGACGCCGGTAACGATGCGGGTAGTACAAATCGAACCGGGCCCGATACCCACTTTGACACCATCGGCGCCGGCCTCCACCAGCGCCAGCGCGCCCTCCCCTGTCGCCACATTACCGCCGACCACCTGACAGTCGACATAGTGTTTCTTGATCCA
>JAJRTU010000249.1 GCA_024278135.1 Gammaproteobacteria bacterium
TATACGTTTGATTTCATCTCGCTGGCTCAGATAGGGATGGTGGTACTCAGGATGAGCTGCGCCAAGGTGGGCCACCACTTTTCTGATCTTGTCGGCATAGGGCCGGGCAGCACGCATGCGTTCCTGTGCCTTGCGCATTTTACTGGCCGCCACCATTTCCATCGCCTTGGTGATCTTCTGCGTGTTTTTTACACTTCCGATCTTCGTGCGTATTTCTTTACCGACCGCCATTACAGTATCTCTTTATCCTGTTTTCTCATTTGTCGATGTCCTGCTACCAGGTATGATCTTTCTTGAACTCTTCGAGACTGCTTTTCAGGCTGGCTTCGACATCATCGTTATATTCACCCAGCTCGTTCATGCTGCTGATAAGATCTTTCTTTTCACTTTTCATGAAGGCGAGCAGGGCTTCTTCAAAATCACCCACCTTTTCCAGTGCAACATCATCAATATATCCATTTTCAACGGCATATAAACTCACGGCCATTTCCGCCACACTCAGCGGTGAATATTGTTTTTGCTTCATCAACTCCATAACACGCTGACCACGTTCGAGTTGTTTGCGTGTGGTTTCATCCAGATCCGAGGCAAACTGGGCAAAAGCTGCCAATTCACGATACTGGGCCAGCGCCAGTCGGATACCGCCACCGAGCTTTTTAATAATTTTCGTCTGTGCGGCACCGCCCACTCGCGATACGGACAGACCGGCATTAATGGCAGGGCGAAATCCGGAGTTGAATAAATCTGTTTCCAGATAAATCTGGCCATCGGTAATGGAAATCACGTTGGTGGGGACGAAGGCCGATACATCACCGGCCTGCGTTTCAATGATCGGCAAGGCGGTCAGCGATCCGGTCCGGCCTTTCACTGCACCATTGGTTATTTTTTCCACAGCTTCCGCATTGATGCGTGCAGCACGTTCGAGCAGGCGGGAATGCAGGTAAAATACATCACCCGGATAGGCCTCTCGTCCCGGCGGACGTTTCAATAACAGCGATACCTGACGATAGGCCCAGGCCTGCTTGGTCAAATCATCATAAATAATCAATGCGTCTTCACCGCGATCACGAAAGTATTCGCCCATGGCGCAACCGGAGTAAGGCGCAATATATTGCATAGCGGCGGAGTCGGACGCGGTAGCGGCGACCACAATGGTATGTTCCATCGCTCCATGTTCTTCCAGCTTGCGTATTACCGTACTGATGGAAGAGGCCTTCTGACCGATAGCCACATAGATACACTTAACACCAGTCCCTTTTTGATTGATGATGGTATCGATAGCCACGGCTGTTTTGCCGGTTTGTCTGTCACCGATAATCAGCTCACGTTGGCCCCGGCCGACCGGCACCATGGCGTCAATGGATTTCAGACCGGTTTGTACCGGCTGATCCACCGACTGACGCTGAATAACACCGGGGGCAATCTTTTCAATAGGGGAACTCAACTCGGATGCTATATCGCCCTTGCCATCAATGGGGCTGCCCAGAGAATTCACCACCCTGCCCAGCAGGCCTTCACCCACCGGCACTTCCAGGATGCGTTTGGTGCATTTCGCCGTATCGCCTTCAGAGATATGCTCGTAACTGCCGAGGATAACGGCACCGACTGAATCACGTTCGAGGTTAAGAGCCAGTCCGAACGTATTGCCCGGGAATTCAATCATTTCGCCCTGCATGGCATCACTGAGACCGTGGATTCTCGCGATCCCGTCCGATAAACTGACGACTGTACCTTCGGTACGAGCTTCAGTATCCAGGTCGAATTCCTGAATCTTTTTCTTAATCAGTTCACTGATTTCTGTTGCGCTGATTGACATCGCTGTTCCTCATTTATGAACGTTTCAATATTTAAAGTATATTCACTCTTCTGCCGGTAAGCCCGTCAGATGAGATCATTGCTCAATTCTGTCAGGCGGCCCCGTAAAGATGCATCAATGACGGAGTCTCCGGCCCGGATAATGGCGCCCCCTATCAAGTTCTCATCTACTGTTGTGCTGATATGGACTTTCTTGCCCAGTCGCGCCGATATTCCGTTTGCTATGGCATCCTGTTGCGCCTGATCCAGCGCATAGGCTGAACTGACTTCCACATCAACGATCCCCTCAGCATCGGCACGCATGGCCTCGAACAACTGCACGATTTGCGGCGCAAATTGCAACCGGGCGGCGCTGACCAGCACCCTGGTAAAGTTCTTTGCCTGCTGCGAAAAATTATCCGCTGCAATCTCAATGACAAGATCCTGTAACTGTTGATGGCTGACTTTGGGATTATTCAACAGCAATTGCATTCGCTCATCGGCAACAATACGCTGCAACAAATCCAGTGCGTCTGACCATTCGGCGGCATTGTCCGACTCCCGGGCCAGTTCAAATACTGCCTGCGCATAGGGCCTGGCAATGGTGGTTTTTTCCAGCATCTAATCGGTTCCCGACTGATTACAATTGCGCACTGATTTTTGTCAGTACGTCGTTATGGGCATTGCGATCCACTTCACGCATCAGGATCTGTTCCGCACCAACGAGAGCAAGGTTGGCAACCTCTACCCGCAATTGCTCTCTGGTCTGGGTGCGTTGCTGCTCAATTTCCGCCTGCGCGGCTGCCATTATCTTTTCCTTCTCTGACAGGGCATCACCTTTTGCCGCTTCAACAATTTCATCGTGGCGTTTCTGCCCCTGCGAAACAATATCGGCCGCTTTTTGTTTGCCCTTTTCAATCAAAACGATCATCTTCGCTTCTGCCTCGACCAGTGTTGCCTGGCCCTTTTCGGCAGCAGCCAGTCCATCAGCAATGCGTGTTTCCCTGTCGTGCATGGCTTGCAGCAAAAACGGCCAGACCAGCTTCATGCAGAATACGACAAAGACTGTAAACGCGATGAGCTGTCCTATAAGGGTGGCATTAAAATTCATCTAGGTACCCTCTCCAATGCTTAATGTGATGACAGTTGCTTATTGAAGATAAGCCAGGAATGGATTCGCCAGGGTAAACCACATGCCGATACCGATACCGATCATGGTGACCGCGTCAATAAGGCCGGCTACCAGGAACATCTTGCCCTGTAACATCGGTGCCAGTTCAGGTTGACGGGCGGAGCCTTCCAGAAATTTACCGCCCAGTACGCCAAAACCGATGGCTGTGCCGAAAGCACCCATACCAAGAACGAGTAATACGCCCAAAGATGTATATGCCAATATGGTTTCCATTTTATCCTCCAGATATTTGAGTTAATAATTCAATTAATCACTAAGCCACTAGTGATGTTCGTGTGCCATGCTTAAATACACAATGGTCAACATCATAAATACAAAGGCCTGCAACAGTACAATCAGTATATGAAATACCGCCCAGACAAAATGCAGGGGTAACTGCCAATACCCCAACATGGCGATCA
>JAJRTU010000250.1 GCA_024278135.1 Gammaproteobacteria bacterium
GGTGACAGACATCACTCAACATCACCGGGATGTGGTCTGGGTTTATCGATTGTACAATATACCGCCGAACTTCATGACGCGACCGTGCATCTTGAAACGTCTGAATTTGATTCAGGATTACTGTTTACAATATCCTTTCCGGCAAAAAAAATACTGACAGAGTCGATATAGGATTGTTATGCGATATATAATGCCGTTGAAATTTACAAATAAACCGCTTATATCGGCAGTGCTTCTGTCGCTTGGTCTCGGTGTTCATCCGATATTTGCCGATACATCTGTCTATGAGATCAGGATTAAGGAACATTTGTTTCTACCCTCGAAAATTGTAATACCTGCCGGAAAAAAAGTGAAATTGCTTATTCTGAATGAAGACAGTACGCCGGAAGAGTTCGAAAGCTACGAGCTCAATCGTGAAAAAGTCATTATGGGAGAAAGCCGGGGGGTTATTTTTATTGGCCCGCTCAAGCAGGGGAGTTATCCTTTCTTTGGTGAATTCAACCCGCTCACCGCACAAGGTACAATCGAGGTGAAATAGGGTGCTGGTCACTGTTATCATCTTTCTCAGGGAAGCAATTGAAGCCGCTTTGATACTCAGTATCTTGCTTGCTGTTTCATTTCAGTTCATGCATTCCAGACGATGGATTTTACCTGCATTGGGGTTCGGATTGATTGGTGCTTGTGTAACGGCGTTCTATTTCGGTGAAATTTCGAATTTGTTTGATGGAACCGGTCAGGAAGTAATGAACGCAAGTCTGCTGTTCAGTATGACAATATTAATCAATATAATTTGTACCTGGCTTTCACCCAATTTGTTCAGAGGGCGTCCATTATCGCAACACCTGTTCACAAAAATTATCAAGCCGATACTGATCATTAATGTGGGTATTGCCATCATGCACGAGGGCTCTGAACTTTTTATATACAGTTATTCCTACAGCCTGACGCATAAAAACAGTTTGGCTCTGCTTATAGGAGGAGGTCTTGGCCTGGGTATTGGCGTCAGTCTTGGTGCGATTGTTTATTATTTTCTAATCAATCTTCAATGGAAAACGTTGATAAAAGTGGCGATATGCACATTGATGTTGATTGCGGCAGGCATGGCCTCACAGGCAGCACTGTATTTAATTCAGTCCGGCTGGTTGCCGTCACAGCTTCCGCTCTGGGACACATCAAATATAATTGCCGAACGATCTATTGTCGGGCAACTGCTCTATGCCCTGATAGGATACGAGGCCACGCCCAGTCTGGTACAGGTCTCGTTTTATTCCGCAGCTGTAATAACAGGTGTTCTATCAATTATCACGTATACGAAATACGTGAGTTTAAAATCACATTGAGTGTTATATGTATAAGATCAACCTTATTGTTATTTTGTCTCTGGTCATTTTTTGCCGGCCCGTACCGGCGGAAATAGACAAGGTTTATCATCCCTACGTTGAAGATCACAAGTCGGAAATTGAGTACCGGACATTATACAAGAATGATGACAACAGCAGCAGAGATGGTACTCAGTTTCATCGATTGTCTTTCGGTCACAGTGTCACTGAGCGATTTTCACTGGAAGGCTATGTGGTCGGGCAAAACCTGCCCACTGACAGTTTTTCTATAGATGGTTTTGAACTGGAAGCAAAATACCAGCTTACAGAACAGGGGGAATTCTGGTCTGACTGGGGGCTTCTGTTTGAACTGGAACGCGATACACAGCAAAACAAATGGGAGAGTGGTATCGGCATTTTATGGGAAAAACAGTGGGGCAACTGGATTAGTACAGTCAATTATATTATTGATTACGAATTTGGCGCAGGGGTGAAAAATGAAATAGAACCGATAATGAAAAGTCAGATTAAATATAGATGGTCACGTTATCTGGAACCTGCACTGGAATTATATATGGATGAGCAAACACGTGGAGTGGGGCCGGTATTTCTGGGTACCGTGAAAATAGGTGTCAACAAGCTGAAATGGGAACTGGGTGTCATCTTTGGATTTAATAATGACACTGCAGATCAAAATTTACGATTTCTTCTGGATTATGAGTTTTAGACAGCAGGATCTGTTGGACAGGTAATTAAAGCAATCGACCCGATCCCGGTAAAACTTATCGGGCTTTCAGGGAACAGCCGGTTTCCACCGGCTTTTTTGTCAGTGCTGATTCAAACCTACCGCCAGGGTTGGACAATAAAAACGCTGTTCCTGCCAGGATCTTCGCTCCGGGTTTTATCAATTTAAAAAAAAATCTGCAAAGTGCATCCAAATCGCTCATCGCCTGCATCTAATTTGGCAATGAAACGTGTTAACTTTGGAGAATGACCTGATGAAAACAACAAATACACTGATAATCAACAGCTTGCTTTTATTTTCTCTGGCCGTACCGCTCAGTGCAGCCGATTTTGCGCAGCACACTGCGGAAATGAATAACATGCTGCAGGGCCAGATCGACAAGAAAATAGACGATAGTTTGCAACTAAAAGTAAGACCTCAGTCACAACTGACGGGAGAAGAAAATTTTGGTTTATATCGCGATGGGGCCGATAACAGCCTGACCGACACCACCACCTGAATCTTGGAGACGGCGACGACCCCATGTCCATACAAGGGCCTATGGAATCCAAATTCTTCATATGCCGGTTGTGGGGATGTCCACGCGCTCGTTGAGCCGTGTTGCCGATGTCTCCATAAATACCGTTTCCAGGCTCCTTATTGAAGCTGGCGTGGCCTGCGCCAAGTACCACTAAGAACCGGCAATATGTCGATCCCAGTAAGGTGTGTCACCAAAGCGTTCCACCAGAAAATCGATCAAGGCACGGGCGCGTTGTGACAAATAACGTGTTTGCGGGTACATCGCGTAGGCGTTCAGTTGCGGCAGTGTGTAGTCTGGCATGACGGGTACAAGCTGGCCCGCGGCGATGGCCTGCCATGCAATAAAGGTGGGTGTGGCGATGATGCCGTGTCCGGCAACGGCCATATCCACTAAAAAATCACCATTATTGGCAATAATCTTTGCCGAGGTTTTAATGGCGTGCTGTTTACCCCTTTTGTCGCTGAACTTCCAGATGGGGGAATGCGATACATTATAATGAAGCAATTGGTGGTTTTTCAGTTCGTTCGGCGTCAGCGGCGCGCCATGGGCCTGCAAATAGTCGGGGCTGGCACAAAGTACAAGCCTGATGGGGGATATTTTTCTGGCCATCAGGCTCGAATCTTTTAATTCGGCAATACGAAAAGCAAGATCCAGCCCTTCTTCCACCAGATCGACCCGCCGATCTGAAAAATCAATATTAATACCGACCTGAGCATGCTGCTTCAGAAAAGTGTCAATGGCCGTGGACAGGTGATGCAGTCCAAAGGACAGGGGCGCCGCCAGATTAATCGTCCCGGCAAGCGCGCAGTGAGCATCAGACGCCAAAGCATTCAGTTCGGCGACGTCATCCACCACTTTTATGACGCGGTCGTAGTAGGCCTGACCGATTTCACTGAGGCTGGCACTGCGGGTAGTGCGGTTGATCAGGCGCACACCCAGGCGTTTCTCAAGTTCAGCAAGACGACGGCTGACGGCCGATTTCGCCATACCCAGCTGATCTGCGGCGCGACTGATACCGCCGGCGTCCACCACGCGAATAAACACCTGTATGTCTTCCAGTTGACCCAAGATAATAGTTCTCATAATTAGAACAATAATTTCTAATTATCAATGTTTATCCCATGATGATCAACAATTAAACTGCTGTTCTATTTTACCTTGCGCCCATTACTGAAAGGGCTGTGCAGTAAGAGGAGTAGAGTATGACAAGCCTGAATCAACATCGTCCTGCGCGGCGGGAATTGCAGTTCATCACTTCGGGTCGCGCAACGAGCGATGGTGACGGCGTGAAAATGACCCGCCTGATAGCTACGCCGGAACTGAATATGCTGGATCCCTTTTTATTGCTGGATGCTTTCGGATCCGAACAGGCAGAAGACTATATCGGTGGTTTCCCTGCTCATCCCCATCGTGGATTTGAAACAGTGAGCTATTTACTCGCCGGCCGTATGCGCCACAAAGACAGCGCCGGTCATGAGGGCGTCATTGAGGCGGGCGGTGTGCAATGGATGTCTGCGGGTCGGGGAATCGTGCATTCTGAAATGCCCGAGCAGGAGAACGGCTTGCTCCAGGGTTTTCAACTGTGGGTGAATTTACCCGCCCGTGAAAAAATGCAAAAGCCGGCCTACCAGGAGTTCTCAGTCGAAGATATAGCAGTGGAACACCTTGACAACGGTGCCAGCATAAGGGTGATTGCGGGAACAACAAACGGTGGCACGCGCGGCCCGGTAAACAACCAATATGTCGATCCACTGTATCTGGATGTGGCCCTGCCTGACGGGCAGCGGTTTGCACAGTTGACGCGGAAAGCACACAGTGCCTTTATCTTTGTTATAGAAGGTGAGTTGTCCCTTGGCGACACAAAGCAAACACTGGGTACTTGTCAACTGGGCATACTGAGTGAAGGAGATGAGATCCTTGCCCGGGCCAGCGGCGACAGCCGGTTTTTACTGGTGGCAGCCCGGCCTTTGCATGAAGCGGTGGTACGTGGTGGACCCTTTGTTATGAACACGGAGGCTGAAGTGTTACAGGCCTATGAAGATTTTCAAAAAAACAGCTTTCTGGAGGCATAAAATGGGACTGCTCGTGGAAGGACAGTGGCAGGATACCTGGTATCCCACTGAGGAAAATGCAGGGCGTTTTGTCCGTTCCGCCTCGCGCTTTCGCAATTGGGTAACGGCAGATGGATCAGCAGGTCCGACGGGCCGGGCAGGTTTTAAGGCACAAGCGGGTCGCTATCACCTTTATGTGTCTCTCGCCTGCCCCTGGGCCCATCGCACGCTGATCTATCGGAAGCTTAAAGGGCTGGAGGACATGATTTCCCTGTCCGTCGTGCATTGGCATATGGCGGAAGACGGCTGGACCTTTGCAGATGGCGAAGGTGTTGTTGAAGACAGCGTGAACAATGCTGAGTTTCTGCGTGATGTGTATCTTGCCGCAGATGCGCACTATTCCGGCCGCGTTACTGTGCCGGTATTGTGGGATAAACAGATCGGCACTATCGTCTCCAACGAGTCTTCTGAAATTATTCGCATGTTTAATGCCGCTTTCGATGGTATCGGCGCGATAAAAGGGGATTACTGTCCGAACGCTTTGCGTGAAGAGATTGATATTATCAACAAGCGTATTTACGATACCTTGAACAACGGTGTTTACAGGTCAGGGTTTGCGACGACGCAGGAAGCCTATGAAGAAGCGGTTAAACCCTTGTTCGGGACACTGGACTGGCTCGACGAACGATTACACAAGCAACGATATTTGTTTGGTGCCCAGATAACGGAAGCGGACTGGCGACTGTTTACCACGCTGCTGCGTTTTGATCCCGTGTACGTCGGGCATTTCAAATGCAATATAAAGCAGCTGCGTGATTACGCTCATCTTTGGGCTTACACAAGGGA
>JAJRTU010000251.1 GCA_024278135.1 Gammaproteobacteria bacterium
ATGGCACAGGCCAGTCTTTGATAGAGTGTGATAGCAGACGGTGTTCGTCCTGCCTGTCTGGCGCCGATCTCGATATTTTTCCTGGCATAGCGCACCAGGGCGGGATCAGCACCCACCTGGAACAGCACACCATCGGCGATGCGCCCGGCAAGTTGCAGGGAAAGCGGCCCGGTGCAGGCCATCACCACCGGGATGTTTCGCGCCGGCCAGTTCACCTTGATATCCCGGCCGTCAAAGTGTGCCGTATCTCCCGCCATCAAGGTTCTCAGCACCTGTATTAATTCTTCCAGTTTTCTCAACCTGGCCGGTTTATGTCCGATAGTGTAAACGGCACTTTCCCCGACACCGATTCCGAGTATCGCGCGTCCGCCGGATAACTCATCCAGTGTCGCGAAGCTGTGTGCCAGTACGCTCGGATGGCGGGTAATAATATTTGTCACGCCGGTGGCCAGCGCCATATTTTTTGTGTGAGCGGCAAACAGGCTCAAGGCCATAAAGGCATCGCGAAAGACAGACTGTGAATCCGCCACCCAGACACCGGCAAAGCCCAGTGCATCCGCCTTTGCAATCCAGTCAACGAAATCCGCTATCGGCCGGTTTGGGAGAATGCCAACATGGAAAGAAACGGACATGGATACCTTTCTCCTTAAAGAGCAGTCTTCAACAATGGAACAACCAACTTTGGCCACCTTACAGGGATGACAGAAACTCAGTCTATATGCCCTGTTTCAAATAGACAGGTATCTCACTCAGGGTGCTGAAACCTGTTTCATCGGCGGGTGGTAAGCTGTTCCCCTTGCCAGCGTTAAATGCCTGATCATACTCTCCAATACGCCCCCTGGGGAACCGGAAACTCTTCTCCGCCCGCGCGGGTGTGGATGCTGAAGCGGCTGCGGGCAGCACAATGCATGATGGTGCCTGCCCGGCCGCCACTTCAGCACGATCACGTAGCGGTATGCGGCGCCGGACTCAGGCCGCCGCACTCTCGCGCTGACTCACCTGCTGATACCAGCGTTCAAGCTGAGGGCAGTCATCCGGGATCGGAATATCGACCGCTCTGGCAAAATCAATTGCGCAAAGCGCGGTAATGTCCGCAATGGAGTAGCTGTCTCCGGCCACAAACTCATTGCCTTCCAGTTGACTGTCCAGTTGCTTCATCGCCTCAATGGCGACAATCCGGTTTTTCTGACCCCACTCCGGATTGCGATAACGATCTCTCTCACCCAGACCCTCTGTCGCGTGATGAAAATACGTCGCGACAGAATTCGTCAAGCGGTTCTCAATACGCCGCTGCCACATTTCAATCCTGGCCTTTTCCTCCGCACTGTTGCCCATCAGCGGCGGCTGCGGACAACTATGTTCGAAAAAACGGGAGATCGCCACGGTTTCACTGATATATTCGCCGTTGTCCAGTTCCAGCAAAGGGATGGTCCCGTCGGGATTCATGGCCAGATACTCGCTCGACCTGTGTTCACCGGCCAGCACATCCACTTCTTCACGGGGAATGTCAATACCTTTCTCCGCCAGAAATATTCTGACCCGGCGCGGGCTGGTAAATGCAGCGTTGTCATATAGTTTCATCAGAGTGACTCCGCAACGATATCGCAGGGAAGGCCATGAAAAGAATTGGCGATGGCGTTAAAGCCGGCAAACAGTTCAATCACCTGCCGTGCATGTCCTGTTTCTTCCTTGCTGGCACCACGTATCCCGGCGATGGATTCGTGTGCCAGCGTGCAGTATTCACAGTTGTTCACCACCGATACCGCGAATGCAATCAGTTCCCGGTATTTCCGATCCAGCGGGCCATCGTCCAGCATAATTTTCTTTTCGCGTTGCCAGTTCATCTCCAGCCACCCGGGACTGACCGCGGCCATGGCCTGGAACAAATTGGGGACCATGCCGAAATTACTTTTAATCTCCCGGTATATTTCTTTGGTTTTGCCTGTCGCTTCCTTTTCAGATATCAATTTCATCGTTTCTCTTCTCCGCTTGTTGTTTTGATCGGTATTTATCCACCCTGTGCAATCGCCTTGACATCATCAGTTGTAATACTGTTGCCTGCGATTCCCCAGTCACCACTGCTGATATCTTCTATGATGACCCAGGTGAGCTGACGAATATTCTCTCCTTCGACAGAGACTATCGCGTCGGTCACCTTGCGGATCATCTGTTGCTTTTGTTCCAGTGTTAACACGTTTTCCACACCTTTGATTTGTACTAATGGCATTGCATTTCTCCTGTTATCGCCTGTTGAAAAAAGGACCGATCGGTCCATAAATAAACAAAAAAATATCAGTCAAGTATTCGCATAATATTTTTAATCGTTTCTTTTGTACGTTTTGCGCTCAGCCCCGCTTTGGCCATTGTCCTGAGTCCACTCATATTCGTGACAAAATAGGTAGCGAGTGATTTTGCATCCGCGCGGTTGTTTATGCTGTTCACAGCCTGATCCCGCGCAATGGCATCCGCAAAAACCTGCTCAATTCTCTTTATCTGCCTGTTCATGGCCCTGGCGATGTCCTGGTCGCGTTGTCCGAACTCGCTGACAGAATTCATTAATAAACAACCCATTTTGGCTTCTTCTTTACCGCTGCCGCTGGCAATATCATTGAAAACGGATTCAATAAATTCTCGTCCGCTGGCGCTGTTCTCCAGTTTCTCCCGCATCTTGCTGATCACATCGTTGCAATAAAATTCCAGGCAGTCATCGAACAGGGCCTGTTTCGATCCGAAGGTCTGATACAGACTGCTTTTGGACAAGCCAGTGGCTTTTAACAAATCCTGCAGAGAACTGGCCTCATAGCCGCGTGACCGGAACACGCGCATGGCATCCTGTAATGCTTCGCTCGGATCAAATTCCAGTGGTCTGCCTATGCTCATGTCTGTAATATAGGACTGATCGTTCCAATAGTCAATAAAAAATATCCCGGGTAAACAGGAACGAAAAATTGAAGTACTGAAAATCTTTCTGATACAAGCATACGCCGGTTTTCCATCGTCTGATTCACGATGACCGGAAACAGTCATACAGCTGCAGTTGCAGCTTTATTTGTGAAGGAGCGCCATCATGTGTTAAGGTGCGCGCATCTGGACCTGGCCCGCAGGCTGTCCAGAGCGTCATCTTTAGTTGTAAGTTCGCCTCATTTGCGCTGCTTTGAACAGCAGCGAACATACCGAGACCAGCTGTCCCTCCCTTTAGAGAGTCAATTATCGCATGCCGCAGGTGCCGTATTTGCAAACAGGGCACATGTACAGGCAAAGCCGTCTTCATCGTCCGGACTGCATTTTTATTCAGATGCAAACCGCAGTCGGGGTCAAAGCCATGCCAATATTAACAGCTGCCGTGCTGATCTTTTGCTGAAACAGGCAAACAGGGC